>NZ_JBKEIS010000059.1:0-625 GCF_046365365.1 Oribacterium sp. P9 | reverse complement strand
GTGAAGGTCTGACCTGCGAAGTCCACCTCCATCTTTTGTGCGATTACGGCATCAAAGTGGGCGGTCTCATAATTCTCTTCGCACCATTTGTTGTAGAGCTCACAGTACTGACTGTACTGGTAAAAACGCGCCCCTTCTTCTTCGCACTTTTTCTTGTAGCGGTTCCACAGAAACATGAGCGTCATGTTCTTCCTGGTTGCCATTAACTTGGCTGCCTCTTCATAATCCGGAAGTTCGATGTTTTCGTTACGGCAACCTGATCCAGATACAGACCCATACACCTTCATGGCTATCCCATAGTTCGTGATGCCTGTCGGCAATGGATACTGAAGATCTTCACACTTCTTGAACGCTCGCAAGAAGTCGTTAACGCCAGACTTACTGTAACCCGCCTGACGAGCTATTTCGCCACCTGACATGGATAGCGCATAGTGTTTGATAATGATGTCCTTGTAATCTAACTGCATACATTATCCTCCTTAAAAATGATGTATTCACCATCACTTGGATGGTTAGCATCATTATAAAGGAATGGACCACTAAGATAGAGCTCGTGCCGGCCGTTCAGAAACGGAATGCGGCCGTTTTGCTTCGCAAACCCGGCCGATTAGCTTCGCAATATGCA
>NZ_JBKEIS010000057.1:0-630 GCF_046365365.1 Oribacterium sp. P9 | reverse complement strand
GAAGCAGCTCCAGGTCCCAGGAACGATCGGTAGACCGCAGCAGGGACGATTATGCTCGATAAGGATAACCCATCGACAAGAACGGGCATCCCTTCTAATAAACAGACGAACCCAATTCGCACCCCGGGTGGCCAACCTTATTCTCGTCTCTATGCTGTACCGCCTTTCGTTTTCTTGAGCGGCCAACATGAAGGCAGCCCACCAACCTTCGACGAGGTTAGTGGGCTGTCGCAAGTTCGGTAGAAATCTACTGTCGCAGCATTACTCGATTGCTTCTTCGTCCTCATCGGTGTATGAAGAGTACTTGTTTAACAATTCCTTGAGGAATCCCGTAGGCTCATATATGCGCTCTGGCACCGGATATTCATCGGACATGCGGCACGAATGATATTTCCCGTCTTCGTCAATCCAGACCAGCCAGGATAGTTCAGACCGCGCTTCGGTTTTCGAGAGGCGTTCCTCTGCGAGCCCGTTGCTGTCCCTCTGGAGAGTCGTGTACCAAACAGAGTGCAAGTTGTGGGTGCGAAGGGCTTCGAAGAGCAGGTTCTTGTTGGCAAGTAATGCCTGATAGTACTTCCTATACGGCTCGCCATATTCCACGTCCTCGAATACGGCATCGCCGTCAGAGTT
>NZ_JBKEIS010000009.1:0-93886 GCF_046365365.1 Oribacterium sp. P9 | reverse complement strand
GCAAGGTCGACGCGGGTGTCGACTTCCTGACCACGCAGATGTTCTTCGACAACGCGGAGTTCTTCAACTTCCTTTATCGTCTCCGCGAGCAGGACATCCGTGTGCCTGTTCTCGCCGGCATCATGCCGATCACGAACCAGAAGCAGCTCGGTCGTTCTGTCGCTCTCTCCGGCACCACCGTGCCGACCCGCTTCAAGGAGATCGTCGACAAGTTCGGCGAGCATCCGGAGGCAATGAAGCAGGCGGGCATCATCTATGCTACCGAGCAGATCATTGACCTCATCGCAAACGACGTAAAGCACATCCACGTCTACTCGATGAACAAGCCGGACGTCGCCGAGGCCATCCAGCGGAATCTGAGCGAAATCCTGAAAATCTGATATACTTTTATCCATCGGGACGCAACTGGAGTCCAGGTGCCGAGTGCGGCATGGAATCCGCACACAACGCCTCTCCTCTGCGTCCTCGTTACGATCACTCATCGGAAAGTGAAGGGCACTATGATCGACATGCGACTCCGCGAGGTCTACCGTTACCTCGGCTACCGAAAAATCACACCGACGCCGGAGATCGACGCGCGCATCCAGCAGTGCATAGCGCGAATGCAGGCGGCCGCGACGCCGCGCGCCATCTCCCGACGCTTTCCCGTCCGCACAGAAGCACCCGACCGGGTCGAGATCGCGGGGCTCACGATCCGCTCGCGGGATCTCTATCGAAACCTCTCCGGCTGCGACGACGCGTATATGTTTGCAGCCACCATCGGCGTCGGCATTGACCTGCTCATAAAGCGGGGGGAAGTTGCCAGCATGACGGATTCCATCATCTACCAGGCAGCGGGTGCCGAGATGATCGAGTCCTACGCAGACCGTGAGGTCGCGACGCTCCGCGCACAGGAGGCTGAACGTGGCTATCAGCTCCGCCCGCGCTACTCGCCCGGCTACGGGGATCTGCCGCTCGCGCTTCAGACGGATTTCGCGCGCATCCTCGACATGCAGAAGTGGTGCGGCATCACGCTGACCGACGCGCTCCTCATGGTCCCGAGCAAGTCCATCACCGCCTTCATCGGCTGCACGCGCCAGCCGAAAACCGCGCCCGACGCCGCATACCTCGCGCAGGAGGTCAACCCGCTGAAGCTCAGTGCTGACAGCACCGCGTCATCATGCGCGACATCCGTCGAGGCCAATACTTCTGTCCCGGACACCCTCACCGCGCGCAGCACCCACGACTGCCGGCAGTGCACGAAAACCGACTGCCTCTACCGCGACTGCTGACTTTATAAAAATTTAATGGGGTCTGACCCTATAAACTTCAGTTTAGATTCAGTTTAGAAAAACTTAATGGGGTCAGACCCCATAAAGTTCCGCAAAGCCACGAAAGTTCTGCGGCCTGCAATGGTAAACACACAACGGAGGAAATTATGCGAAAGAATATCATGGATCGAATCGGCCGGGAGTGGCTGTTCTTCGACGGGGGTACCGGCTCCATCCTGCAGGAGAAGGGCCTGCAGCCGGGGGAGCTGCCGGAGACCTGGAATCTCCTCCACCCGGAGTGTATCCTCGACCTGCACCGCGGCTATCTCGAGGTCGGTGCGGACATCTATAACACGAATACCTTCGGCGCGAATCGCCTGAAGTTCCCGGAGAACCTCGACGAAATCGTGACGGCGGCGGTGAAGCTCGCGAAGGAAGCGCGCACGCAGGCCGGTCGTGACGAGGATGCCTACGTGGCCCTCGACATCGGTCCGACGGGCAAGCTGCTCGCGCCGATGGGCGACCTCTCCTTCGACGACGCGGTCGATATCTTCGGCGAGGTCGTACGGATCGGCGCCCGCGAGGGTGCGGATCTCGTGCTGATCGAGACGATGAACGACTCCTACGAGGCGAAGGCAGCGGTGCTCGCGGCGAAGGAAAACTGCGATCTACCGGTTTTCATCACCTGCGTCTTCGACGGCAGTGGGAAAATGCTGACGGGCGGTACGCCGGAGTCAGTGGTCGCTATGCTCGAGGGCCTCGGCGTCGATGCGCTCGGTGTGAACTGCTCGCTCGGACCGGCCCAGATGATTCCGATCGTGGAGCGTCTCGTGAAGGCCGCCCACGTGCCGGTGCTCGTGAATCCGAACGCCGGTCTTCCGAAGTCCGTCGACGGAAAGACCGTCTATGATGTCGGCCCGGAGGAATTCGCCGGCTATATGAAGCAGATCGCCGCGCTCGGTGCGGCCGCCGTCGGTGGCTGCTGCGGCACGACGCCGGACTACATCCGCGCGGAGATCGCCGCCGTGCGCCCTCTCCCGCTACTCCCACCGCAGGGCCGTGCGCAGACCGTCATCGCCTCCTTCTCCCGCACCGTCGAAATCGGACGGGCGGCCCGTCCTGTGATCATTGGCGAACGCATCAACCCGACTGGCAAGAAACGCTTCAAGCAGGCGCTCGTCGACCACGACATCGACTACATCGTGGACCAGGGCCTCCAGCAGGAGGACGCGGGCGCGGACGTGCTCGATGTCAATGTCGGCACGCCGGAGATCGATGAGGTGGCGCTGCTCGACGAGGTCGTCTGCCGTCTGCAGAGTGTGCTGGCGCTGCCGCTCCAGATCGACACCTCGAACCCGGAAGCCATGGAGCGCGCGCTTCGTCACTACAACGGCAAGGCGCTCATCAACTCCGTGAACGGCAAGCAGGAGGTCATGGCGGAGGTCTTTCCGCTCGTGAAGAAGTACGGTGGCGTCGTCGTGGCACTCGCGCTCGATGAGGGCGGTATTCCGGACAATGCAGACGACCGCATCCGTATCGCTGAGAAGATCTACGCGACGGCGGCGGAATACGGGATTCGCCGCGAGGATATCGTCATCGACGGCCTGTGCATGACCGTCTCCAGTGATCCGCGCTCGGCGCTCGTGACGCTCGAGACGATCCGCCGCATCCGCGACGAGCTCGGTGGCAGCAGCATCCTCGGTGTGTCGAACATCAGCTTCGGTCTCCCGGCCCGCGAGCTCATCAACGCCTACTTCTTCGAGATGGCGCTGCAGAACGGGCTCTCCTGCGCGATCATCAACCCGAACAATCAGGCGATGATGCAGGCGTACCGCGCCTTCTGCGCACTCACAAACCAGGATGAGAATTTCCAGAGCTTCATCTCCGCCTATGCCGGCTACAAGTCTCCAGACAAGCAGGTAAGCGACGCGCTGACCGCCTATAAGACCCGTGTGCTGAACGCGCTCGGGGTTTCCGCCGGGGACCTGCAGGCCACCGGCCGTCCCCTAGGCGGATCGGACAGTAACGCCGGCTTCGGGCCTGGCACGGCGGGCCTTTCGTCGGGCAATGTCTCCAGCGCGGGCGCGAACGCGGGATCTTCCGGTAGCGGACGGGCTGCGGGCGCAGACGACGGTCGCGGACCGGGTGCATTGGCCGGCAAATCTCGACTCGTCGAAGCGATCGAACGCGGCATGGCGAAACCGGCAGCAGACGCAACGCGTGAGGCTCTCCTCACACGAAATGCCCTCGACATCATAAACGAGGACCTCGTGCCGGCCCTCGACGTCGTCGGCCAGGGCTTCGAAAAGGGCACCGTCTTCCTCCCGCAGCTCCTCATGGCCGCGGAAGCCGCCAAGGCCGCCTTCGCCGTCGTGAAGGAATCCATGGCTGGCAGCGCGCAGGAGTCGAAGGGCCGCGTCATCCTCGCGACCGTGAAGGGCGACATCCACGACATCGGAAAGAACATCGTGAAGGTCCTGCTCGAAAACTACGGCTACGACGTCATCGACCTCGGCAAGGACGTGCCGCCGGAAACCATCGTGGAGACCGCGCTTCGGGAGAACATCCGCCTCGTCGGCCTCTCCGCCCTCATGACCACCACCGTCGTGAACATGGAGGAAACCATCCGGCAGCTCCACCAGCAGAAGCCGGACTGCCGCATCGTCGTCGGCGGCGCCGTCATGACCCAGGACTACGCTGACAAAATCGGCGCTGACTGCTATGGCCGCGACGCCATGACCACCGTCCGCTACGCAGACGAACTCGCGGAAAAAGGTATTTTATAAGTTTTTCTATAGTGAAAGCCCCGGCACACGCCGGGGCTTTCACCAGTTTATGGGGTCTGACCCCATTAGTTTGAGTTTGTAATTGGCGCCCAGTGGGCGCCTTACTTCAGATACTCTCCGAGCATCTCCTTCACACACGCTTCGATCTGTTCGATGATTTTTTCACAGCGTTCCTTTTTCATCCCCGCCTGAATTCCTACCGCGAGCAGTTCCTTCCTGCCCGGATTTCGCCCATTCCCATCCACTGTTGTCGTATGCTCACCATAATATGTATTACTGTAAGTCAGGTCATAGGCCGGGCTCAGATGCCAGCGATCATTTGCTTCATCGTACAGATATGTGAAGTTTTTCGAGTGGTCATCCCGGTTGTGAGCATAGACATTGAAACACATACGCCGAAACATATTTTCGAGATCGGACGGATGATCTCTGGTCAGAATCTTCGTGAGCTTCATCAGGCTATGGTAATCCAGACTCGGCTGCTCGAAATCCAGCTCCAGCAGCGCAGCGGCAGTCAGCATATGTACTCGTTTCCCGCCTTTCTCTCGATCGAAGCGTCGGATGCCGAAGTATCCCTTGCACTTATCGGATGGAAACAGTCGGGTTTAGCTCATCTCAATTCCGCATTCTCTGGCACAGCAGGAATAATCAAATTCCATCTTTCCTGCATCTCTGCTATCTACATGTGCAGGAAATTTAATCATCCACTCTTTCTGATCGATCGTGGTCAGGATTTTCGGTCGAGCACCACCACTCGTACCACCTAAACAGTAGAGCTCATCCAGTTTATCCGAGTATTCTGTATTCAGGATTTTCGCGCATTCTTCTGCCAGCTCATCCAGGTCAACATGCTCGTAATTCTGCTCATAGCTCTTTTCCGGATAGTAGGTCAATGCTCCCATCCCGGACTTTCCGACGATGGCCAGACGGTCTATAACCGTCAGTTCGTCTGTGTTCTGCTGATGTGCGCGGAGCAGACGGTTCAAAAGCAGTCGGCCCCAGTTGTCCGGAAGACTATCTGCAAACACGCCAAACAGTCCGTCAAAATGATCTTTCGATGGAATAAAAACCTGTCTTTTCAGAGGGAGCGAGAACGGACTGATGGAAAATCCCTTTTCCAGCCATTCATCATAGATATTATATTATCTATAATTGACGTTTTTCACTATTTATATACAAAATATTATCTGCTATCATTCTACAATCAATTTGTCCGAAATGCAATCTGCCGAACGCTGTACCTGTTACCTGGTTCTCATACGCAGTAACTGTTCAGACCGGGGGCCAGTAACCATACGCATAGGCGCTGAGGCGCACAAAAAAAGCTGCCCCACCAACGTGAGACAGCCTCTGTATACAGCCAATGCTGGATCATGATCCCATCTTCCGAATCATGCTTGTCCTGATCATCTGATCAGTCGTCAGAATCCTTACCATCTTCTTCGTCTGAATCCTCAACTGTTTCAGAATCCTCGAAATCATCCTCTGCGTCGTCGAAGTCTTCATCCTCTAACGGTTCGGCATCCGCGTCATCGAACTCGTCATCCTCGAAGTCCTCGTCCTCATCCTCCGGATCATTGAAGATCGACTCGTAGTAGCCGGCGGTTTCGAAGCCGTCGTCTTCGTGCTCCGCGAGGAACCAGTCCATGAGCTCCGCCATCTCGTCGTGGCGGTCGTCGAAGCGGTCACGTACGTAGAAGAGCGACAGAAGGTCTCCGCTTAGCTCCATGCCTGGAATCTTGTTATGGAAGGTCTCGAGCAGGGTCCAGAGCGGCACCATATCGTCATACTGGATGTCCATCAGCAGCACATCCATCTTATCCGGGTTGTAGTAGCAGTAAATCGTATCGCCGACACTGTCCTCGCCGAACAGATCCATGAACGCCTGGCGGATCGCCTTCGCACTCATATCGTCTGCGTCGTTCAGGTACTGACGCGGATCCTCGATCGTCACCTGGTAGTGATCGAATTCCTCGTTCTTCAGCTCGAGAAACTCCAGCGTATCCGCCAGCGCCGTCTCGACCGTCACGTTGTTCTGCTCTGCGTAGGAATGCAGAATATTCATATACTCATCCGGGAATTCCAGTTTTACACTCATTTTCACACCTCTACTTTATGGGGTCTGACCCCATAAACTTCAATTTTAGATTTTGTTTATAAAAATTTAATGGGGTCAGACCCCCTCGGTCTAGTCACTTTCCATAATTCGTCGTGTCACCACCGCACCGATCAGTGCGCCGAGCGCCAGTATCGCTGCCCCCAAAAGCAACGTCTTCGGGATGTGCCTCTTCACCGGAATCTCGAACTCGCCGCCGGTCTTACTGATCATGCCGATCTCGCCGTCGGAGATCAGATAGGCCTCGCCATAAAGCACTTCCTTCTTCGTCTTCGTGTCCTTCCGGATATACGCGCCATCCGTGAGGCAGTAGAAGGACTCGCCCATGCTGTCCGGGAAGGTGATGTCCTGGAACAGGCGCTTGCCGTCCAGCACCGCGTCGATCGTCTGATTATAGTGCGGGATGACCTTCGTCTTCGTGAGGCCCAGGCCCTCGAGGAAGCGCTGATAATGCGGGTTCACCGCCTCGCCTTCCTCCTCCGGCTGCGCATAGACCACCTCCGCACAGTTCATCGTGCCGGCACTGATGCCGATAACGATGCCCCGGAAGTGCTGCAGGTGCTCACGAAGCCCGATCTGGTGAAACCAGGCGTTCTCCGTCGGCACATGCCCACCCGCGAGGATCACGACATCGAAGCGGTCGAGGATCTCCACCGTCTTCGGCTCCCGTCGATCCAGCACGTCGATCGAATCCATGGACAGCCCCGAGCGGTTGAAGCACTCGAGATAGGTCTTCGCCATGGCACTGTTAAACTTCGTATCATCCGGCTCGGAGGCGACCAGCACACACTTGCTGTGCGGCTTCCAGTCCTCCTTCAGCCGATCCACGAAATGATTTTTATTACTGAGCAGCTCCGGTCGCCCCGTCACCCGGTTGATTCCACCCGGCGTTGATGTCATATATAAAATCATGCACTCTCCTCCACTTTATGGGGTCTGACCCCTTTACGTCACATGGCGCCATCTCCGCCCGGCAGACAGCTGTTTCCCGAGCGCAGACAGGGGTCAGACCCCCTTACGAAATTCTTAAGGTCGGGGCTTCCGCCCGCCGAAGCCGGCACTGGCCGGATTTACTTTCGGATACGTCTATTATAAACCATCTGGACGAGGCGCGCGATGAGAACATTGCCGCCGATGATCGCGAAGATCCAGAACACGGTCATATACACCGGCTGCTCGTAGACGTGCAGGAACGGGTACGGGCCGACGTAAAGCTTCGCGATGTTCAGGATCAGCACCGGAATCGCGTACACGATCGTCGCCGCCACCGCGCAGAGCGGTGCCCACATCGGGAGCTTCTGCCGCGGCTCGGTCTCGAGGCAGAGGAAGCTGTAGAGCGACAGGAGCGGCGCACCGACGTGGTTGATGAGGTGCATGCCGTCGAGCAGCATCTCGCGGTAGCCGTCCGTCGGGCCGAGCACGAAGATCACGACGAGGAAGGTCACGAGCAGACAGCAGCTCGTCACGTAGCGAAGCACCAGGAGCAGCGTCGGAATCGTCACCTTCTCTTCCCCGCCCTTCCGGTAATTCCGCATCAGAAAGGTCGAGACGAAGCCGCTCGTCTGGCCCTTGAAGATGATCGGCAGCATCACGAGCGTAAACAGCGCACTCACGATAAGGCAGAGCAGGTTCGAATCCTCGGTGTAGTAGATCAGCATGCCGAGGCCGTCCTTCGCGTAGGCGTAGTTCGTGTCGATCATCTCGAGCACCACCAGCACGATATGTAAAAACAGTGCAGTTCTCAGTTTCTTATTATCCATAATCCTCTTTCCTTATAATCGTTCAGTGAAGGGGTCCGGAGTACCGGCAGCGGATGCACCATACTCCGAGCCCGGCTTGCTTTCACACGGTCTCTCCGTATGGCATCCGCGCCGATACCCCAAACCCCAGTCTAAACTGTAATTTCTGTTTCCAGTCAAATCTTCCGCTGCCGGAACATACATCAGAACAGCAGCATCCGTGTCGTATGCGCGTCGAAGGTCACGGCCTTCACGCCGGTCGTTTCAATCTGGTAGAGGGCGTTTGCGGCGAGGTGCTCAGCGGCCTGCTCGAGGTCGCGGCAGCCCGTGTCGTCCCGGTACTTCTCGAGGATCACGTCGATCGCGCGGTCCTCCACCACACACTCCTCCGAGCGCATGCCCATGCGCTTCAGCACCTTCGGCAGCGAGAAACGCTGAAAGATCGTTCGCTTCTCCTCCGGGGTGTAGTCCGGGATGTCGATCACCGCGAAGCGGCTCATAAGCGGTGCACTGATGCGGTTCTTATCGTTCGCCGTCGCGACCGGGTAGACGCCCGAGGTCGGGATACGGCACTCGATATAGTTGTCGGTATAGCCGATATTGTCGAGCAGCGTCAGCAGCGCATCCGCCGGATTGCCGTTAATGCTGTTGTGGTCGGCCTTGTCGAGCTCGTTGATGATGAAAACCGTGTTGCTCGCGCCGCTCTGGGCGAATGCCTCCATGATGCGCCCAGGCTTCGCGTTTGCGTAGACGCGTGGGCTGCCCGTCAGCGCCTCCGAGTCGTGGATCGCACTCATGTCGAGGCTCGTCCACGGAAGCCGCAGGATACGCGCCACCGCGTAAGCGAGCTGCGATTTACCGATGCCCGCCGGCCCCGCCAGCAGCAGACCGTAGGCCGGCAGCGTGTGCGTACGGTTGATCTGGATGATGGTCTCCATGATGCGCTGTTTCACGCGTTCGAGACCATACAGCTCCTCGTCGAGGATTGCCCGCGCCTTCACTGGATCGATCGACTCGAAGTAGTCGCCCTTCCACTGGATGTTCAGCACCATCTGAAGCGCCCGCTCTGCATGCCGCCGCTCCTCCGGGCTGATCGTGCTCGACCGGATCGTCGCGACGTTCCGCTCCGCCCAGGCCCGCATATTCTCCGGCAGGGTCTGCCCCGCACAGGCGAGGTAATTCAGCATGGAATTCAGATCCGAAATCGGGGTCGCGCCCGGATTCTTTCCCTCGCGCTCCTCCGCATCGAACGCCGCCTCCGCGTCACTCTTCTCCTCCGGCGCGCGGCTCTCGAGGAGTCGCCGGATCACGAGCTGCAGGAACTCGTCCCGCTCGGTCTGAATCCGCTCACCATCCGCCGCCATCGCCCGGATGCGATACACCGCGTAGCCCTCCTCCGTATGCGCGCCCGACAGCCGGAGCGACACATGATTCTCCCCGAGCCAGTGCTCGAGCGCCACGAATCGCTGGTCAATGCTGGCGATCGGAACGCTCAGGTCGCGTCCATCCTTGTCCCGGCCGCTGACATTCGCCTCGGTCTTCCCGTCGATCCAGGCAAATGCAGTTCCGCGCACCGGGTTCAGAAATACGCCGAGCGCGTGGTGCGGAAGCTTCCGCTCCGGGTCCGCAAGCGTAAGAATCGGATGTGCCGCGTCTGCCCGGTCATTCGTGCAGTGGCGCAGCGTCCAGCCCGCCGCGGTCTCGATCCCTGCTGCGGCCTCCGCCTGCGCCTTCGCCTCATCCTCCAATTGATTAAAATCAAACATCCGATCTGCCATGCTGTCTCTCCTTTACAAGTGCAGTTTCTTCAATAAATATTTTTCCAGGTAAACCTTCAGGTATGGGGATCCCGGACGGGCGGCACCGATGGCACAGTACTCCGAGACCGGTGAACTCTAAGCCGGGGACCCTAAGCGGCACTAGGCCCTCTGCAATCACTGAGTTTTCTTTATGAAAACTCAGCGTTGCAGAGGGTGCTAAGGAAAATAGTACCAAGTGCCGCTAAGGGGACCCGGCTTGACTTCACACGGTCTCTACGTATGGCCATCGGTGCCGCCCGTCCGGGTCCCCGCTACCTGAACTTTTCATCTCTTCACATCGTCGATGCCATACAACAGCGCGTTTACGATACAGGCGGCGATGTTCGAGCCGCCCTTCCGTCCGCGGGCGACGATCCACGGGATGTCGCCGATCGGCGCGGTCTCCTCCGCGAGGCTCAGGATCAGCTCCTTCGCCTCGACGACATTGACGAAGCCCACGGGCACGCCGATGATGCCGGCAGGACGCAGCCCGCGGTCATGAATCAGGCGGTAGAGCTCGATGAGCGCCGTCGGTGCGTTGCCGATCGCGAAGATCAGCGGGCGGTCCTTGATCCGCGCCGCGTACTCCATGCTGACGACCGCGCGCGTCACGCCGCGCGCCCGCGCCTCCGCTGCCACATCCGGATCACTCATGAAGCAGCGCGTCTCCGCGCCCAGCGCCGCGAGCGCCTTCTTACTGATGCCCGCGCGTGCCATCTCCGTGTCGGTGACGACGATCGCTCCCGCACCGCGCGCCCATGTTCCCGTCGATGCGTCTGCAAGCGAGCTGCAGCACACCCGTGCTCCCGTCGACGCGTCTGCGCTCGCCGAGCCCGCAATCCCCGCGCGGAGCGACGTGCGCATGCGGTCGACAGCATTGGCCGAAAATACGAGATTTTCGGCGTAGTCGAAGTCCGCAGAGGTATGAATGCAGCGCTTGACGATCGGTGCCTCCACCGCATCGAGACGGATGTGACGACGGTCCAGCTCCTGCTGAATCAGCGCCATCGAATGACGCTCGATATCCTTCGGTTCGATATGTTCCAGTTTGATTTCCACGATGTTCTCCTGCTGCCGGGGCGTGCCCGGGCTTTCCGCTGATTCTCGCCATGCTGCTGAAGCCCCGCTCCGATCCTGTTCGGAGTCCGATGTCCTCACTTCTCCACGCCGACCCTCGCCGTGATGCCGTCGTCGTACGGGTGCTTTTCCTTCTCCATATTTGTAACGTAATCCGCCATTGAGAGAAGGGTGATGTCGGGGTTTCGTCCGGTCAGGATGACCTCCATGTTCTGCGGCAGGCGGAACAGAAAGTGGATCAGCATGTCGCGGTCGAGCAGTCCCTTGTTGACGACATCGAGGATCTCATCAAAGATGAACAGCCCCGCGATTTCCGGCTTCTCCGGCTCCTGCTTCACCACGCCGATCTTCTCCTTCCGCGCACGGGCGGCTTCTGCGCGCCGCGGCTCCGTCTTCTGCAGGATCTCCATCGTGTGCACCGCGCGCCGGAACAGGGTGTCCGAATCCGCACGGGTCGCCGCCTTGTCCTCCTCCGTCATCCGGAAGGTGAAGCCATAGCAGTGCTCCGGAAGTAGCACGAACACGCCCGGGATCTTCTCCAGTGTACTGATCTCGCCGGACAGCCCGTCCTTCAGAAACTGACAGAATACCACGGGCACACTGTGACCTGCTGCCCGCACTGCGGCGCCGATCGCCGCCGTCGTCTTCCCTTTTCCATCACCGTGGTAGATTTCAATCATGATTCCACCGAGCTCCCTTCGTGCTCACCCATCTGCTGCTTCCAGCATGTGCCGCCGGTCGACGCACCAGATGCGCGCTACGGTCGTGCTGTCCTGCTCGCCGCGGACCGTCGCTTCTCAGACCTGCTCACCCTCGAGGATTTCGTAGATACGCGCCATGTCGAGCGACGCCCGAAGCGCCGCGCTCAGCTTCGCAAACTGCGCTTCCTTGAATGCTTCATAGTTTACGACCTCCCGGTCCCCGGGGTCAATGCCTTTTCGTCGACACAGTCGCTCCACGAAGGCGTTCCGGAGTCCATCACGGTCGAAGAAGCCATGCAGGTAGGTACCGAAGACATTGCCCGCCTGTGCATAGAGGCAGCTGCCTGCCGAGTGGCTGGTCGTGACCGCACCGGATGCCGGACCCGCCGGCACCATGGCCTCGTCACGCCAGCGCGTCGAATCATCCGGCGCATTGCCTCGCGGCACCGCATCGGTCGTATGGTGATCCGGGATCGTACGCCCCATGTGGATCTCGTAGCCGTCGACGCGCTGGCCGTTCAGCGCCGCAAACTCACCCGTGAGGCCCTCAAGCACGAGGCGCGTCTGCGTCCGGGTCTTCTCCGCCTCAAATTCCGTGCGGAGCGGCAGGAGCCCGAGGCCCCGCGTACGGGCCCCCACCGGTCCTTCCACGCCCTCGACATCGACGACCTCGGTGCCGAGCATCTGGAAGCCGCCGCAGATGCCGAGAATCAGCGTGCCGCGCGCCTGCTTCTGCAGGATCTTCGCCTCGAGACCGGTGCTCCGCAGCCAGTCGAGGTCACGGATCGTGCTCTTCGTGCCCGGCAGGATCAGCACATCCGGCTCCCCGAGCTCTCGCACGCTCGACACATAGCGGACCGAGACGCCCGGCTCCGTCGCGAGCGCCGTGAAATCCGTGAAATTACTGATGCGCGGCAGACGGATTACCGCGATGTCAAGGCCGCCTTCCGCCTGTCGCTGCTCGAGCGCCGTCGAGAGCGAATCCTCGTCCTCCAGCGCGACATCGAGATACGGCACCACGCCGAGCACCGCCTTGCCGGTCCGCGCCTCGAGGATGTCGAGCCCCGGATCGAGGATCGTCTTATCGCCGCGAAACTTGTTGATGATGAGTCCCCGGATGCGTGCCCGCTCCTCCGGCTCCAGCAGCTCGATCGTCCCGAGCAGCTGCGCAAATACACCGCCGCGGTCGATGTCACCCACCAGCAGCACCGGCGCATCCGCGATCGCCGCCATCCCCATATTGACGAGGTCGTCCTCCCGGAGATTCACCTCCGCCGGACTCCCCGCGCCCTCGATCACGATGATGTCATACTCCGCCGCGAGCGCTTCATACGTCTCGCGCACGACCGGCAGCAGCGTCCACTTGTTGCGATAGTACTCACGGGCCGTCATATTGCACTGCGCCACCCCGCGCACGATCACCTGCGAGCCGACATCGGTGGTCGGCTTCAGCAGAATCGGATTCATCCTCGCGTCTGGGGCAATGCCGGCGGCCTCTGCCTGGACGACCTGCGCGCGACCCATCTCGAGCCCTTCATCTGTGATGAAGCTGTTAAGCGCCATGTTCTGCGCCTTAAACGGAGCCACCCTGTAGCCATCCTCATGGAAGATGCGGCAGAGCCCCGCCACCAGCAGACTCTTCCCCGCGTTCGACATCGTGCCCTGCACCATGATCGCACGCGCGCGGTGGGCGGGTACGCCGGACTCCGGTACTTTACCTGGTTTTAACCCAGCTTCTATTTTCATTTCGTCTACGTGCATACCGCGCCTCTTTTCTCCTCCTGCTTTCATGTGCCTTTCTCATCATCCGGGCTCATGGACAGATACACATTCTATAACGCTCGCCATCTCTGAATCAGCTCCAGATTCTCCTCGTGCGTCCGCACGCAGATCCGGTAGTAGCGTGTATCCAGGCCCTCGTAGTTCCCGCAGGCACGAATCAGTACACCTCGATCCAGCAGCAGTGCCTTTAAATCCACGCTGTGCGACGTAAACACAGTCCTGTTCTCACTTACGCAAGGATCGCTTTCCGACTTCAATTCCGGCTTGCGCACACGTCCATCCGGGCAGTCCGGCTGTGTAAGCGCAGTCCGGAACAGGATGAAGTTCGCATCCGATACCGGCACATAGACCTTCTCCACATAGGGAAGCGTCGGGAGCGTCTGCACCAGGAAGGCCCGTTCTGCGCGGATCAGTGCCCGTGTCTTCTCCACAAATTCTGTTTCCTCGAGGGCCGCCACGCCGGCGAGCTGCGCCGGAAGGTTGATCTCCCACGGTGTCATCGTCGCCCGCACCGCGTCCGTCAGCGCCTGCGTCGCCGTCAGCATGTAGCCGAGACGCAGCCCCGGCATACCGTAGATCTTCGTGAAGGCACGCAGGATCACGAGATGCTCGAACGCACGAAGCGACGGCACCATGCTGCATTCCAGCTCGTTCGGACGCAGTGCATGCTCCACATTAGAAAAATGCGTCGCTGCTGCATGCGGGCTGTCGTCGAAGGAAATAGGCTTCGGCATCTGGGCCTCACGCTCCCCTGCTTCCTGCCCACCGCTCGAATGCGTGCTGTCGTCGGAGCGAAGAAACGGCAGGAAGCACTCATCCACGAGGAGCCAGCTGTGGTGCGCTTCACAGACCGCCGCGATGCGCTGCAGCACCTCCGCGCGGATGACATTGCCATCCGGATTGTTCGGATTACAGAGGAAGACCGCGGAGCCGGACGGAGCCCTCTCGATCGCATGGATAAAGGCTGCCTCTACCGCCGGTGTGAACGAAAAGTCGTCCGCTTCCGACAGATAGACCGGGACGACCTGCGCCCCCACGCGCTCCGCGGCGACACTGTACTCCGCGAAGGCCGGCGCCGCGACGACGACCTGCTGCGGACGAAGCACCTGCATCAGACGATAGATCAGATCCGCGGCACCATTACCGAAGCTGATCCACTCCGGCGCGACCGCGCATGCTTCATGTGTTTCGATTCCCCCTAGCACCGGCCCAGTCCCTGCTGCGCAGGTCGACGCGCCAGCAGCCATATCGTCTGTCCGCATCCCGGCGGATGGAACACCGATGTCCGCATTGGCCCCGGCAGACGAAACGACCACCGCAAACTTCCGGTTCAGAAACGAAACGACGGCGTCGCGGAGCTTCTCCACCTTCCAGTCCGGATAGGCGGTGCTCTGGTCGACGCCGTGCTTCGCCGCCTGGCACGCCCGTGGAGGCATGCCCAGCGGATTGATATTTACAGAATAATCGAGATCAACTGCGCGGCGATACACATCGCCGCCATGTACATAGTTCATAAACCTTACTTTCTTTGTCGTCGACGGAGAGTCCAGCCCTTTAAGCAACTGGAGGCAGGCCGCTGCGAAGTCCGAAGCATCCTTCCCTGCATAGCTGGTCCGTGTGTTCAGATCCAGCCGCTATACAGCATGACGGTCCGCATGATCATGATGCCGACGAAGTAGATCATGAACACGCTCAGGTACATGATGCGATTCGCTGTTTCGATATCCTCTGGTGTGATTTCGCGCTTGCTGTCACCGATCGCCGGCTTGTGAACGAGCTTTCCGAAGTAGTATGCGTCTCCGAGGAGCTCGACGCCGAGCGCGCCGGCCATGGCAGCTTCCGTCTGCCCGGAGTTCGGGCTCGTGGATTTCCGCGCGTCGCGACGCCAGATACGGAACGCGCCCTTCCAGTCGAGGCCCAGGAACATGGCCGCGATGCACATGAACAGTGCGCTGATGCGCGCCGGGATGAAGTTGCAGATATCATCGAGGCGAGCCGCCGCGGTGCCGAAGTACTTATACTGGTCGTTCTTGTAGCCGATCATGGAGTCCATGGTGTTGACGGTCTTATAGAACCAGCCACCGGCCACACCGAACACCATCATGAACAGGAGCGGTGCGACCACCCCGTCGGAGGCATTCTCCGCGACCGTCTCGACCGTCGCCTTCGTGACACCGGTCATATTGAGACGCTTCGTGTCACGACCCACGATCATCGAGACCGCTTCGCGCGCATCCTTGATATTTTTACGCTTGAGGGCCTCATAGACCTTCATGGATTCCCGCTTCAGCTGCTTCATCGCGAGCATCTGGTAGGCGAGGAAGGCGTCGATCGCCCAGGTCAGGGTCTCGCCGAACATCGTCGCGATGTTGTGAATGATGAGCGGGATAACCGTGAAGATCACGAGCATCAGCACGACGAGAATCGCACCCGCGAACTGCTTCTTCCCACGGCCCGCCTCCGGATCCTCCGAGATATGGAGGCACCGGCGCAGGAACTTCTCCAGCCACTCGATGCCGCGGCCCATCGCCATCACCGGATGGAACCAGTTGTGCGGATCCCCGAAGACCAGATCGACGATCAGCGCCATAATCAGAATCATGATTCGCTCGTACATGCTACACTCTCCCAAATACAGAAATTGGAACTATTTTACCATAAACAAAAGCAGAACGGAACACGCATGGTGCGGCATGTACCATGCACGTCCCGTTCATCATCTTGGTTCAATGTTGCATCCCACTGCTTCATCCGATACCTTCTGCTTCGTCGCTCACATTACATCCCGTATTTTTCCTGCATCATTCCAGTTATTTCGAGCCTCGGACTTCCTGACGCAATTACGCTTCCAGTATCGCTTTGATACCTTTTGCGCTTCGCATCGCCGCGTCCCGGAAGTGATTTCCGGGGTTCAGCTCCCAGCGTACATCCACGCCGAGCTCCTGATAGTGCTGAAGAATCGCCTCCGTATTTTCCTGCACGGTCTTCAGCACCGCATGCTTCGTCTTCGCCTCGGCATCCCCTAACGACATGTAGAGCTTCTCCGGTTTCCGTATCGGCTCATGCCGAAGCACGTATTCCCGGAACTTCGGAAACCACAGGGAGCCGGACATGCTGGCCACCCGCGCGAAACAGTCGCAGCGGTACATCGCATAGAGTGCGAACAGTCCGGCCAGCGAGTACCCTGCGATGCCGACGTACGGCGCGCTTCCCCGGATCTTTTCTCTGGCTGCCGGCACGATGTCCGACGCCAATGTCAAAAACAATCGGTAATGCTGAATTACAAAAAAATTCCCCGTCAGCTTCTGGCCATCTGTGTCAGGTACAGAAGCATTGCCCGATCAGCCGGGGACGGTGTATTACCGAAACGGATTCTGCTGACATCGAAGAGGATGCAGCCGCAGTGTCCGGGGAAGGTCGGGAAGCTGATGATTTTCAGGTAGGTGTCGATTTCCGGGGAATAATCGAGGATTTCCAGGGTCTCGCCATAGAGAGCGGAGCGCTCATAGGCGCGCAGCCACTTGGCGTCCATGTTAGGGAAGAGGCTGCCGAAGGAGGCACCGATCATGGTGTCGAGCGGCAGCTTCTCGAGCTCGGCCAGCGCGGGATTTCCGTAACGGAAGATCCAGTCCACGGCGTTGTTCTTCTCGTCGAAGACCATCTCGATGTCCGTGAACGCGAAGGGAAGGGTGTCAAAGACACGATAATGCTCCCGGAAATCCGTCTGTCCGGCCTCTGGAAGCACCTGCAGCAGGCGCTTCCTCCGCACCCGGAGTTCTGACTGCAGCCAGGTCTTTTTACTGGCGACATAGTTAAGCTTTTCGCCGTTGTTCAGATTGACCGTATCCGTCACATCATGGATGGCGCGGACAGAAACCAGGGTACTCCGGTGGATCTTCACGAACTCCACGCCGAGCCGTGTCTCCAGCTGCGCCATGGTCACACGAGCCTCCTTGAGCTTCCCACCTGCCAGGTGAAACTCTGCGTAGTTTCGCCTCATCATAATATAGAGTATGAGCGCCGGATCCAGCTGACTGCCGTCCGAAAATGTAAGCATCTGCGCACCTCTCTGATCACCGTTCATAACACTGCCTCCTCTTTTTCTCTGATTTTACAGTATTAAAAAGAGGGACGCAATCCACCATTTTCTTCTCACGCCTCAAATCCGACCATCACCGAGCCCGGCTCTGCATAGTAGCAGCACAGTGCCCGCTCCGGATGGATCACGCCGTTGAAGAAACCGAACAGCTCCTCGATTCGCATCTTGAGCTGCAGCGCCGCCTCCTCGTTCTGGTTGTGTGCGATGACGACCCTGCCGCCCTTGTATCCGAGCTCCTTCATCTTCTCGAGAATCAGCGCCAGCGCCTTCTTGTCACCACGGCACTTGCCCTTGAAGTCGAGCGTTCCCTCCGGGCTCGCGGTCCCCACGATCCGGATGCCCATGAGGCCGATCCCCTTCGCGATCACGTGACTCACACGGCCGTTTTTCGCGAAATTATCCACCGAGGCCAGCGAGAAGTAAAGATGCGTCGTCTGGTGATAGGCCCGGATCTCCTCATAGATCTTCTCCGGTTCCATGCCTGCCAGAATCAGCTCGCGCGTCTTCTCTGCCAGCAGATATATCTCCGGGCCCGTCGACAGCGAATCCAGGACATATACCTTCGCCCCCGGATGCTCGCTCTCGTAGCTTTCCCCCGCGATCACTGCACTGTTGTGGGTCCCCGACATGGCCCCCGTCAGCGTGAGGCAGAAGATGACATCCGCATCGCCGAAGGCCTCCTCCCACTCGCCCGGACTCGGTGCCGCCGTGGTCGTCTTTCCCTTATACTCCCGGAGATGCTGCTGGTAGGCTGCGAGATCGATCTCTGCCGTATCCGCATAGTCCCGCTCGCCCACGATGATATGCACCGGCACACTCGCAAACTCCACATCCTTCATCTCTAACAGATTTGCGGACGAATCCGCCACAATTCTCATCTTCATCGCTTTGTTCTCTAAATCATCGGTTTTCCGAAATCTTTTATCATGTTGTATAGTAGCCATTCCGCATCGTTTTGTCAAGCTATAGCAAAACTCTATTGCAGTTTTTTAAAACCCGATGTAAAATACTGATTATTGATTCGCCAGAAGCGGCACGACTTCCGTCTGCTCGTTCACAGGCAGACGCTTTGTATACACGAAACGGAGAAGCATTGGACCAGGCTGCACGATCGCGCTATCCATACATTAGGCACAAAGCAGCTTGGAACACGCACATATTAATGGGGGGGGAAGAACAAATGAATTTACCAGCCAGAGATTTCCGGATGCCACGCTACGATGAGCTCCCGAATGTAGGACTCTACCTCGAGCAGACCGTCAAGTATATCAACGAATGCCTCTCACCGCTGAACATCCCGGTCACCTCCTCGATGATCAGCAACTA
Source organism: Oribacterium sp. P9 (assembly GCF_046365365.1). Taxonomy (NCBI): domain Bacteria; kingdom Bacillati; phylum Bacillota; class Clostridia; order Lachnospirales; family Lachnospiraceae; genus Oribacterium; species Oribacterium sp. P9. The sequence continues at coordinate 75,211 of NZ_JBKEIS010000009.1, read as the reverse complement.
CGTAAAGAAAGGCTACATCGACCGACCACTGAAGAAGCAGTACTACGCCGACCAGATCGCCTACGCGATCTTCCTCGTCCTCGTGAAGCAGGTCCTCGCGATGGACCACATCGCCTCGCTCATCGACATGCAGAAGAAAAGCTATCCGCTTCCGATCGCCTACAACTACTTCTGCATGGAGCTCGAGAAGAAGCTGATCATCCTCTTCGAGGACCGCGACGAAAGCCCGCTCCACACCGACGGCGTCTCCTTCGAAAAGAAGGTCCTCTACCGCGTCACCTCCGCCGTCGCCCAGGTCATCTACCTGAACGACCTCTTCCTGGCGTCCGACACCGCATCTTAAGAATTTCGTAATGGGGTCTGACCCCATAAACTTCGACTTTAGATTTTGTTTAGAAAAATTTAATGGGGTCAGACCCCATTTTCTGCAACGAAAAAGGGAATCCCTTCTGGTTACGAAAGGGATTCCCTCTTCTTTTACTGGTCCACGCCCAGCTTTCCGTAGCTGGACTGCACCTCATGTGCGATCTGGTGGCCGGTTGCTGCCGCACCCACCGTCGTCGCACTGGATTCTTCATTGATGCACGGATCGACCGGTGCCTTCGGTGCTGCCGGCGCACTGTGATCGACCGGCGTCGCATCCCCGATGCCGAGGCTCTCACCGACGACGCCCAGCGTCGAAACGGCCTGGGTGATGTCGGACGGCATAAAGATCTTCGTCGCACGGCCGTTGGAAACCTCCTTCAGTGCATCGAGGCCCTTCAGCTTCAGCACACCTTCACTGACCTGCGCACGGTTCAGACGCTCGATACCACGTGCCTCCGCCTCATAGACGAGGTCGATACTCTTCGCCTTACCTTCCGCCAGGGCGATCTGTGCATCTCGCTCCGCCTGCGCGGCGATGACCTTCGCCTGCTGGTCACCCTTCGCTCTGGTGACGACCGCTTCCTGATGCGCCTGTGCCTCGAGCACGGTCTGACGGCGCTCACGCTCTGCACGCATCTGCTTCGTCATGACCTCCTCGATCTCCTTCGGCGGCTGAATGTTCTTAATTTCGACTCTCGTAACCTTGATGCCCCACGGGTCCGTCGCCACATCCAGTGTCGTCTGCATGCGCGCATTGATCTGATCACGGCTCGTCAGGGTCTGATCGAGCTCCATGTCACCGATGATCGCACGCAGCGTCGTCGCCGACAGATTCTGAAGACCCGACAGCGGATTCTCTACGCCATACACGAAAAGCTTCGGATCCTGCACCTTCATGAACACCACCGAATCGATGGTCATGGTGACATTATCCTTCGTGATCACCGGCTGCGGCGGGAAATCCAGCACCTGCTCCTTCAGGCTCACCTTCTTGATGACCCGCTGCACGATCGGAATCTTAAAGTGAAGACCCGCACCCCAGGTGCCGCTGTACTGCCCCAGCATCTCCGTCACATACGCATGTCCCTGCGGCACGATGCAGATCATCCGCATCAGCACCACGATGACTAAAAGCAACAATACAAGTACAAACATATACGTTACGCTCCTTTACTGCACTTAAAATAGTATCTGTCCACTATTATACAGAATTTCGAAGCCAATTATGTGGTATTTCGTAATTTTCAGATATAGTTCCTGTAAATTAAGAATTTCGTAAACGGTAACCGTTCAGGTAGTGGGGAAACCCGGAGTACTGTGCCTCCGTTGCCGCCCCTCCGGGGTTCCCTGCCTGAACAGTAGCAAAAAAACGAGGGCGTTTCCGCCCTCGTCCATTTCTTCCTCAGCAACTCTCCCGGATCTTCAGTTCTCCAGGGAAGATCTGCTGGAATCTTGCCTTCTTTTCTTTCGGCTTCAATGCCCCGCCGTCCGACGTTTCTGCGCTTCCGTCGCTCGCCTTTCGCGCAACATCCTGCCGTTCCGCAATACTGCCGCCAGCCAGCTTCGCGGCGACTTCCTTCTCGCGCTCTTCGAGGAGCCCGAGGAGGGCGTGCATCGAGGCTTCGGCCATCTCATCCACCGGCTGCTGCAGTGTCGAGAGTGCCGGCGTCAGATAGTGTCCGATCTCGAGGCCGTCGAAGCCGATGACCGCAACATCCTCCGGTACGCGTATGCCCTGATCGCGAAGCGCCCGGAGACAGCCGATCGCGATGGAGTCCGCAATGGCGAAGATCGCGTCGAACTTCGTGCCCGACTGGACCAGGTCCACCGTCCGCTGATATCCATTCTCATAGGTATAGGTCTTCTGAATCGAGATCGGTCGACAGATCAGTGCCGGATCCGTCTCGATGCCATGCTTCTCGAGCGAATGCAGGTAGCCCTCGAGACGGAGCATACCGTTACTGATATCGGATTCCGCATCGCTGAGAAGTGCGATCCGCTTCCGTCCCTGCTCGATCAGGTAATCCGTCACCTTTTCAGCTTCCGCCCGGTCATCGATCGCCACATAGGAGTACTCTGCGAAGGCCTTTCGATCCGGAACGGCCACCGAGCAGAACACGAACGGAACCGTCAGACGCTTCAGGCGCTCCACCGACTGTACCGGATTTCCACCGAGGAAGATGATGCCGTTCAGACGCTTCTCCTTCTCGAGCAGCGCCGCGAGCTCGGTCTCATCCTGCTCCTCCTCGACATGCTCGAGCACCAGGGCGTAATCATGATCCGAGCACTCCTTCTCAAACACCTTGATCATGCTCGTGAAGAAGGGATTCGTGATGCCCTTCACGAGGACCGCGATGTTTCGTGCGTCATTCAGCTTCAGATTCCGTGCCGAGTTGTTCGGCACGTAACCATACTGATCGATGATCTCCTGTACCCGGCGCTTCGTCTCCGGACTGATGTCATAGTGGTTATTGATCGCTCGCGACACGGTCGACACACTGATGCCCGACAGTTTGGCAATTTCCTTGATTGTCAGTTTCTTCGCTGCCATAGCTTTCTACTTTCTGATACGCTGACTCTCCTCCGTCATTCGCCGGATCTTCTCCGCGCATTCCTTTGAAAAATCTTTCTCTGTAAAACGGAAGGTCCAGTTCTGTCCGAGCGTCGACGGCGTGTTGATGCGCGCCTCTGCCCCGAGAGCGAGGTAATCCTGCATCGGGATGATAGCGGTCTCCGGCTTCGCAGCCAGCGTCATCTCGATCAGCGCGTCGGTGTAGTCCGACTGAAGGAAGTCCCTCGTCACGCTGCTGTCCTCGGCGAGCTCCGCCTCGGAACGCGGGCGCACGTTCACTTCCTCTCCCTTCCCCTGCTTCCACGCAGTATAATATCGAATCGCAAAATCACGGTCAACCGGAGAGATCTCACGCACCCACGCAGCCAGCGTCTGATTGTCGTGTGTACCCGTATAGCAGACCGCATTGGCCGGCCAGGTGCACGGACGGTAGTCTCCGCTCTCGCGCGAGTCGAAGCCGAACTCCAGCAGCTTCATCCCAGGATAGCCGGTGTCCTCGACGAGCTTCCGCACCGTGTCGGTCACATAGCCGAGGTCCTCTGCGATGATCCGCTTCTCTCCGAGCGCCTCCTTCAGCGCATTGAAGAGGCCAATGCCGGGGCCCTTTTCCCAGTGACCACCCGTCGCATCGCTCGCACCCGCCGGGATCGCGTAGTACTCGTCGAAGCCGCGGAAGTGATCGACACGCACCACGTCGAAGAGATCGAAGCAGCGGCGCATCCGGGCGATCCACCAGTGATAGCCCGTCTTCTTATGATAGTCCCAGTCATAGACCGGATTGCCCCAGAGCTGGCCAGTCGCCGAAAAGCTGTCTGGCGGACAGCCCGCGATCTGCTTCGGCTGTCCCTCCTCATCAAGCTGGAAGAGCTCCGGATGCTCCGTGAAATCCACGGAATCGCTCGATACATAGATCGGGATATCACCGATGATGGCGATGCCCTTTTCATTTGCGTAGGCCCGCAGGCGCTTCCACTGCTTGTCAAACTGATACTGCGTGAAGCGGTAGAAATCCTCCGGGTAGTCCGTCTTCGCAGCCATGAACTGCGCGTAGGCCGGCAGCCAGTGCACCGTATGCTGGATAAACTGACGATACGCTTCCTTCTCCTCCGCCTCGGGCGCAACATTGCCCTCCCCGCTTGTCCGCTCCTCGAAACGTTCGAACGCCTTCAGGAGCAGCGGGAAGCGACCGAGATACAGCTTCTCATAGCTGATCCGCGAAGCATCCGCGCCGAAATCCACCGCCTCGCACTCCTCGCGCGTCAGCAGCTCCTCATCGATCAGCGTCTCGAGATCGATGAAATACGGATTGCCCGCGAAGGTCGAGAAGCTCTGATACGGCGAGTCGCCATAGCCCGTCGGCCCGATCGGAAGCACCTGCCAGTAGGTCTGCCCGCTCGCCGCGAGGAAATCCACGAAGCCGTAGGCCTCCTTTCCGAGTGTTCCGATGCCATACGAGCCGGGAAGTGCGAACACCGGCATCAGAATACCTGCTGCACGGCCCCAGATCTGCTCCCTTACTTCCTTTTCCATACGTCTCCCCTTTTCTCTCTGGTAAAATCTATCTGCATCTGTTTTCGTCCAATGCCTCCGACGGAGCGCACTTCTCCTTCCGGAGAGGGGCTCCACCGTTCATGCATTCCATTACCGCGCCACAGATGCACGGCATGATCAACCCTTGACAGCACCCGCTACGACACCCTCGATGATGTACTTCTGGCAGCATGCATAGAAGATGATGATCGGAATGATCGACAGCACCAGGACTCCCATCATAGCGCCCATATCGACGGAGCCATAGCCGCCCTTCAGGTACTGTACAGCGATCGGGATGGTCTTCCACTTCTTGAGGTCGAGGACGAGGGACGGAAGCAGGTAGTCGTTCCATACCCACATGGTCTCGAGGATCGCGACCGTGATGCAGGTCGGCTTCATGATCGGCATCACCACATAGAAGAAGGTCTGAAGCGGTGTGCAGCCGTCGATCATCGCGGCCTCCTCGATCGCGAGCGGCAGGGACTTGACGAAGCCCGTAAACATGAAGACCGCGAGGCCGGCACCGAAGCCGAGGTAGATAAATACGAGGCCGAGCGGATTGGACAGCTTCAGCATGTTCGCGATCTTACTGAGCGGGAACATAACCATCTGGAACGGCACGATCATCGAGAAGAGGCAGAGGAAGTACATGCCAGCCGTGAACTTCGAATGCACACGCGTGATGTACCATGCGCACATCGAGGTGCAGAGGACGATGACGGCAACCGCAAGCACCGTCACGAAGAGGGACACAAACGCTGCCTGGATGAGGCCGGTCTTCTGGATACCAGAGATGTAGTTGTCGAAGCCGACGAAGGACTTCGCGTTCGGAAGTGCGAACGGCTTCTTCGAGATATACGCCTTCTTCTTGAAGGAGTTCAACAGCACCAGCAGGATCGGATATACGTAAAATACAGAAAGGATACTGAAGAATACCGTTAAAAAGGTACTTAATTTCTTGTTCTTCATATTACTGCTCGACCTCCTTCCGACGGGACAGATAATTCTGGGTCAGTGCCACTGCGCCGACGATGATGAAGAAAATGACGGCTTTCGCCTGGCCGACACCCTCCCAGCCGTTTCGACCATAGAAGGTGGTATAGATGTTCATGGCGAGCATCTCGGATTTCTGAGACGGCTCACCGTTTGTGAGCGCCAGGTTCTGATCGAAGAGCTTGAAGCCGTTCGTCAGTGTCAGGAAGGTGCAGACAGTGATGGATGGCATCAGCATCGGCAGGATCACGTAGCGGAGCTCCTGCCACTTGTTCGCGCCATCGATACGGGCAGCCTCGAGGAGGTCACTCGGGATATTCTGGATACCGGCGATGTAGATGATCATCATGTAGCCGACCTGCTGCCAGAGCATCAGGATGACGAGGCCCCAAAAGCCGTAGGTCGCGCTGTAGGTCAGGGTACGCATCCAGATCGCGAGGATACCATTGAGAAGCAGGCTCCAGATGTAACCGAGGACGATACCGCCGATCAGGTTCGGCATGAAGAAAATCGTACGGAATAAGTAATTGCCCTTGATTTTCGCGGTCAGCGCCATCGCTACGGCGAAGGCGAGGAAGTTGATGAGGATGACCGTCACGATCGTGAACAGTGTGGTGTACCACAGAGAGTGCACGAAGGTCGCGTCGCCGAAGACCTTTGCGTAGTTGATAAAACCGACGAATTTCGCATCGGTGATGGTTGTGAACTTACAGAACGACAGCCAGATGCCGACGAGAAACGGTGCAATGAAGCCGACCGTGAAGGCCGCCAGCGTCGGCAGCACGAAGATCGGCATATAACGTTTGATCGCTTTTTCCATGTTGAACCCCTTTTCTAAAAAAATCTCCGGCAGATCAATCTGCCGGAAACCACAGCTACGAATCTTACCGGATCAGCTGTTTCGTTTTAAATTATGAATTTGCGTTCTTGTACTCCGTTGCCCAGTTGTCGACGAATGCGGTCTTTACTGCATCCCAGTCGCCGGTACCCTGTGCATACTCAAGCATTGCAGAACCAAGTACGTTCTTCCACTGCTCACTCGGCATCGTGGTAAAGTTCCATGATACAGGGGTCTTATCCTTGTTGAACTCATTCGCTGCAACAACGAGTGGGTTTGCCGGAAGGTAATCAGCGAAGGTAGAGAACGGAGTGACGAAGCCCATCTCCTTGGAAAGGGACTCACGACCTGCGTCAGACTCTACAACCCACTTCAGGAAATCGAGGGTTGCCTGCTTATCTGCATCGCTTGCCTTATCGTTTACGCACCAGAAGTTCTCGGAACCTGTGCAGGTACCCTGGCTTGCATCGTCTACACCGAAGTAGATCGGAAGGATGCCGAGATCCTCGTCTGCAACCTCGTTGCCCTTGATGTCGTTGTATGCCCATGTACCATTCTGATAGAATGCAGCCTCGCCGAGTGCGAACTCAGAAGCGGCATCATCACCGGTCTTACCAGAGAGAAGTGAAGGCTCTGTGGTGGAATCTGTGATGTAAAGATCAAATACGTTCTTGAAGTTGTCGAGGTAGGTTCCCTTGATGGCATCGGTGGAGCCGATGTTGTCATCCTTGTACTCGTAGTAGATCGGCAGGTTTGCGAGGTGGGTCTTGAAACGCCAGTCAGAGGAGGAATCGAAGCCTGCGGATGTGAATGCGCCCTCGATACCGAGCTCATCCTTCTTCGCCTGCATATCGTCTGCGACTTCCTTCAGCTTATCGAAGCTGTTCAGCTCAGAGATATCGCTGATCTTCGCACCATCGAGTGCGATGTAGTCATTGAGGATCTTCTTATTATAGATGATGCCGTAGGTCTCGATAACGTAGGCGATACCCTTTACGACGCCGTCTCTGTTCTTCAGAGCGTAATCCTCACTCTCGAGATCCTTGAATACATCGGTATCCTTGAGATCCATGCAGTAGTCATCCCATGTTGCGAGACCGACCGGACCGTTGACCTGGAAAAGGGTCGGAGCCTCAGACTTCGCCATCTCGGACTTCAGTGTCTGCTCGTAGGTTCCGGACGCTGCGGTCTGTACATGAACCTCTACACCTGTCTCATCGGTATACTTCTTTGCGAGGTCTACCCACTGATCTGCCTGCTCCGGCTTGAAGTTGAGGTAGTAAACCTTACCACCGCTTGCTGTCTGCTCTGCTGGTGCGGCTGCCTCGGTTGCTGCCTCGGTCTTCGCTGCCTCCGTCGCAGCTGCCGTCGTGCTCGCGGTGTTCGAACCACCACAACCTGCCAGCGCTGTCACTGCCATCGCAGCGGTCAGACCCAGTGCTGTGAAACGTCTCATCTTCTTCATAACATATCCTCTCTGCCCTTCGGGCAAGCTCGAAGCCGCGCCCATCGCTGCCTCGATTATGATGTGTGTCACCTGAGCTCTTCCGCACGTTCTGCCTTGAAGCATTTTGTGCAGATTGACCAGGCGATTCGCTCTCGCGTTCTCCGGTATGTTTCCGTTAACGTTACCGGTAACGTTTCCGATAACATATATTTAACACTTTTCACCAAATAGTGCAATACTTTTTAAAAATAAATATTATATTTTTTATTCAAAATGGCAGGGGCCCCGAAAGGTCCCTGCCATTTTGAATTATGCCCGACCGTTGCACCCGTTCCACAGCTATGCAGCGGCGGTGCCTGGGAATCGTATATCGCCCCTCACATCACTTTCCGAGCTGCCAGATGTCACGATCGTACTCCGCGATAGTCCGATCCGAGGAGAACAGGCCGGCCTTCGCGATGTTCACGAGGCACTTGCGGCGCCAGCCCTGCGGATCGCAGGCGTAGTCGCTGAGCGCCTGGTTCTTGCGCACGATGTAAGCATTGAAATCCGGAAGCGTCTGGAACCAGTCCTTATGGATGAGCTCGTCGTGCAGACGGCAGAGGTTCTCTGCATGGCCGGCCGCCAGCATCTCCGGGCCGGTCAGGAAATCGATCGCCCGGCGGAGGTTCGGATCGCCCTCATACCACTGCTCTGCGATGTAGTCCCCTGCAGCGTAGCGGTGGATGACCTGATCGGAGGTCTGGCCGAAGATGTAGACATTGTCCTCGCCCACCTGCTGCGCGATCTCGACGTTCGCACCGTCCATCGTACCGAGCGTGAGCGCGCCGTTCAGCATGAACTTCATATTGCCGGTACCGGAGGCCTCCTTCGACGCGAGACTGATCTGCTCCGAGAGATCACAGGCCGGAATCAGCTTCTCCGCCGCGGTCACGTTGTAGTTCTCGATGAAGACGAGCTGCAGCCACTTCGACACGACCGGATCTGCCGCGATCACCTTCGACAGCACGAGCAGCGCATGGATGATGTCCTTCGCGATGATGTAGGCCGGCGCCGCCTTCGCGCCGAAGATGCTGACGAGCGGGGTCGCCGGCAGATGCCCCGCCTTGATCTCGTGGTACTGGTGGATGAGGTAGAGCAGGTTCAGCTGCTGCCGCTTGTACTCGTGGAGACGCTTCGACTGGATGTCGAACATCGCGCCCGTGTTCACCGTCACGCCCTGGGTCCGGCGGAGCCAGTCGGCCAATGCTTCCTTATTTTCTGTCTTCACTTCGCGGAGCTCCTCGAGCACCGCTGCGTCATCTGCGAAGTGAAGCAGCTTCTCGAGCTCGGACGCATCCTTGCGGAAGCCCGTACCGATGTGCTTCTCCAGCACCGCGGTGAGGCGCGGATCGCACTCCAGCAGCCAGCGGCGGAAGGTGATGCCGTTTGTCTTATTATTAAACTTCTCCGGGTAGAGCTCGTAGAAGTTATGGAGCTCGGTGTTCTTCAGGATCTCCGTATGCAGCGTTGCGACACCGTTCGTGGAATGCGTGAAATGGATGTCCATATGCGCCATGTGGACGACATCGTCCGCGTCGATGATCGCGAGCGACGCATCCTCCGAGCGGGTCCGTGCCAACGCATCCAGCTTCTCGATGATCGGCATCAGCTGCGGAACGACCGCGTCGAGGTACGCGCGCGGCCACTTCTCGAGGGCCTCTGCGAGGATCGTGTGGTTCGTATAGGCGCAGGTCTTCGTGACGATCTCCACGGCCTCCTCGAAGTCGATGCCATGCTCGCCGAGCAGGCGGATGAGCTCCGGGATGACCATGCTAGGGTGCGTGTCGTTGATCTGAATCGCCGCGTAGTCCGCGAGATCATGGTAGTCACAGCCACGGGCCACACACTCTGCGAGGATCAGCTGCGCGCCGGCGGACACCATCAGATACTGCTGATAGATACGGAGGCGACGGCCGGCCTCGTCAGAATCGTCCGGATAGAGGAACAGCGTCAGGTTCTTATCGATGGCGGTCTTATCGAAGGCGATGCCGTCATGGACGATCCCCTCGTCGATGGTATCGAGGTCGAAGAGGTTCAGTGTGTTCGTGCGGCCCTCGTAGCCGGTCACGGCGAGCTTATAGAGACGCGCGGTATAGGACTTCCCCGCGAGCTCCACCGGGTAGGTCACGTCGGTTTTCTCCGCCCAGCTGTGCGCAGTCAGCCATGGGTCCGGCTTTTCGTTCTGGATATCGTTCTCGAAGGACTGGTGGAACAGGCCGAAATGGTACCGGAGGCCGATCCCGTCGCCCGGCAGGTTCAGTGTCGCAAGCGAATCCAGGAAGCAGGCGGCGAGACGGCCGAGACCGCCGTTGCCGAGGGAAGGCTCCGGCTCAACCTCCTCGATGTCGGACAGCTTCTTCCCTGCGGCTGCCAGCACGTCACGTACCTCATCATACAGCCCGAGGTTGATGAGGTTATTTGACAGGAGCTTTCCGATCAGGAACTCCGCACTGATATAGTAGAGCTTCCGGCCATGCACCGGCTTTACACGCTCCGCACTCTTCGCCCGCACCAGCTCCAGCAGCGCGAGATACAGCTCCTGATCGCTGCAGTCCACAAGTGCCTTCCCACTCAGCTTCTCTAACGTCTCTGTAATATTCATAAGATCCTCCTTTAAGCGGATGTCTGATTCTCGAAAAGCGCTTCAACCGCGCCCTTGCATGTATCTGACTCAAGATATATCACATAAAACAATCATCATCTTGCTCAATCTGCTCAGATTATGGTACGATTCTATCATGTGCACAGAGGCCCAGGAGGCCTCTGTCTGGTATGATAGAAGGAGCAGACAATGAAGAATCAGGCCTCTCTTCAGGAGACGAAGCAGCACGGTGCGCTGCGTTTTCCGTTTAATATCTATCCCTGCACGATCCCGGGGGATTTTCCGCAGGTAGCGCTGCACTGGCACGAGAATATGGAGCTGGTGTTTGTGAAGCGGGGCGAGGGGATCATCCAGGTCGGTACGGCGAGCCTTCCGGCGCAGATGGGGGACATCTTCGTGTTCGTGCCGGGGACGCTGCACGCGCTTCGCCAGGCTGGCGACCAGACGATGGAGTACGAAAATATCATCTTCGATCTCGAGCTTCTCGGCGGTACGGATGATCTCTGTGCGGAGAAGTACCTGCTGCCGCTCGAGAGCGGTCGCCTGCCGCTTCCAGTACATCTCGCGAAGGGGGATCCCTCTTACCGGAGCGCTGCAGCCTGCCTGCGCGAAATCGAGGAGGTGAACCGCACCCGCTTCAGCGGCTACGAGCTCATCATCAAGGCGGATCTCCTCCACTTCCTCGCCATCCTGATCCGGGAGGAGCAAACCAGGCTCCCGGCGGAGACCGCCGATACCCTGCGCTTAAAGACGATCCTGCAGTGGCTCTCGGCTCACTACACTGAAGCCCTGCGTGTCGAAGACGCCGCCGCGGTCTGCTCCTTCAGCAGCAGCCACTTCATGCGCTGGTTCCGCCAGATGACCGGCCAGAGCTTCATCGCCTTCCTGAACGACTACCGCCTGAACCTCGCCGCCGACGCCCTCCGCACCACCGACGACAGCATCCTCGCCATCGCAACCGCGTCCGGCTTCGCAAACCTCTCCTACTTCAACCGCGCCTTCAAGGCCCACTTCCAGATGACCCCGCGGACGTACCGAAAGAGATAAATCAAGTAATCATTCAACGGTCTTCGACATAAACGTTCAGCAATCGACTTCGACGCCCGTCTGATTTCCAAGAGTTATCCTGCCCCCGGCCGTCTCTGGGTTTGCCTGCCCGCCCCATGAACAGCCTCTATCCTTTTGCATATTGGCCCCACCCCATGCAGGCAAACCCTGAGACGTCGCCGTCCTATTCGCCTTCGGCTCAGACTGCGCCGGAAGACATCAGCCGGATCCGCATTCCTGCCATCCTGTACGCCTTCGACACAGATACCCCATCATATCTAATTTGATTTGATTTTGAAAATATTGGATATGTTTTTGATCCTAAAAAGTCGGAGGGGAGCGAAAACTATCCAATCTAAGGTGATTTCATAAATATTGGATATTAAACACCTATTTTTATAAGAGCGCCCCATGCCCCCAGTATCCAGCTTTTAAAAAAAGACCGATTATTGGATATACGTTTAAAGAAATTCTTCTCTAAGTCATGAAAATGCATATCCACTATATTTAAAAACAAAGAATATCCGATAGTACGCATATATGCGTATGTCTGATTTTCCGAAAAATCATCCAATAACTGCCTTATTTTGAAATCGTGGATATTTTTACCTCACACGCAAAAGAGACAACATATGTTGAAAATATCCACGATTACGAAATCTGGCCATTATTGGATAGTCCCATCCATTCCCCCTGATTTCAACCGGTTCAGTCATATAAATTTCCGGGCCGCGCGCAATAGTTAGCGAATCATCGATCAACATTCTCGCGCGGCAGCGTCAGATACGAGAGGCAATCAATCCATAAAAAGGCAACGTCTTTCCACGTGCGACGGCGGCAAATTTTTGTTTGCCTGCATGGGGCGGGTTCAAAATGTAAATGAATAAAGCGTGTAGCTCGGGGTAGGCAGGCAAACAAAAAGAGACGCCCGGCACAGGTGTCTCTGAAAAACATTTGGCGTGATAAAAATCATCATCGCCTATACTATGATACAAAAACGGCCCCCGGAGGGGCCGTCAGTGTTTACTTCTTCAGCCAGCTCATCATCTGACGGAGCTCTGCGCCGACCTTCTCGATGAGAAGATCTGCTTCCATACGACGCTTTGCGAGGAAGTGTACCTTGCGGCCGCCGTTCGGATTCATCTCCGTGAGGAACTCACTTGCGAAGGTACCATCCTGGATCTCGGTGAGGACTTTCTTCATCTCCTTACGGGTCTCCTCGGTGATGAGACGCTTACCGGTGCGGTAGTCGCCGTACTCCGCGGTGTTGGAGATCGAGTAACGCATCTTGGAGAAGCCGCCCTCGTTGATGAGGTCGACGATCAGCTTCATCTCATGGCAGGTCTCGAAGTACGCCATCTCCGGCGCATAGCCAGCCTCAACGAGTGTATCGAAGCCCGCGTGGATGAGCTCACAGACACCACCACAGAGAACCGCCTGCTCTCCGAAGAGATCCGTCTCGGTCTCCTCCTTGAAGGTGGTCTCGAGGATACCCGCACGACCAGCGCCGATGCCGGAAGCGTAAGCAAGTGCGGTGTCCTTCGCCTTGCCGGTGAAATCCTGCTCGATACAGATCAGGCTCGGAACGCCCTTCCCCTCGACATACTGGCTGCGAACGGTGTGACCAGGTCCCTTCGGTGCGATCATGATGACGTCGACGTTCTTCGGCGGCACGATGGTCTTGAAGTGGATGTTGAAGCCGTGCGCAAAGGCCAGGGTCTTGCCCTCGGTCATGTACGGAGCGACCTGCTTGTTGTAGATATCTGCGCAGAGCTCATCCGGCACGAGCATCATGACGATATCGCCGGCCTTGGCTGCCTCCTCGACCTCCATCACATGGAAGTTCGGGCAGGTCTCAGCGAACTTCGCCGCCTTCTCCCAGTGACCGGAGCCCTTACGAAGACCGACCACGACATTCACGCCGCTCTCTGCGAGGTTCTCGGAATGCGCATGGCCCTGTGAGCCGAAGCCGATGACCGCGACAGTCTTTCCATCCAGTACACCGAGGTTACAATCTGAATCATAGTACTTCTTGATCGCCATTTCTTTTTCTCCTTTTCTCTTTTCCTGTTCTACATGCTGGTTAACAGTTTTTATTCATAAAAGCCATCGACTCCGCGCCCTAAACTCGGGCTGATGAAGCCCGACTTTAGCCCCTTCGGGGAGCAGAGCACAGCTCTGCTGGAGGTCGTTCCGGAGTTTGCTTGATGCAAACTCCTACACTTTCGCTGAAAAGCCGCGAAGACTGCTTTTACTGACGTATTTTCGGCCAATGCCTCCGACCGCTTCGATCATCGTCCGGCCTTTCATCCCCGGCTCCAGCGCTTCTGCGCCTCGAGCCGGCTCATCGATGCACTTCTTAATTTTCTTCGTCCCCGAAGATGTGATCCGTGCCGCGCTCGAGTGCGGTGATGCCGGTCCGGCACATCTCGAGCACCTCGTAGTTCCGCATCATGTTGAGGAAGCCCTCGACCTTCTCCGGCTTACCGGTGAGCTCCATGACGAGGCTGTCCGGGGAGAGGTCGATGATCTTCGCCTTATAGACCCCGGCGATGTCGCGGAGACTCGGCAGATTATCCTTATCTGCGCGGACCTTGATGAGCAGGAGCTCCCGCTGCACACTCGCCGTCGCAAGCTCGTACACCTCGCGCACATCCTCGAGCCGCCGCGTCTGGAGGAGCAGCTGCTTCAGCTTCTGCTCGTCGACGTGGACCGTGATCGTGATCCGCGCGATGCCCGGATCCATGGTCTCCGAGGTCGTGATGCTGTCGATGTTGAAGCTCCGGCGGTTAAACATATTCGAGATTCTCGCCAGCACACCGTAGCGGTTCACCGCCAGGATGCTGATGACCCTGCGGGGATACTTATACTGATGCTCCATCATACCTGCCCCCTTTCGTCGTCCGTCATGGTGATATCCTGCACCGTGCCTCCCGGCGGAATCATCGGCAGCACCTTCTCATCCTTATCGATACGGCACTCGATCCAGCTCGGGCCTTCGTTGGTCAATGCTTCTGCCAGGGCTGCACGGAACTCCGCCATGGTTTCACAGCGGTAGCCCTTCGCGCCGAAACCCTCGGCGAGCTTTACATAATCGGTCTTCCGCTCCGGATCCGTGCTCGAGTAGCGCTTGCCGTAGAAGGCTGTCTGCCACTGGCGCACCATCCCGAGCACCTGGTTGTTAAAGATGATCGTGATGATCGGAAGCTCGTAGCTCACCGCCGTACACGCCTCGTTCAGATTCATATGGAAGGAACCGTCCCCCGTGAAGTGGATCACGCGATGCCCGTTTCCAAGTGCCACCTGCGCACCGATCGCCGCACCGTAGCCGTAGCCCATGGTGCCGAGACCGCCACTCGTCAGGAAGCCGCGTGGCTTCGTGTGAAGCACGTACTGTGCCGCCCACATCTGATGCTGACCGACATCGGTGACGTAGGTCGTATCCGGACCGGTCATCTCGCAGGTCTCGCGGATGATCTGGTGCGGCTTCAGGACGGTCTCGCTGTCCTTCGGCTGGTAGTCGGCCGCCTGCCATTCCGCGATCTGGGCGAACCAGTCCGGATGCTCGGCTGCATGGACCAGCGGAAGCAGCGCCTGCAGCACCACGGCCGCATCGCCGACCACCGAAGCGTCGACGAGGACGTTCTTATCCACCTCACTGGCATCGATATCGATCTGCACGATCTTTGCACCAGCCGCGAACTTCTCCGGGTTCAGTGCGACACGATCCGAGAAACGGGCACCGATCGCCAGCACGAGGTCTGCCTGGTCGACCGCCTTGTTCGCGGTGTAGGTGCCATGCATACCGATCAGGCCGAGGTTCCGCTTGTCCCCGTAGTTGAGGACACCCGCGGCCATCAGCGTATAGGTCGCCGGCATGTCCGCCTTCGCGATAAGATCGCGCAGTGCCTGACAGCTCGCCTCGCTGACCGCGACACCGCCACCGAAGTAGACCACCGGACGCGTCGCCTGGTTGATGAGCTCCGCAGCCCGGGCGAGATCCTCAGCATCGACCTCGGTATTCACCGGAATCTCCGCCGGCTTCTTCGGCGTAAACTCACAGCTCGCCGCCGTGATGTCCTTCGGGATATCCACGAGCACCGGTCCCTTACGCCCACTCTGCGAGATGCGGAACGCCTCCCGCATCGTATCCGCGAGATCCTCGACCCGACGCACAGTGTAGTTGTGCTTCGTGATCGGCATCGTGATTCCCTCGATATACGCCTCCTGGAAGGCATCGCGCCCTAAGACCGCGGTGCCGACATTGCCCGTAAAGGCGACCATCGGCACGTTGTCCATGTAGGCCGTCGCGATACCGGTGACGAGGTTCGTCGCACCCGGACCGCTGGTTGCCAGCACGACCCCCGTCTTTCCGGTCGCCCGTGCGTAGCCGTCCGCCGCGTGGCTCGCGCCCTGCTCGTGCGCCGTCATGATGTGGTGGATGCGATCCTGGTTACGGTACAGCTCATCGTAGAGGTTCAGCACCGCACCACCTGGATAACCGAACAGTGTATCGACGCCCTGCTCCACCAGCACTTCTACAAATATCTGAGAGCCATTTAAAATCATGACTTTTCCTCCCTAATTTAAAACACCTGCCTTACACAGCTCGATAAACTGCTTCGCGACACGCGGGCTTCGTCCGCCGGCGCGGATCGCGAAGGCCTCCGCCCGTACGATCAGCTTCTCCGGATCGTCCTCCACGCCGTACTGTGCGGCGAGGTCCATGACGATCTGCACGAAGCGGCTCTTGTCCGGCTGCCCGAAGGTCACCGTGAGGCCGAAGCGTGCCGCGAGGCTCATCAGCTCCTGACGCGTATCGCTTTCGTGAATGTCGCTGCCCTGCCGGTCCTCGAGCGTCTCCTTGATGAGATGCCGCCGGTTGCTCGTCGCGTAAACCGCGATGTTGCCGGCGCGGCCACCGACACTTCCCTCGAGGATGGCCTTCAGTGCGGCGAAGTTATCGTCGTTCGTCGTGAAGCTGAGGTCATCGATAAACAGGATGAACTTCAGCGGGTTCGCCGCGAGCTGATCCATGAGATCCGGGATCTGGTAGAGCTGGTTCTTCTTCACCTCGACGAGGCGCAGGCCCCGTGCCGCATACTCGTTCGCGATCGCCTTGATGGCACTCGACTTGCCGGTGCCCGCATCGCCGTACAGCAGCACATTGTTCGCCGGACGTCCATCCAGCAGCGCCTCTGTGTTCGCGATGACCTTCTCGCGCTCCTTCTCGTAGCCCGGCAGCTCGGACAGCCGGTGCTCGAACGCCGCACAGGCCGTGGCGAAGGCATCGCCGTCGTCCAGCTCCGCGCTCGCCAGCATCCGCTGAAACGCCGCGATCACCGGATCCTGCAGCAGCTCACGGAACACCACGAGACTGCACAGTCGCTGATTCATATAATGCAGATTCATCCTTCTCCACTCCCTTCTCTTATTTCCATGAAGGGCTGTGCCGGGAGGATCCCTCTGCTGCTGCCCTTCGCTGAGCTTCTTATGTATCGTGACGATGTCCCGTCGGAAGCATTGGCCCCGATCAGGCGCGCTCCGTGACGAGGCGGAAGCCGGCCTGCGTGAGGGCCGCACGGATCTCCTCGATCTGCTGCCGGTCACGGGTCTCGAGGCCGAGCTTCAGGAAGCAGCTGGAGATCGCCATGTTCGTGTCGCCGCGGTCATGATGCACGGAAACGACATTGGCACCGCACTTCGAGACGATCTCGCTGACCTGCTGGAGCTGGCCCGGCTTATCCTCGAGCGCGATCATCAGGTTCGCGTTGCGGCCGCTCATGACGAGGCCGCGGGTGATCACGCGGGACAGGATGTTCACGTCGATGTTGCCGCCACTGATGAGACACACGACCTTCTTGCCCTGGATCGGGAGCTTTCCGAACATCGCGGCAGCGACCGACACGGCACCGGCACCCTAGGCGATCAGCTTCTGATTCTCGATCAGTGCGAGGATCGCAGCGGCGGTCTCATCCTCGCTGACGGTCACGACGTCGTCCACGTACTTCTCGACCATCTGGAAGGTGGTCTCACCTGGATTCTTCACGGCAATACCATCCGCAAAGGTCGAGACGCTGTCGAGGGACTCCCACTGATGATCGCGGTAAGCATTGAACATGCTCGGCGCACCGGCCGCCTGCACACCATAGACCTTGCACTCCGGACGGAGGCTCTTGATCGCGAAGGCGACACCGGAGATCAGTCCGCCGCCACCGATCGGCACGATCACCGCGTCCACATCCTCGAGCTGGTCGAGGATCTCAAGGCCGATCGTGCCCTGGCCCGCGATGACCGCATCGTCGTCGTACGGATGGATGAAGGTCATGCCCGTCTCCTTCTGGAGCTCGACGGCCTTGTCATGGGCATCGTCGTAGGTGCCCTTCACGAGGCAGACCTCTGCGCCGAGACGCTTCGTGCTCTCGACCTTCATGATCGGCGCACCATCCGGCATACAGACGACGCTCTTGATCCTCATCTTCGTCGCTGCGAGCGCGACACCCTGCGCGTG
This sequence comes from Oribacterium sp. P9, assembly GCF_046365365.1. Taxonomy (NCBI): domain Bacteria; kingdom Bacillati; phylum Bacillota; class Clostridia; order Lachnospirales; family Lachnospiraceae; genus Oribacterium; species Oribacterium sp. P9. The sequence continues at coordinate 57,260 of NZ_JBKEIS010000009.1, read as the reverse complement.
GTTACCGGCGCTGCAGGCCACGATACCGTGACTGCGCTCCTCCTCGCTCAGCTGACTGATCTTATAGTAGGCACCGCGTACCTTGAAGCTGCCGGTTACCTGCAGGTTCTCGGTTTTCAGATGGACCTGCGCGTCCGGCACGAGCCGAGGCGCCGCGATGAGGTCCGTCTTCCGCGCCACATCCTTTAAAACGAAGCTTGCATGATAGATTTTATCCAGTGTCACCATAGTATGTGCCTGCCTTTCTCTGAAAGTACTGAAAGCGTCATCGCTTTTCTGTGTTGCATCGGTGGAGCTCCGTCGATGCTGATCGGGCTCGATCGCCGATCAGCTTCGCTGCCGCGGCCGCTTCGGGCTCGATCGACTGGGCGTCGCCAGCGCCACCGATGCTCTGTTTCGAAATCTGTGGGGGATGCGCTTCCTCCGCTTCCGGGAGAAAGTTAAAAGAAAAGCCTCCGCCCCCCACAAAGTCCATAGACCCTGTAAGAGACAAAAGCTGTTACGATTTACCTTCCGCGGTACCACTCTTTTTGCTGTCTCTGATAGACAACCCCTTCGTGCAGACCCAACAGTCCGCTGGCCCTGATAACGGTGCCTGCCGTCCGCACCTACTTTACTATCCTACGGCACCCTATCGGGCCCTTTTCGGCACGGCTGCTCGCAAGGGGATAAACATCCGGTACACCGCACTGCCTCGCACCAGCCGGCAGCTCTCTGAGCGGGTAGACCGAAGGCCGATTGGCCTTGCTACAACGCATTTTTAAACTAAATTTGTGTATATGATAAAGTACAACGTCACGATTAGTAGAGGCTAACCTTCGTGGATGAGTATCATATAAATTCATAGGACGTATTCACGGAGGGGTATGCGGTTTCAGTTTTTGCACCGTAAGCTTCGTCATAAAAAGATATAATCTTTTCCCGATAGCAGACATAAGCTCTCGACCTTATCGTATTTTCGTGTATACTAGCTCAGAGTACATATATAAGGAATAAATACTATGAATGGTAATTTAACGAAGGGTCCGATCATGAAAACGCTGGTGAAGCTCGCGCTTCCGATCATGGCGTCGTCGTTCATCAGCACCCTGTACAACATCACGGATATGGCCTGGATCGGCATGCTCGGCTCGAAGGCGGTCGCCGGCGTCGGTGTCGGCGGCATGTTCACCTGGCTCTCCCAGGGCCTCGCCTCCATGGCGCGCATGGGCGGTCAGGTCCATGTGGCTCAATGCTTAGGACGCGGCGATCATGACCGCGCACATCGTTACGCGCAGACCGCCGTACAGCTGTCCACGTTGATGGGCCTCCTCTATGCGCTCGTCTGCGTCGCCTTCGTGCACCCGCTCGTGAACTTCTTCCAGCTGAGTGACGCCGAGTCCTACGCCGCCGCGATCTCCTACACCCGCATCGCCTGCGGCTTCGTGGTCTTCTCCTTCCTGAGCCTGACCCTCACCGGCCTCTATACCGCCCAGGGTGACTCGAAGACCCCGTTCATCGCGAACCTTATCGGCCTCGTCATCAACATGGTGCTCGATCCGGTGCTGATCCTCGGCCCGGGCCCGTTCCCGCGTCTCGGCGTCACCGGTGCCGCCATCGCGACCGTCACCGCCCAGGCCATCGTCATGCTGATCATGATCCTCGGCGTCCTCCGCGGCCACCAGGAAAACATCCTGAAGGGCACCCGTCTCCTCGCCCGGATGCCGCTCAGCATCCTCGAGGGCATCTTCCAGATCGGCGTCCCGACCGCCCTCCAGAGCATGGCCTACTGCGCGATCTCCATGGTCCTCACCCGCATGGTCTCCGGCTACGGTGCAGAAGCCGTCGCTACCCAGCGTGTCGGCGGACAGATCGAGTCCATCTCCTGGAACACAGCAGACGGCTTCGCCGCCGCGCTCAATGCCTTCGTCGCCCAGAATTATGGCGCTGCGAAGCATGACCGGATCCGGAAGGGCTACCTCATCTCCCTCCTCACTGTCGGACTCTGGGGTCTGCTCGTCACCGCAATCTTCATCTGCTTCCCGGGACCGCTCGCCGGCGTCTTCTTCCACGAACCGAAGGCCATCGTCACCGCGATCAGCTACCTCATCATCATCGGCTTCGGTGAAGCCTTCATGTGCGTCGAGCTCACCACCGTCGGTGCCCTCTCCGGCCTCGGAAAGACACGCCTGTGCAGCATCCTGAGCATCACCTTCACCGGCGCCCGCATCCCACTCGCGATCATCCTGAGCCGCCCGCTCGGCCTCGACGGCATCTGGTGGGCCCTCACCAGCACCTCCATCGTGAAAGGCATCCTCTTCACCGGCACCTTCCTGTGGATCACACGGAATAATCAATACTAAACACAGCATCCCCTCCGTATAGCGCGATTGACAGCATCCGAAAAATGTCTATACTTATTATTAGGAACACTTCTTAATAGCAAGTATAGTGTACGTGATTCATTTTCGTTGATTCTATGAAAAAGGAGGAAGTCTGATGGATAAGAAGGCGATGTATAAGCTAAGTTATGGTTTGTTTGTGCTGACCGCACGTGACGGTGAGAAGGATAACGGCTGCATTATCAACACGGCGATTCAGGCGGCATCGGAGCCGAATCAGCTGAGCATCTGCGTGAATAAGGCAAACTATACACATGATATGATCGAACGGACCGGGAAGTTCACCGTATCCGTGCTGAGTGAGCAGGCAGATTTCGAACTCTTCAAGCACTTCGGTTTCCAGTCTGGTCGTGATGTCGATAAGTTCGTGGATTTCACTGACTGCGCACGTGGCGCGGATGGTCTTTTCTACATTACGAAGGGGACCAATGCCTACATATCCGTCTCCGTCGCTAAGACCGTCGACCTCGGTTCACACACGATGTTCATCGGCGAAATCACCGATATGGCGGTGCTGAGTGATACGCCATCCACGACCTACGAGTACTATCAGAATCACATCAAGCCGAAGCCACAGGCGGTCGGAAAGACCGACGAGGGGCAGACGGTATGGCGCTGTCGCATCTGTGGATATGAGTACGTCGGCGAAGAGATTCCGGATGATTTCATCTGCCCGATCTGCAAGCACCCGGCCTCAGATTTCGAAAAAATCGTGAAGTAGGCATATCGACTCACGCCGCCCGTGCCCCATATAAAACAACAACCTCCTCGTCTACGACGAGGAGGTTATCAATGCTGGTATGCAACAGTCTGCTTAAAATCACGAAGTTATCGATGCTCGGCAGCGACTTTCCCGAAAGCCACTTGTAGATCGCCTGCGGATTGTTAAAGCCCATCAGGCGCTGCACATCCCGCACGGTATACCCACTCGCATCGAGCAGCTTCTTGATCTTCTTTCCGGTCTTCTCAGGTTCAATCGACAAATAGATCGGTTCCATCACTTCACCTCCGTAATCGATCTGAAATCTGCCTTTTGCAGACTCCTCCACTCACTGCCCTTTTTAAATCAGTTTACCATTATAAGGCAGATTCACAGAAAATGCACTAAACTTCTGGTTGAAAGATCGTGGGCCAATGTCTCTGCCACCGCCCTAAACTCGAGCTTAGAAGGCTCGAGTTTAGCTCTTCGGGAGCAGAGCATAGCTCTGCTGGATATCGTTCCGGAGTCTGCCTTATGCAGACTCCGCCACCACGCGGCACCGCTTCCTGCAGAACGCGATCCCGTAAAGTGTGATATCACTTCGTCCATCATTCAGCAGAAACTCCTGATAACGACGGTCCCGGATCTGCGCAAGTGCGCGTTGACACGCCTGCTCCATCGCGCTGAAATCCTTCACATATTTCAGATCCATGATGATGCCGACATCCGGATTTTCTGTCTCCACGATGATATCCGCGAAACCATCACCCGCCTCACGATTTGACTTCACCAGCCAGTCCGCATTCCCGGCAAGTATCCCCACCAGCAGATTGTGGTACGCACTTTCCTTCTCGCCATCCACCGCCTTCGTGTCAAACACACTGATGGAATTACTCAGCAAACGATTCAGATAAGCTTCCATCTCGCTCGTGTCGCCGCCCTCGATGGCTTTCCAGAATGCCGTCAGCTGCTCTGTGTTACTGAATACCGCATTTTTAAACCACTCCTGAATCTGAAAACGGAACACCTCACGAATCTCATGATTCGGAATCACGAGTTTATAGTTTCCCGCTTCCGTCCTGCCCGCCTGCGTCAGATACCCGGTCGTAAAGAGCACGCTCCACAGATTCTCTATACTGCGATCGATCTCATCATAGGTCAGATCCAGACGCAGCTGCTTCTCGATGGCCTCTCCGGCGATCAGACGCTCGATCTCGTCCCGCGTGGTTTTATTCGCCTTCGCAACGAAACGTTTTACGAGATCATTGCCACTGGTATTGATCCAGTATGCCTCCGGGCGCGCATCGATGTCATCCAGGCTACGATCCACATGGTTGATCACATCCCACGGACAGTACACATCCACGTTACCGAAGCGATAGCCGTCGTACCACTCCTTCGTCTCCGCATACTTCGATTCCAGATGATAATCCGCAAGCAGCTTCCGCACTTCCGCATCCGTAAACCCGAACTGCTCATCGAAACGCGTATCCGTAATCGACAGAATCTTAAAATTATTCAGTCCGGTGAAAATGCTCTCCTTCGAAACACGAAGACAGCCCGTCAGCACCGCGAACTCCAGCGCGTCATTCGTTTTCAATGCTTTTCCAAACAGCGTACGCATGAGCGCCACCATCTCCCGATAGTAGCCATGCTGGAATGCCTTATCGAGCGGCACATCGTACTCATCGATTAAGATGAGCACTTTCTGCTGGTAATGCTTATACAGCAGCTCCGAAAGCGCCTGCAGCGAGCCATACAGCACATCCTCCGCCATGACATACATACCGTCCTGCACCTGTGTCAATGCTGCATAAATCTTCTGATCATCCCCATCGAGCTGCGGACTGCTCTCCAGCGCACGGTGTCTCCGCGCCTCCTTCGCAATCAGCTCTACCAGCTGATATCTCGCGCTCTCAAAGCTGAGTCCCTCCACATTTTTCAGGGACAAAAAGATCACCGGATACTTCCCGAGGTGCGCCGAAACCAGCGCCTGCTTCCCCGCGATATACAGCCCATCGAAAAGGGATGCATCCGTCCCGATCTCAAAAAAGTACCGCAACATACTCATGTTCAGCGTCTTACCGAATCTCCGTGGACGCGTGAAAATACGCACTTCCCCGGAATCATTCAGAAGCTGCTCTATGAATCTGGTCTTATCAATGTAGTAATAAGCTTTCGTACGGATTTCTTCAAAGTTCTCGATTCCGATCGGCAGCTTTAAAACCTCGTTCATGTCATCCCCCTCCATGCATAACGTCTTTAGAACTATCCGGCATTTCACTTATAGTATCCGGCACTATTTTTACTATATCCGGCACTTTAACGGCAGTTTCCCGACGATTTTCTCAAATTGGCCAAACAATGTTTTGCCCATTCTTCATCCTCAAAACAAAGCGACGGATGCCCTTCGTTATACCAATCGTTTAATTCAAAGGCTATATTACGATGTATAATTATCTCCATCATGAATCGATAAACCCTACTCCGAAGGAGGCTTCCAATGCAGACATATGACAGCTACCTGGAGCGCGTTTTCGCGCTTTCATTTATGGATGCGGCTCGCATTTTCGCCACGATCAAAAAACAAATCGAAAACGATGAAGATATGACCGATTTATACCACGATCTTCTTTCACGCTCAATCGAATACGCTGCCGTACGGGCGGAATGGCAGATGATGACCACGGAAGAAAAAGGAGCGATCGACAGCAGGCGTTCCGAAATCCATAATGCCGTCATCCGGGAATTCGACATCCTGGCCCACAACCTCGAAAGGCTCGGACACGACACCAGCTGGCGTGACGAGCTCGGTGACCTCGAAAAAAATCCAGACTACCGGAAACGCATCGGAGATATGGCCTGCTACCTCGTATTGTTCGAAGGGCTGAACGCACGAACCGGGAATTGACCACACAGGGGAGTCTGCGCGAGCAGTCTCCCCTCATTTTGACCATCTGCGATGGAATCAACTTATGAAAGCAGTTCTGGTCATGAAGCAAGTTACCAGCAAGTTAAATCAGGCACTTCCTGCTCTACTGATCTTTCGAAAAAGCGCATGAAAACGTGCTTCTTTTTAAGCGCCTTTCGAAAGATCAAACACAAAAGCAAATTACCGGCAAGTTACTTCCCCAGGCTTGACTCAAATGTCCCACAGATGATCACATAGTCTTCTCCGCATATTCCTGTCCCAGTTCCTCTGCCAGATATGCGTCGCTCATGCAATGCATATCTGAAACGCCGTCATGAATCAGCTGATAAACCTGGGAATGATAAAAGAAATCCAACCCCGCATCCAGCGAAAGCCCCTGCTGTTTGGCAAAGCACTCAATGACACGACTATATTTTTTCTGAAGCAAAATTGAATTTGCTGTCATAGTTTTTCACTCCCTTCAAAATGCAGCAGCGACAGTGCCTTATCTGTGCGGAAACAGATTTGCAGGTTCGGTTTTTCATACCGCAGGCGGTTGATTGCTTCCGTCTTATCAATCAATCCGTCAAAGAACAGCTCCACAGTATTAAATACCTTATCATTGGCAACACCACCTACAACAAGATCATAATCTGTCAAATCTTTTCCGCTACGGCAGTTCAGGATAAAATCCAGCCATTCTTCGGAATAAGAATCGAACTTCAACGTTTTCAGTTCGACTTCCCGTTTTTCATCGTACTCATATCGAGAGATAATGCCGTCTTTACCACGACGCTTGAACTTGCTACACCACTTCGCCGCCTGTTCATACAGAGGCGTGGCATAGAATCCACACCCGAAGTCTACATTAAGGCGAGAATGAACTAAATCCGGTTTTTTAATTTCCACAAAAGAACCATGATAGATTATCATACTGTCACGCCCCTTTCTTTCATCACATCCAGGAGGTCGTCAACGATGTATTCACGGCTCTGCGTATGCAGTACTTCATATTCCGGCACGATGTAACCGTTCAAAATATCACTCTGTTCAGTAAATGCCTTATAAACACGCTCTGCATTCACACCCAGCTTCGCCGCTACATTTTCAATGCAAAATACAGCGAATTCCAGCTCACTGGCATTTTTGATTTTTTCATCTGTCATCATGCGTAAGCCCTCCTTTATCAGGCACTTCAAATGCTCTTTAACCGGCAGTACTTTCTCATACTTCACTTGCAAAAGTCTGCTTCCTTTTTTACTTTATGTCGCCTATTATACCATATCCGGGTATAAATCCATCTCAGATACGAGAACGAGAAGAATCCCGACTCCGAAAGCGCATCGGAGACATGGCCTGCTACCTCGTACTGTTTGAAAGCCTGAACGCACGAACCGGGAATTGACCAATATCAGAGAGCCTGCAACTGCAGGCTCTCTGCGTACTTTTTTCACTTGTTTTTTCTTTCGTCACTCCACCTGCAGGATCGAATAATATATCGCCGTCTCCCTGTCATTTATTCTTCGATCCTCATGATGGTGTCCGAAGAACCATTCCCGGTACGTCACCGTCTGTCTGAGCTCTTCAAAATATTTATTTAAAGGGTCTGCGGTGATCCCGCTTCCCAGCAGGACGAGATCCGAAATCGGTCCATCATGCGATACGATAAAATCCACCTGCATGTTATGCTTCTTGAGATTTTCAAGTCCGGCATCCATTTCGTCCTGCGTCGGCATCTCTTCCCTCCACCAGTTCTGGTTTTCGATTCTCGCGGATGAGTAATAATTTCTAACCATTTTTAGCTTTCCATAAAGGTGTGGATCATCCTTCTGTAGAATTCCGGCAGTGTAATCCTTCTCTAACTCCTCTTCGCTTGCGAGCCCGGCGATATCATGTGATCGCGCACCACCGAAAGCAAACACTGAAGTTCCGTTAAGATCGAAAATCTCTCCCCGCATCAGGTGGATGATGTGTTCTCGTACGACGTGCACATTTCCTCCATGCCAGGAACGGACCGGCAGTGCATTTAAGCGATCGAAATTTTCGTGGTTTCCATCAACGAATAAGGTTGTAAAGCTCCTATCATTCAACCAGTCAAGCCGATCGTTTTCCTCTTTGCTTTCTTTCAGCGACCAAAGCATTCCGAAATCTCCACAGATGATCACATGGTCCTCTCGTGTCATTTCGTTCTGCACAGGAAATTCATCTACTGAAAATCGGTCGGGATCTCCATGGATATCCCCGGTAATAAAAATCATAAAATCCCCTCTGTCATAAAAACCAGTTTCACTATAAAAGATGGTGTCAGCATATGAACTTGCTTGATTACTAATTCACGTCATTGATCAGGAATACCATATGTAAATATTCGGTGAAATCACATTTTGTGACATCACCGTAGTCACACGTCCATCTTTATCCCTTCCCTCAGATACTTAAACGGGAACGGTATCACTGTCAGCTGACCATAGCGTACGAACTCCACGCCCATCAACGGAAGCAGTTCCTCAAATATCAGGTCCGAACCGCCCACCGCCTCGATTTCACGGATGACAGCAGCTCTCTCCAGCTTCTGCTTCATCCCGCTTCCGATATCGCCGACACAATAGATCGCATGCGTGTCATCGATCTCAGAATAATTGATATCGACCACGCCGTGCAGATACTGCTCGCGCGCTCCCTGACTCCTCAGATATGCCTTCAGCAGTACGCCGGTATCTTCGTAGAGGCCTTCCGAGATCTTCTGCTTCAGCGAGCGGCTTCGGATCTGCCCGAGGATTTCCTTCTTTCCGTAGGATTCCTCTTCGTCGATCATCCCGATGAGCTCCTCCAGATTCTGCCGGTCCTGATCCGACAGCTTCGTGTTTTGAATCCCTCTGCATACGCTCAGCAGGCCAATGCCTCCGACCTCATCTCTTGCCGCCTCTCGTTTCAGGATGTCACCGACACGTTCGAATTCCGGCACACTATACAGTGCTGTTTTCCGGATCAGATTTCGTGCTCCATCTGCATTCTGAACCACTCCCATCACGTTTACATCATCGAAGTAATCCATGAGCTCATCGAACGCTGAGTAATTAAATAGGTTCCGCTCCATCCCGGAGATTTCGAAGCCACCATTCGGATGAATCGTCATAAACCAGTAGGTAGCCTCTGCCTTTAGATCATTCTTTTTTACGCTCTCTTTCTTTATCCCGAAAATCCAGTCTCCGGTAAATCCGAACGCCGGCCAGTCGACGAGGGAAATTTTCCCGTTCATCACATCATTTTTGATCACCATCTCCTTCAGCACATTCATAACGGCTGCATCTGCATGATAATCAAAGTTCTCCACCGTGATATGCTGAACCACGGCACCATTCGTAGAAACGGTATGCGGATCTGCTGCGGACAGTTCCTCATAGTGAGGTCGATCGTAGATGTAGCAGATATTGTAACAACGGGAACTGATTCTCTTCCCCACTGTCACCTCCACACCCGTAAGCATCTCCCGGAGCTTTTCTGCGATATCCCCAAGATACGCCTCCGAGGTCGATGACTGTACCTCATCCACGAGCCGGATTCTTTTCTCCCGTACGCTCTTCCCGATTACATCCTTAAAGGAGTCTAAATCCGCCTTTCTGAGAGGCAGCGTTTTCGTGATCGGATAAGTCTGAAAGTCGAGACGGACATATTCCGAAAGTTCCTTTTCTATGCAGCCATACAGATCATATAGAACACCGATCTTCGACATCTGAAACTCATCCCACGATGCGAAGTTCAGGAATCCGACCTGTGCGCGCTCATCCTTCAGCGGCTTCATGATGAAATTCCCGTCCGCATTGTGCTCCTGCTCACCTGCTCTTTTTAACATCTGGTGATGATTTGCGAAGCGGTATTGCGGGAAATCCCGGAACTGGCGCTTTTTATCCTTGAAGTCCATCTTTCCACGCAGGCGGATCGAGCTCATCTGATGGGCACGCAACGAGCACGCCATATCCTCGTTCACATGCACCTCTACACAGGTCAGACCCCAGTTGAAATCATCCTTATCGCGATTGATCCATTCCGGACGATAACATAAGAGTTTCCCTGTCAGGTTATTAAAACGCAGCATCGGATGTGAAGGATTATTGAGTCCATTCAGTAGAAGCTGCAGCAGGATATGCGGCTTCACCTCCTCTGCTCTGACTTCCCGGAGCGACAGCGTATCGCCCTCCTCATACGAACGAAGCATTGCGATCAGGCTGTTTTTCGTCACACTGCCTCCCGTCGTCAGGATATAAAATGTCTTTCCGCTTTCGTATGCAATCGCACGAACATCCGGCTTCTCCTCGCAGTCGAGGAACGCCGCCCCGGATGGGATGTACTGCTCCGAAGTCGACACCATGAAAATATCATAGTCTTTGTTCAGATGGTCATAGCAAAACGCAGGCACCAGTTTATTACTACGTATCGTATTTTGAACCGTATTCATCACCTCAGATATCCTTTCTTCACAATTTCTGCAATGATTTCCTCTGCCAGCGCCTGCTTTTTCCCGTCGAACAGATACGGGATTTCCACGATCCTGCCATCGTCGCTCGGCGTAATCAGATACTTCGTATCACTCATAATATTGATGATCACCGCCCGTCTGCCTCCGCATGCCGTCAGCTTCTCCATGATCTTCTCTTTTTCTGTGGATGCCATCTCTCTGTCTGTTTCTTTCCAGAACTTAAAGTCGAGGTATATTCCATCACCGGTCACCGCATCGAACTTCTCGAAAACCTTCTGATCACTGATTTCCTCCACCGTACAGCCGAGATACGTCTCCAGTATAAACTTCCCGACCACTTCACCGAGCGCACCCTTATAGATGTTATTAAACAGCGGCGGGGTCATGATATACTCGTTCTTCCGGAACTCTGTCGCATAGTGATTGTTCACGAAGTACTCTCGTAATCCCGGTATCTGTAAAAGCTCCTGCAGACGCGCCTCCTCCTGTGACACCTTCTGCGTCATGTCCATCCGAAATGATATTTCGATCTGCTTCTGATAATCTCCATGCTGTGTATAGGAGTAAGCATTCGCCGGTGCCGGCAGCCTGAAATACAGGTTCTGAAAATCCCGCATCTTCTCAAAGTCATCCGCACTGAGTGTCGGCCTCATCAGCAGCAGGCTTCGGAGTCCCTTCCAGTAGCGCATACTGTCCTCGTACCAGCCATGCGACAGAAACTGATGAATCAGCTGTGTCGTTTTCGCCGACACATTCGTCGCCAGATTCAGGAGCTTCTGCTCTTCATCCGTCTTAAATTCACTATGATACTCACGGCTTTTTTCGATGATTGCCCGAAATTCCGGATTCAGCAGTCGGTTTCCGATTCTCTGAAAATCATATTTGAGGAAGCACTCTTCATCCACCATGATATGGATCGTCTTATTTTTCTTCCCCGTCCGGCAGATCCGTCCTACCGCCTGAATCAGAACCTGCAGTGCATAATTATTGACGGACTCCGTTTGATAAAGTGCTCCTTTTCCATATATTCCTTTGCCGCTTCCGGCATAAACCTGAAATGCCTCCCGGATTCGCTTCATACCGTCTGTGCGGGCGATGTCTCCAACCTCCACCATAAACTCCACCTGATAAATAAACTTCATCAGATCCTGAATCTCGATTCCCGGTTCCACGTTCATCAGCAGATTCGTCGGCTTCTCCAGATAAATGCTGTCGAAATCTCTTTCCATCTCTCTACGGATATAGTCATTCACCGAAACCAGCTCCGCATCGTCCGGTGCTTCATACTGCATATTCTGTCCGGCCCCCAGTGTCCTGTACGAAGTGAGAACAAATCGCTTCTCACCACTCTTCAGCTCAGCCTGAATCCGTTTCTTCTCGGATTCAAAATTGTCTGTGCTCACCACGACGAAAAGCTTCTTTACATCGCACGCGATATGAAGCGCCTGTGCGAGGTACTTCGTTGCCTCCTGGATCAGCTCCAGGTTCAGTTTTCCGTAGTTGTTCTTCACGAGCTTGTTGCTGAAGCACAGGCAGGACCGCAGCGAAGCATCCGTCAGAAACGACTTTACGGCCTTCATGATTTTCAGAAAGATGGACTGATCAAAGGCATTCTGCGCTTTACTGTTCCTTAACTCCTCACAGATTTTCTCTGCAAGTTCAGAATCCTGAAACATCTCCTCGAATTCCTTCTGTACATCCTCGGCTGTGCCTGCCCCTCGGATGGCTTCCACCTCGATATTTACCTGATCATACTTCTCTGTGAAGTGCTCAAACTCCTCCTCCAGCCGATACGCATCCTCCTCCGGAAGCTCATAATACTGATCCCTGAGCGAGGTCTTCAGCCAGTTCAGATCATAGTTGCCGAGCACCGTCGGCAGTGTCGCCGTCGCAGATATGCCGATGACGCAGGCGTTCTCACAGATGGTTTTCATAATGCGTTCCGGAGATTCATTGAAATCATACAGATTGATCTCGGAATGCATGTTATGCGCCGGCTCATCCACGAAGTCATAGTAGCGGAATCCGGTCGCATAAACGGAACGGTCAAAGCGCGACAGTGACAGCTTCCCGTCCTCCGCCAGCTTGTACCGCCGGCTCATGTTCTGCCCGGAAAGAACCTGCTGCCGCAGATATCTGATTGCTTCACGAGAAAGGCGGAACTCACTCAAAACAGATCGAACCGCATCATCGTACGAATAATCGTCATCTCCCGGCTCGCGGATTTCATCCATATGGTACTTATAGTTCAGTGCCAGAAGCTTACAGCCGTATACATAGTAGTTGATACAGCCCTTGATCGATGAAAGCAGCGAAATCACGCTGTCCTTTTCGTCTTTCACCGCCTGATCCGTCAGCTGCAGCCAGTTCTGCCGCGCCTTCCCATCACGTATGATCTCGATCGCCGTATGTTTCCCTTCAAACACTGCATGGAACTGTAGGTCATTAAACAGGAAATTCCGTGCATTCTTTTCACCTGTATCCTGCATCCGATAGCTATACTGCAGATTGTACGTCTGATACGCATCGTCCATGATCTTTCTGAATCCATCCACGATGTCTTCCGGCTTTCTCGTCCCTCTGCTTTCCTCCCGACGTTTACGGTTGCTCTCCGACTCGATCGTCAGTGCCTCCGGAAACTGCTTCGTTTCAAGCGTAGACTGAATACGGTTAAACAGTGCCAGATAATCCACGCGCTCATTTACGCCCTGCCGGATAATCTGATCCAGCAGCCGTTCCTTCGTGGAATCGAACTCATCGATAAATACGATTCCTTTCCGGATGATTGGGTTATTATAAAATGTGTAGGTCGGCTCAATCAATGTAGAGTTCCCGAGAAAAAACTTATCAACCGACATAAAGAAAAGGCGTTTTTCCCGTGTCAGTGAAGCCGGATACAGCCCGGATATCCACTGAAACCTCGCATCATTTTCGATGAGCTTCAGCCGCGCCTTTGGAGAACGCGCACTCTCACGAAGCAGGCTCTCGATCTTACGCCTGAACGCCGGCTCCTGCTCCTTAGTGAAATTATCATAAACCGATGTATATGCTGTTTTCAGCGTATTCCTGTCTTTTGATTTTTCCTGGTAATTATACTTATTGATAAAGTCCGCACTGCCTGCTACTGCCTTATATTCATCCCAGTTCCTTACCTCAGATGGAATGGCTCTGCTGACATCACGATCCTTCAGCCCTGCCAGTAATGTATCTGCGTTGTTGTCAATCAGAATCGCCATACGCTCAAACTCATCCAGTCTGCCAGCTTCCTCGAAGCGCTTCCTCAGCGTCTCAAACGGAAGATTCTTCTTCATCGTCGTCAGAAAGAATATCTTTCGATCCCTGAACACATCCAGATCACAGTTCTTCAGGATAAACTCCTGAACCTTATATGTTTTTCCGAAACCTGTAGGTGACGCCAGCAGAAATAGTCCATTCTCTCTGCCTTTACAGAATTTCTCAATCACCTTATCCATCGCACGCCCTCCCTGCTACATTCAGGTCATCCATATACTAAATATTTTAAATACAAAAATCAGAGCTGTCATTCTGTCTTTAGTTTAATGCAGAATATCTGTTCATGTATATAGTGAGTGCATACAAATTTAAAAAATTACTAAGGCAGTTTGATCAATCCCACAGATCCCAGACCCACTTCCGAAGCAGCTCCATCCCCTGATCTATACAGGCCCTCTGATACTCCTGAATCTTTTTTGTTTCTTCTAAATACTTATTCCACAGATCCCGATTTGCAGGCAGCAGCGATGGAAAGTGCGCTATTCTTTTTTTCTCTTTTATTTCCTCTTCTGTCCTGAGCTTTTCGCCCAGCGTACCATAGCTGTCAGATAACGTCCAGAAGGCCTTCGCCCATTCTTCCTCGTACGGGTTGTTCCGGGTACAGGTTCTGTCGTTCGCCTCTCTGAAGCAGTGCGCCATCTCAGACAGAATCCTGCCCCACTCCTTGTCCCCTCTCTCGTTGGCTTCCTTATCCTGATTCATATTCTGCTCGTCCAGCAGCGCAGACGGAAAACCATGCCGCGTCCAGTTTAGCTCATCCAGCATATTCGGTATCACAGAGAGGAACCAGTCGTCCATCATCCATATATCCCGATCACAGTACCCATAGCGCACACGCTGATACATGTACCGCAGATTCCGCCCCCAGCGCGCCAGCTTCTCCACCGGATTTTCGAAACGCACTGTGTTCTTTTCCAGACAGGAATATTTCTGTTTTTTCATTTCATGATCTCCATAGTGCATACGCTGAGATGCGTACCGTAATATATCGTGATTCTACGATTGCGGCACACACTTGTCATTGTACTATGGGTTTAAACCGATACGTTCACCATCACTCACCTATGTTGTACGCACCGGTATCTGCTGGCTCCGCGATAAGCTTGCAGCCAGAAGCATTGGCCTATGGGCGCAAAGCATCACAAGGCTGGATCGCGGAGTCACAGAGCTCAGGTCGCATAAGACAGGACGAAGGTGGACTCTGCAGCTCTAGGGCACCGATCCCTATGACCTGGTGCAGGCTTTCATCTTTTCCAGTGCCCACGAGCGGTCGATGTACGGTCTGTCTTCATAAAGCTCGTATTCGCCTCCTGACAATTATGTTGTAGCAGAGGGATCAGGCAAAATATTGTACATGGCTCGCAAATCCTGGTCGAGACATGTTAAAATATGGAAAGCAATGACATTAAATCCAGCCCTCCGTTAAAAGTATGGATGAGAATAGTTTTTCCTTCACTGTTTACATGATACATGCCTGCGCTAATCGCTGGAATGTCGCGCCTTCACGGGTGTATCAGGCATTGAAACGGAGCGGCTGTCTGGACCGGTATCTGCTCCCGAGCTATGACATCCTCCATACACTGAGTACGGATTATGTGGTGCAGGATATCGAGGAGTATCTGGAGGAGAGGGACGTACCTGTATGAACGGAGATGTGCTCGAAAAATACTACAAAGAGGCACTGTAGTTTAAAGCCATAAAGAAACCAGGCTTGCGATGAAGCTATGAAAGATTTTTGCGTATAACCGCAATAATCTTTCATATGCTGCTTGCAAGCCAGCCCCGCTCGGGGTATGATGCTATTAAAGATTTTTGCGTATAACCGCAAAAATCATCGATAGGAGGTATGCCATATGGAAATCAAAAGAGATCGCTACCTGAATACACTCATCAGCAAGGAGCATAACGGTCTTATTAAAGTTATTACCGGTATGCGCAGATGCGGTAAGTCTTATCTTCTTTTTACGCTCTTTAAGGAGCATCTGCTGTCAGAGGGTGTAGCTGAAGATCATATCATTGAGATCGCTTTTGATGCTTTCGAAAACAGGAAGTATCGCGATCCTGATGTACTGTACCCATATCTGAAAGAGCAGATCAAAGATGATGCGATGTATTATGTACTGCTTGATGAGATACAGTTGCTTGGCGAGTTTGAATCTATTCTCAACAGCCTGATTCGTATGAAAAATGTGGATGTTTATGTGACCGGAAGTAATGCCCGTTTTCTTTCAAAAGATGTCATTACGGAGTTCCGGGGACGCGGCGATGAAGTGCATATGCATCCCTTAAGCTTCGCTGAATTCATGTCCGTCTATCAGGGTACGAAGCAGGACGGGTGGAATGAGTATATGCTTTATGGCGGTATTCCTCTGGTGCTTGAGTTTACCACCCCGGATCAGAAAATTGCGTTTTTGAAATCTCTCTTTGAGGAAACCTATATTTCAGATATCGTTGGCAGGCATCATATTCGCAATAAGGCAGAACTCGAGGACCTTTTGAATATTCTGTCCTCGGCGATCGGCTCTCTGACCAATCCGGAAAAACTGTCTGCGACATTTCAAACGGTTAAGAAAAAAAAGATCAGCACTTCGACACTCAGGCGGTATATTGATTATCTCTGTGATTCCTTCCTGATTGACAGCGCTATTCGATATGATGTGAAGGGAAAGAAATATATTGATACACCGGTAAAGTATTATTTTACGGATATGGGGCTTCGCAATGCCAGGTTGAATTTCCGTCAGATTGAAGAAACGCACAGCATGGAGAATATCATTTTCAATGAGCTGAAAATGAGGGGCTTCAATGTGGATGTAGGTGTGATCGTGCAATACGAAACCAATGGTAAAGGCAACGGCACCCGCAAACAGCTGGAAATTGATTTTGTCTGTAACCAGGGTTCTAAGCGATATTATATCCAGTCTGCTTATGCGATTCCTGATCAGGCTAAAATGGAGCAGGAACAGCGATCTCTGATGTTGACAGGAGATTTCTTCAAGCGATTGATCATCACCAAAGACACACCTGCCCCTTATTACAATGAGTCCGGCGTACTGATTATGAGTGTCTATGACTTCCTGCTGAACCAGAACAGTCTGGAATATTAATCGCTTCATGAGGTCACTTTATGGGACAGCCCCATTAAACCATCCGTCGAATGACAAATCCTGTCCGCTGCCGACCCGCGCAGCCCCGTGACTGCGCCCAGGCGTAAACATTGACAATCAAATACCGTACGAGACTTTACTATTCATGCTTGTGCATGGCTTCGGTTAAGGTTTATCGTAAATGCTTATCGGTTATCGGTTACTTCTTATCTGTGAAGGTGAAATGTTTCTAAATATTCAGGTCTGAGAACCATATCTGTTTACATTCTGTAAACGCTGTCTCGTAGAAAACCTGCAGGAAACTGCGTGCGGAGGTTCGGTTTCAAGCACAGACGGAGGGGTGTCACAGGGCACTCCTCTTCTTTTTATGCGTGGACACTTTATGGGGTCTGACCCCATCTTCCGATCTGTTCGTTACGGCAGCCTGCATTGGCAACTGAATCGGTAATCAGCTGATGCTGCTGAGGATATCAGAACCCGCAGAGGTAATCATAGAACTCCTGAATTTAACGGGTCTGATCACACGAAGAGATCCCTAAAGGTCTGTACTGCTTAATTCATACAGATATCAAGTTCCTTTCCGGAAAAAGCGATGCCAAACTTCAGCGTTCGGCTGACTCCATTTTCCTGCAGTTCTTCTTCGTAGTGATTCGTTTCGATCTGCGCCATGGCTTCTTTCGCCAGTAATTCCAGAGACTGACTGCTCAGATCCTTTTTCCATTTCATTTCCATGATGATACCAGGATACTGTTTGCTGCGTGGAATCATGCAGATATCATATCGGCCCTTGCCGGATTCTCTGTTTGACTTTATTTTGTACTGATTATCCATTAAAGCGATCAGGCCGAGCACCAGGCCATGATAAAAGCCTTCTGCACCTGCATCATGAAAACTGATGCAGTGATGCAGATAATCTGAGATAGCCTGCTGCAGCTTTTCACAGTCATTTGCATACAGGCTTTCTGCGATGCGGTTTGCAGTAGTTTTATTGATCTCGCCAGTATGCAGAAAATGCGATAATATCTCAGAGGCATATACCGCAGCGATTTCTTTGTTCGGGATCAGGACTTCGCACAGGTATGAGCCGTCAGCCTGCAGTTTCCTGCTGGAGGCTTTTAAATAGCCGGCGACCAACAGCAGGCTGTAGACATTTTCCGGATGCTGTGTCAGGGATCTGTAGATGACATTTTGATCGATTCTGGCGATCGCAGGCTTCCCCTGCAACAGAAGGTACAGCTTCTCTGTGATATCATCGGTCGCAGCATTCAGAACGTCCTCCAGGATTTCGTTTCGGCCTGTATTCGCCCAGTAGGCCTGCGGCATGCACCCATTGGCAACATAGTTAACGACAGACCATGGATTATAGATATCTCTGGTACCGAACAGGTATCCATCGTACCACGCTCTTAATTCCTGCTCTTTGTCCAGGACGCCGTAATAACGTAGCATCTCGCGTACCTCTTCCACGGTAAAGCCGAAGTACTGGTCGTAAGCGGCGTCCAGAACCGTGTTTACGGACAGATTATTCAGACCGCTGAAGATACTTTCCTGCGCGATTCGCAGGATGCCAGTCAGGAATCCATAGGACAGATTTCGGTTATCCTTGAAGGCACCCGAAAAGAAATTCCGCATGAATCCGATGATTTCCTCATAGAAATTTTTCGAATATCCCTCTTGGATCGGCGTATCATATTCATCGATGATGATAATCGGCGCCTGATGGTAATGCGCAGTCAGCATCTTCGAGAGTTGTTCCAGCGAGGCAGCGAGGTCCACCTCATCCGCGTTTCCGCTTAAGATCTGGCGGAAGAACTCCTTGTCGTAGTCCGCGATCGTGTCGTCGGTCAATATCTCCTGATGCCTGCCATACTCATCCTGTAATAAGCGCTGGATCTTCCGCACGGTGGCTGCCCATGTGTCGAATTTGACATCCTTAAAGGTCAGAAAAATGACCGGATATTTTCCCTGATATTTGCGACATGCCTCTCCGCACTTCCAGATTTTCTTATCCACGAAATACCGGCTTGTATCTTCATCAGAGATTTCGAAAAAGACGCGGAGCATATCCATGTTCAGCGTTTTACCAAATCTGCGCGGACGTGTAAACAGGGACACCAGCGGCTTTCGATCCAGAAAATCCTTGATCAGCATCGTCTTATCGACATAGTAATACTCTTCCTGCGCGCGTACATAATCTGAAATTCCGATCGGCAGCGCCTTTCGTACCGGTGCTTTCTTTCGTTTCATATAATTCCCGGAGCTCACTCTTCCATCCGCCGGCTTCACCGCATCATCCGGAATCCGCCATGATTTTCCTTCCTTAACAGCACCTGGGATCTCCCCTCTTCGGCACAGATCATTGACTGCATGGTCAGAAATTCCCCACTCGTTTGCGATTTCTTTATTCGTCTTCATGGTCTTCCTCCTTTTTAGTGGGTCGTATCCCGTATTAATGCATCTATATCATACTGCTTTTCTCCCGATTCATCAACGAAAATCCATATTTATCCCGTACTGTTTGGCATGTATCCCGTATGCTTGGTACTGATTCCACTTTATGGGGTCTGACCCCATAAACTTCTGTTTAGATCCTCTTTAGAAAAATTTAATGTGACCCCATTACGAAATTCTTAAGATCGGCATGTTAAGTCGAGGCGGTAACCTTCCCCGGGTTTTACGCTCCACTCGAAGTACGGTTTGTGCGGCTCGGCATAGCGTTCCATCAGGGCCATGATCGTGCCGCCGTGGGCGACGATGGCGATGTTTTCGCCGCTGACTTCTGGTCGTTCTTTTTTTACGTTTTCTGAACTTCCATCGTACTGCAGTTTAAAGACAATCTCTCGCTCCATGCCCGCCTCTGTTTCACTGGCTACGGATGCATCCGCTGTCTTCATCAACGTCTGGATTCTCGGCAGTACGGCGCGTTCGAAGCCGTCACACACGCGTCTCGTAAATTCG
This sequence comes from Oribacterium sp. P9, assembly GCF_046365365.1. Lineage (NCBI taxonomy): Bacteria > Bacillati > Bacillota > Clostridia > Lachnospirales > Lachnospiraceae > Oribacterium > Oribacterium sp. P9. Next base: position 37,432 of record NZ_JBKEIS010000009.1, on the reverse strand, counting down.
GCCTTGCTTTCACCGCCGGGGAAGGCGGTTTCGCCGCCAGAGTCGATGTAGCGCTGGTACGCGGCGCGGTGCGCGGGGTCCGGGTCCTGGTTGATTTCCTGCCAGCTCATGTATTCGAACACGCCGAAGTTCATCTCCATGAATTCCGGGACCACGATCAGCTCCGGTGCGGGGCCAGGAAACAGGCACGCTGCCGTTTCTCTGCAGCGGCGTGCGGGGCTCACGAAGACGATCGCCAGGTGAAGATTCATATCCGCCGACTTCGCCCGCAGTCGTTCTTTCTCCTCCGGCAGGAGGCCTTCGTCGGTCGCGCCGACGTAGCGGTGCTCCTGATTTCCCTTCGTCATACCATGACGGATCAGCCACAGTTTCATTTCATAATCCCTTTCTTCCACTCATCCCACACAGATGTGGTCCCTCGCATCCAGCGTTCGACATACGAATCAGCTTCCAGCACTTTCAATCGCATCCAGCGCTGACATCACGCAATTCTTCGTAATCCCTCCGTCGTTTCGTCGCACCCATACGCTTCTCTTCCGGCGACTCCCGCTTCTCTACTTGATCCTCTGCGCGATGCCGGCGACCACGCGATACACCTCGTCAGCTTCGGCGGCGATGCGGCACCCGACACGCCCCACGGCTTCCCGCCACGCGCGCTCCTCCGGGTCCAGCGGGACCACGCCGCTGCCGACCTCCGGATAGATGAGGACGAGGTCCTGCGTTTTCGCGAGATCGTCTGAAGAGGTGCTCTCCCACATCGTGACGAAGTCGCGGACAGAGGCATTGGCCTCCGCCAGGGGATCACGCCCGGCCCGTACCGCGTCGCGGATCTGCGCGGCGAGCCCGTCGATGCAGCGGACATGCGCGAACTGTGCGGCGAAGGCGTGCTTGCCCTGCGCCATGCCGCCGATGATCATAATCAGTTTCATCTTACCTCCGATTCCGGCCTTTCTTCGGCCAATGTCTTCGTCCTCTGTGTACATACCCGCTCTCGTCTTCGACGGCTGCGAAACCGCGTGAGCCAGCGGGGTGTTCAACCTCCCGATCAGTGCGTGAACGCGCTGCTGAGAATCAGGCACAGCAGGTTGCCAGCGAGGATGGCACGCTCGCAGTTGCACAGAAAATAGCCGCAGAGGTCGCCGGTCGTGCCGCCGAAGATCGGAAGGATGCGGCGGCGGTACCACCAGAAGCAGAGGCCGGCCATCAGGAGGGTCACGAGTGGGTACAGGAGCGGGGTGCCGCAGAGAAGGGTCGGCACGAAGAGGAGCACGCCGGCGGCGATGAGCTCCGCGGTGAGGATGCTGGCCACGTGGCGGTCTGCTGCATCCGCCATCGCACGAACCATGCCGTCCTTCCGCGCCTTCGGGAAGCGCACGACGCTGAGTCCGGAGAGGATGCGGGACAGCACGAAGCCCCAGCAGATGCACGGGAGGGCCTGCGCCGCGGTGTTCATGGTGGCGGTCTCGGTCCAGCAGGCGAGGACGCTCAGGATATAAAGTAGGCCGTAGATCGCGGCGAATGCACCGATGTGCGGGTCCTTCAGAATCTCGAGCTTCCGCTCCTTAGGAGCGTAGCTGTGGAGCGCGTCCTGGGTGTCGAAGTAGCCGTCGAGGTGGATGCCGCCGGTGAGCACGATCGGGAGCGCGGTGAGGCAGCTCGCGATGAAGAAGGCGTGCAGCCCGAGGCGCGTGAGGACGAGCCAGGCGAGGCCGCTCAGGAGCGCGAGGACGACGCCGACCAGCGGGAAGAAGCACATCGCGTATTTCATGCTGTGCTCGTTCCAGTCGGCCGGCGGGGTCGGGATGCGCGAGTAGGTCGCGAAGGCGATTTTCAGTGAATCGAACATAAAACTCCTTCTGAGCGCCGCCCGCAGTGGGGCGACGGAGTATCGGTGTGGTTTGTGACGGGGCGGTCAGCGTGCCCTGGGAAGCGGCGCGGCAGAGCGCCGTCGTGTTTCAGTACGCCGCTGTCTCAGGCTTTCAGCTGTACCGGGATGCCGTAAACGACTTCGGTCACCTGGTCGGCGGCGGCGCTGAGCGCCGCGGCGAGGTCGGCGAGATCGCGCAGAAAGCGGTCGGTCTCTGGCCCGTAGTCGATGCCGTCGCTGTAGAGCTCGTTGGCAACGATGATGAGCGCACCGGCCTGCTGCCTCAGCTCGAGCAGCGGGGCCACGATCTCGTGCGGATGGCCCGACGTCCCGTAGACTTCATTGGCATACAGATTCGTGAGATCCTCGAGGAGGAAGACGGCGTTGTTCAAGGCTTGCGCGCGGAGCTGCGCGATGTCCGTCGGGCACTCGATCGTCGTGTAGCCGCGGCCCGCGCGACGCTTCTGGTGCTTCGCGATGCGCGCGGCAGCGTCAGCGTCCCGCGGGGCGGGGGTCATCGTCGCGACGTAGTAAAGCGGCCCGCCGAGCTCGGTATGCAGGCGCTCCGCAAGCTGCTCCGCATATTCTGATTTTCCGGAACCGGCCCCGCCGGTGATGTAGTAAAGTCTGCCCATGTTGCTCCTGTTTTTCACTTAAATCGCTGGTACGCCTCGACGTGAATGTCATCGAAGCTGCCCATGCCGCGGTAGACCGCCAGTGCGGCGTCGAGCAGCGGCAGGAGAAGCACTGCGCCGGAGCCCTCGCCGAGGGACATATCTGCGTCGATGATGGCCCGCAGGCCGAGCGCCTCGAGTGCCTTCCGCGCCGCGCCATCCTTCGACACATGCGAGGCCAGCGTGACGTCGGCGACGGAAGCATGGATTTCAAAGTCTGGCAGCGCGTCTGCCGCGCTTTCTGCAATTCGCTTTACCTCTGGGTTCGACATCTGTTCTGGCTTCGATGCACTTACTGTGGCCACGGTTGCAGAGTTGGTGGTATCCGAAGCGTTTGACTCCGCCAGAATCCGGCTCGCGGCGAGCGCCGCTGCCGTCGAGATCGCGCCGTCGATCACGATCGGCATCTGCTCTTCGACCGCTCCGAGAAACATCCCGGCCATCGTCGCGATCTCCAGACCGCCCAGCTCGAACAGAAGCTGCTTCGCATTTTTATAGTTGACCCGGCGAAGCGCCCGTCGGACGCAGTCGCGTTTCCGCTCGAGGCCCTCGTCACTGAGGCCGGCGCCACGGCCGACCGTCTCTTCCACCGGAAGCCCGAGGTACGCCGAAAACAGCGCACTCGTCGGCGTCGTATTGCCGATCCCCATCTCTCCGGTCAGAAGGATGTCGTAGCCCTGTGCTTTCAGCTCCCGGACGAGGCGGCGGCCCAGCGCCAGTGCCCGCTCGCCCACCTCCTCTGACATCGCCGGCTCGATCGCGATATCACCGCTCCCATGCTGGAGGCAGCGATCGTTGACGCGATCTGTGCGGAGCGCCGCGGATGTAGGCATTGGCCCGGAAGAAGCGGAAATCTGTGATGAGCTGGTGGCTCTGATTTCGTCGTCTGCCGGCACTCCGGACGATCTGCTGTCACCTGCGCTGAGCATGCCGACGTCGATCGGGAAGAGGTCCACTGCGAACTGCTGCGCCAGCACGCTCGTCGTGGTCAGACCGCGCGCGAAGTTTTCAGCGACGATGCGCGTCACCGAGCTGTCCGTCTGCGTCACACCCCCGCGCACGCAGCCGTGGTCCGCGCAGAGCACCGCCAGTGCCCGCCGTGTGATGTGCGGCTGCGCCGTCCGCTCGATCATGCAAAGCTTCGTCACATGCTGCTCGAGCACGCCCAGGCTGTCGATCGGCTTCCCGAGGCTGTCCCAGTGCTGCTGCGCCAGGGAGCGGTAGTATTCTCGATCACCCGCGCACTCATGTGTGCGGGTGCCGACAGCGTCACATCCCTGGCTGCTGGTACCGGCGTACTTTTCATATTCTTCATGCACAGTATGACCGGCATGATCCATTTTCTGCTGATCGATGTCTCTCTTCATAGATTTTCTCAAGTTATTCTCTTATCTGTCGCTTTTACCACCCGGAACTCTCTCGTCACCTCTACTCTATCAGAAATTTCCCTGCTGTTTCTTCCGCCATGTCCGACAGCTGTCGAGGAAGTGGGCGAGGGCGGCGGGGTTACTCCAGTAGTAGAAGTGCGGGAAGCCGGCGGCGAGGCTATCCGTAAGGTAGATGCCTTCGTAACTGCGGGCGCTTGTCGCTGCGTGGCCGTGGCCGGCCGCGGGTTTCGTAAGCGTGCAGTCCGCGCCGTTGAAGTCGCAGTCGTAGCGGTGAAATTCATGCCCGCGCAGTACCGTACCGGCCGGGCCGAGCACGCTGTCCCGTCGGGTCTCCGCCTCGACATAGCCGAAGCGCACCAGCCGCGGCTTTCGCTCTGCGTCACCCGGCAGAACGCCGCACATCGCGACCTGCTCGATGGCCTCCTGCAGATACATGTAGCCACCGCACTCGGCGATCGTCGGAAGCCCATGCTTCACCGCCTCCGCCACGGATGCCCGCATCGAAGCATTGGCATGGAGCGCATCCCTGTAGAGCTCAGGATAGCCGCCAGACAGGATCAGGCCGTCGACCTCCGCCGGCAGTGCCGCGTCATGCAGCGGGCTGAACGGCACGAGCTCTGCGCCGAGCTGCCTAAGCAGCGCACGGTTCTCCTCGTAGGTGAAGTTGAATGCTTCGTCCTCGGACACCGCGATCCGCACGGGCTGCGGCCTATCCGGCTGCGGCTTATCTTCTTTCAGTGGTGACTCCACACCGGCGATCTCCAGCAGCCGCTCCACCTCCACGCTTTCTTCCATCTGCGCGGCGACGCGTTCCGTCCAGCGCTGGAAGTCTTCGATCTCTCCCGGCTCAACGAGCCCTAGGTGGCGGGACGGGACCTTCAGCTCCGGCAGCTCCGGCAGGTAGCCGAGGACCTCAATGCCCGGACAGTACGCTTCGATCACGCTCTTCAGGCGCGGATAGAACATCGGCGACACGCGGTTCAGGATCAGGCCGCGGATGCCGCTCTGCCTGCTGCCTGCCTTTTTCACTGGTTCAGTACGACGGCATCCATCCGACGGGCTCGCGGACCCGGAATCCCCAGTGCACGCCGGTCGGCCCGGCGTCGATCTGCCGTTCTCCGCACTCATTTTTTCCCCAAATTCCATCATCCCGCGTACGAGGGCGGCGATGCTCACACTGGCGCCCTTCGCGTCCATCACGAGGATGGTCGGGGCGTTGAGGATGTGTGCGATTTCCCAGGTCGATGCACGACTCGACACGCCGCCGAGCCCGTCATAGTACCCCATCACGCCCTCGACGAGCGCGAGCTCCGCACCGCTCTCCACCACACGTTTCGTGAAAATCCGCCGAAGCGTGGCCGCATCCGTGAAGAAGCTGTCGAGGTTTCCGGACGGCACGCCGAGCACCCGCCGGTGGAACATCGGGTCAATGTAGTCGGGCCCGCACTTGAAGCTCTGAACCTTTACGCCCCGTTTTTTCAGCACGGCAAGAAGACCACAGCTGACTGTGGTCTTGCCTGCGCCGCTTCGATCCGCGGCGATCACGATTTTCCGAAATGTATGTCTCATAGGGTTTGTGTTCTGAACGCCGCCTCAACGTCTCGAGATTCTAGTGATGGTGATCGGGTTTTCCGCGCGGTGCATGTGATAGCTGCCGCGGCGCTCGAGGCTGGTCGCCTGGATCTCCACCATCTCAAACTGGTAGTCCGTGAGCCGGCGTTCGATCTCCAGCACCTCGGCGCTGGACTCGAGGGTCACCGTATTGATGACGATGATGACATTCGGATTGATGCCGATCGCCCAGTCGACGATCGCACCAAGATTGCCCTTACTGCCGCCGATGAAGACGCAGTCCGGGATCGGCAGCGGACCCTCGTCGGAGACATTCTTCCGCTCATCCGGTGCCTGGAAGCTCTCTGTCGCGAAGCAGGTCGGGGCGATGCCGCGCACGATGCGGATGTTGTCGACCTTGAACTGGTAGCGGTTCTGCTCGAGCGTGTAGATCGCGTCCTGATCCACCTCGACAGAAATCACCTTTCCCTCCGGACAGGTCAGCGCAGCCTCAATCGACACACTGCCGGTGCCGGCGCCGATGTCATACATGATGCTGTTCTCGCGAAGAGCGAGACGGCAGAGGCTCAGCGCACGCACATCGCGCTTCGTCATCGGGATCCCATCGAGCCGGTTGAAGCGCTCATCCGAGATACCGAAGCTTCGTATGGATGCACGGAAGCCGTCATTCTCAAACAGCGCGATGGCGAGGCGGTCGAAGCTCTGATTCCGAAGCTCGCGCGGGGAGCCGACGGTAAACTTCTCATCCTCGTAGCTCAGGCGCTCGCCGACCGTGATGCGCACGTTATTGAGGCCGAACTGTACCAGCTCCTGCGCGATGATGGAGACATTGTCCTCGGCACCGAGCAGGGCGCAGACGAAACGGTTCTCGCGGATCAGCGGCACCATGTCCTTATGCAGGCCGTGCAGGCTGACGAGCTTCACGTCCGCCATGCTGATCGAGCGCTTGCTGAGGAAGTACTGGATGCTCGACACGCCGGCATAGTTCCGGATCTCGAGCTGCTCGAGCATGCGGTCGTCCTCATAATTTTCGTCGTGTACCTCCGCCATGTGCTTTTTCAGCGCTCGACGCAGCGGAATCGCGCCGGAGTACACGCTGGTGTCGCCGGTGAAGACCGCCGAGATGGTTTTCTTTTCCGGGTGCGCGAGGATGTACTCGACCATCTCCTCCGTGCGGAAGGTCTCGAACAGCTCCGGGCCGCCCTCTGCCGGCAGCGCCGCCCGTGCCGTGTTCAGCGCCCGCGTCGCCCCCATCACCACATCCGATGCCGCGATGGCATCGACCGCACTCTTCGTCAGCATATCCGGATTTCCAGGGCCTACCCCGATCAGGTTTACGATTCTCATGTCCTACCTCCATATCTGCAGCTGTCCGTCCGTAGAGACGGCAGCGTCGCTTCGATCTTCATATTATGCCGCGGTCTGCTGCTTCCGCCTGCTCTTCGCTGCGTTCGGTCGCGTTTCTCCCGCACGTCCCCACTCTTCCGATCTCGTGGATCCGTCGCAGCACCGCATCTGACTTCTCTCTATCATACCACGCCGCGTCCGGGATCGAAACCTCCTTTGGTCGGCCGACACAGATGACCTCCACACCGAGCGCGAGTGCCGCTTCACATTTCTCCGGGAAGCCGCCGGTCTCGCCCGACGCTTTCGTGACGAGGTAGCCCGCGTCGGCATACCGAAGCTGTGCGACATTCATCTCTTCAGAAAACGGACCCTGCATCAGGATGAGATGGTCCCGCCGGAAGCCGAGCACCTGACACTTCTCCAGCGCCTCCACCGTCGGCAGTGCCCGCACATAGCAGCGCGCCGCGAAATCCGGGATCTGCGTGTAGGGTGTGAGCTCCTTCGAGCCCGTCGTGATGAGGATGTTCGGACGCTGCGCCGCTGCAGAGGATGACCGGTCCGACTGTGCTAGCCACGCCGCTGCCTCCTCGATGGACTCCACCCAGTGAAACGCCGCACCCTCCGACGCACTGGCCTTTCCACCTGCACCGCTATCCTCCCGCTCCACGCGGATGCAGCGGACCCCTGCTGCCGCACACGCCGTCAGGATGTTCTCACTCACCACCGCCGCATACGGATGCGTCGCATCGATCACCAGCCGCTGTCCGGATAGCTGACATCGTTCAGCCTGCCTGCATTGCCCTGCTGATTTCGGCGATTCGGATTTCTCCAGCTCTCCGTCTGTATCATCTGGCATGAGCTTCAACTGCTGCCGGGCCGTCTCATCTGACGTGAATCCCGTCGCCTGCCTGGCTGCCTCAAACAGCGCCGTCATCTCCTCTGCGTCCAGTCGACCGACATGCACCGTGATCCCTGGCCCCGCCGGCAGCAGACTCGCCCCATACGCCGTCGTCACATACACCTCCGCAGCGATCGGCAGCCCCGAGGACTCATGCGCCGCCCACGCTCTATTCACTTCGACGATCGCTTCTGCGATCTTCCGCCCCTCGGTCGTCCCACCAAACAGAAATATATGCATCTCGCTCCTTTGATACTACACTTATGCTTCAGCTAAGCATCCAAAACGCGCTTCCGCTCATACCCGCGCGGGGTCACCATCCGCGGGCCGTCCGGCGTCTCGATGACGCGCGTCTCGCTGTTCCCGACGAAAATCGTGCTCAGCATGTCGATTTCCGGCTGTACTTCAGCGGCACTGTCTGCGGTCGCATCCTTTGCCGAGGCGCAGCCACCGCCGACATTCGCATTTTCTACCGCATCACCACACTCTCCAACCGTTACCGCAGCCGTCCCACCACTCGCGAGCCCGGCGAGCTCGTTCAGCAGGAAGATCCGGCTCTTCTGTCCGTCGCGGCCAATGTTTCGGACGTACGCACATACCCGGTCTTCCGGGAGCGTCTCCGAGAGGATCGCGCATGCCCGCTGGTACTGCGCCAGCCGCGTCCGGCTGACCGGATTATACAAGACGATGACGAAGTCTGCTTCTGCGGCGGCCTTCAGCCGCTGCTCGATCTTCGCCCACGGCGTCAGCAGATCCGACAGACTGATGACGCAGAAATCATGTCCCACCGGCGCACCCAGCACCGCACTGCCGCTCAGCACCGCACTGAGTCCCGGCACCGTCACGACCTGCACGCCCCGGTACGCATCCTCCTCGGACAGCGTATAGAGCAACCCCGCCATACCATACACCGCACTGTCACCAGACGACACAACCGCGACATTCTGCCCCTCGTGCGCCAGCCTCAGCGCTTCACGGCAGCGCGCCTCCTCGGCATGCATGCCCGACACCAAAAACCGCTTCTCCGGAAACTGCGCCTCGAGAAGCTTCACATAGGTCTGGTAGCCGACGATCACATCGACCCCCGCCAGCACCTCCCGTGCCTCTATCGTCTCATAGCACTCATCGCCGGGACCGAACCCGACCGCATATACCGTTCCGCTATTCTCTCTACTCATCACGCAATCCCCCATCAAGTGTTTTCCTCTGAAAGATACATCTGCAGGATGTTCTCCTGGTATCCGGCGACGCCCTGCTTCCGAATCAGCACCGCTGTCGTCTTCAGCAGCGAATCCTGCAAATGGTCGAGCATCTTCATCCGCCGGGCTTCGATCGGTTTTCGGGATTGTGCCGAACGATAGTCCGCTTCCGACATATGCCAGAAGACGCACTGCCCCGGCAACAGGCTCTGCTGCACCTTCTCTGCGATGCAGAGCCCCTCCGGGTCGAAATCACCAGCATAGTATACGCGGGTTCCGGCGGCACGAAGAAGCCTGAGGATCAGCCAGGCACTTAGCCGTGGCTGTCCATTCATGCACATGAGCGAGCGCGTGCGTCCGAAGCGCTCGCAGAGCACTGCATACACCACCGGATTTTCCACGATCCAGAGGGTATTATCCCGACAGCGAAGCTGCGCCCACCCAGTGATTACCGAGAGCGGTACATTCACCGGTGCGCCATCGGCAGCGAATCCTGCCATGCCAGCATGGACCAGTCCATCTCGTCCGATGGCTTCCACACCACAAAGCATCGCATAATTCGATACATCATCGAGCAGGATGCCGGCAGACAGGTACCTTGCCTGCCGCCGAAGCGACGGAATACTGTTCATCTCATCAGCTTCGACTCCCCGCTGTATCTCAAGCCACTGAAGTAAAAGCTGAAGAAGATGTGCATCGCGCGTTCCCGGATCCAGGCGATGCGGGTCTCCGAAAAGCACTGCTGCAAAGACTGGAAGATACTGATAACGCTTCTCTACACAAAGCCGATTCAGAATCTCCAGTGCCCGCACCAGTATATGCAAATCTTCTGTGAGTGCGCATAAAAGCTTGTTTTCCACCAGCTCCTGCCGTCCACTCATCAGCTGCCGGTAAAGCGCCGTCACCGCTTCTTCGGATGTGCATGTATGCGCAGTATTGTCAATCGCTCCGATGCTGGGCACATCCTCAGACGATATCGCAGGTTCTTCTTTCTCCGCCACCGCTCGCAGTTCATGCAGCAGCTGCCTCGACGCTTCACAGTCCGCATACGCTTCCTGCTGACCGATTGCTGCTTTCCAGCAGCGTGCGATGCACGCCTTTCGCCGGCTCTCTTCCTCCCGCTTTCCAGAAAGCGGTGCTCCTGCAAAGGCCTCCAGAATTTCTTCCGGCGACAGTTCTACGAAGCGGGTATGCTCAAGCGCCCGCCGGAAGGCCTGCGCAGAAATCGTCGCCGTTTTCTGATTATGATAGCTCCGCGCGAAGAAGCCCTCCAGCGCCTCCCGCTCATCCTCGCTTCGAATGTTCAGTCGGGCACTGCCACAGAAGCAGCCATAGGAGCGATACTTCTCGCAGAACTTAGAGAGCAGCCGCTCAAACACCGGCATGCTACGAAAGTACGCAAGGCACGCTTCCCGAAGTTCATCATTTTTCAAGTCGTTTACTCTCCTCTTCCATCTCTGCTGCATCCTCCATCAGCACACGAACATTTCCATTCCAAAGGAAGGAAAGCGCCGTGACGAACTTTGCATTGTTCGGGCGCACGAGCTCATAGATCGCCAGTGCATCGAGGGTATCCGCATCACCCCAGAGCACCTGGGAATTGATGATGAAATCGAAGTCGAACTCCCGCATGAGACGGAACATATCCCGGATATTTCGGTTATCGACGCCAGCGAAGGCCTCATCGAGGGATACGATCTGCGGCGCATCCGGACGGGCACCCCGATACTTCGCGGTCACCGCCGAGAACAGCGGAACATACATGGACATCGCCTTCTCACCACCAGAGAAGGTTCCGAATACCGAGTTCGTCAGCTCCTTCTGCCGCTCGCCCGGCTTCTCACAGAAGAGCTGGAACTCAAACCACTTCCGGTAGTCCAGCGCGTCCTGCATCACCTGATAGAAGGAAGCGCTTCCACCGCTGTCCTCCGCGATTCTGCGCGACTCCTCCACCTTCGAACGGAAATGCTGGCTGAGGCGTGCCGCCTCTTCCTCCTTCATGGAGCGGTAGTCCTTTCGCAGGAGCTCCACGAGCTCGGCGGTATCCAGCTGGGATTCACTCTCCGCTGTCTTACTGCGCCAGCGAAGTCGAAGCTTGAGACCGCTGGAGGTATTCATACACTCCATCTGCCGGTTCATGTTTTCGACCCAGCTCTGCGCACTGTTGATGCGGCTTCGAATCTTCCGACTCATCGTGTTCGACAGGATATCCTCGAACAGCTCCCGATCCGTCTGCTTAATCAGCTGACGCAGGCTCTCGAGCTCCTCATCGAGGATACCCGACAGCTTCTGGAACGGAATCCGACTGCCACGATAGCGCGCCTGGTAATCCAGTCGCTGTACCGGTGTTGAAAGCAACGTCTCCTGCGGACGCTTCTTCCAAAGCTCTGCAAACTGCTCGAAGGAGCTGATCTGATAATCGACCAGATAGCCGTTGCACTCAAAGTATACCTGCTGCACCTTCGTCTTCAGCGACTCGAGCTCCTCCGCAGACTTTCGGAGCTCGGCCACCGTCTCCTGCGCACTCTTGATATACACCACAGTTTTCTTTTCTTCTGCTTGCGCCAAATCCGCCACAGCATTATACGCTTCCGTGCCCACGCTATCCGATGTCGCACTTCCGCGCTCTTCCACACGCCTTTCGTCTGCCACGACCTCCTCTACCGGAAATACATAGCCAAGCTTATACTCCTCGATGTAAACCTCCTCCGCATATGTCTTTTCCGCTTCCAGCAGGATACGTGCCGCCGACAGGTTCTCGATTTTCTCCTTCGTATTCCGACATTCCGTTTCCTTCCGGCCCCGTTCGTTCTCACAGTTGCCGCGCGTCTCATCATAGTGCGCGAGCCACACGATACAGGTATCCAGTCGCTCCTGAATCGCCGCATAATCCGTGAGTGCAAGCTGCTTCTCGATAGACGCCCTGCGGTTCTCCGCATCGCGGATATCCTTTTCGAGGATGCCCTGGTCATAGCGAAGCTGCTCGAGATCGGCCTCGATGCTGTCGAGCTGATCCTGCTTCTGCCGGAGTGCTGCGACCTGATCGAGATACGATGCATGGGTAGGCACCAGTACACGGAGACCGCTCTGATATTCCATCGCCGCCTGCGAAGCCTGCACAAACACCTCCAGGCTGTTCCGGAGATACAGCCGTTCTGCAATCTTCGCCGCCTCGGTTCGATCCTCCTGCAGCGCCTGGATGAGCGCATGCACCTCTGCATCGAGCGCCTGCTTTTGCTTATTCTGAAGATCCAGCCACTTCTCCGCCTCTTCGCAGATATTGAGTGCATCCTTCAGCGCCTTTTCCTTCGGGAAGCCCTTATACTCTTCCTCGAGGCGCCCGATCCGATTCTGGAACTGCGCTGCTTCTTCCGAAAGTCTGGCGTTTTCTGCTTCCAGCTCGGTGATGCGCTCCTTTAACACACGAATCTTCTCTGCACGGTTCCGCTCTCTGGCCTGCGTGCCGATAAATCCGGCATGGTACTCCCCGCTGATCGTACCGGCCAGCACGCCGTTTCGCCAGCTGCCATTCGCGGAAATCACGGTCTCCGCATTGTCCTCCATCGAGATATGGCTGAGAATATCGGTCATCTCCATGTTCAGGAACACAGTGTTGACGCTATCGTTCAGGGTCAGCATATCGAGTGCGGTTTTTCCGAGAATCTTCCCTGCATTTTTGCGTACGAAAATATAGCGATCGCAGGCACCCGGGTCCAGCCGCAGTACCTCCTCCCGATAGTTCTCTTCAATCACCAGCGCATCCAGCAGCCCCATCTCGAGCATCGCCTCTTCGATGCGATTCCGCGTCTCGTCATCGAGCGAATCCGCGAATTCGAGCGTCTTATAAAACGCATGATACGGGATGCCGCGCTTCGTCAGTCGACGACGGTTTTCCAGCACCGCTTCACTCCGCTCCGGCTCCGGCTCACGTTCGTTCTCCCACTCGCGAAGCTCTGCCTCGCAGCCCGTCTTCTCTTCGACCAACATCCGGCTTTCCCGCTTTCGGGCTTCCAGTTCTTCCTTCAGGTGAATCCCCAGGTCCTGGAGCTGAAGGTCTACCGGACGCTTCGCCTGCGCATAATCCGCGCCTTCATCATAGCTGTCTGCGAAACGGCAGAGCCCCTGCAGTACCTCCTCCGGCAGCTTCAGCTCCTGGTTCTCGCCATGCCAGATATAAAGAGCTTCCTTCCAGCTGCTCTCTGCTTCCGTGAGCGCCGCCTCTGCCTCACGCAGCTTCCGCTCAGCGCGGTCCGCGTTATCCTGCTGCCGGGCGAGCCCGTCCCGCTTCTCGCAGAGCTTCTCTTCCCCCTTCGCGAGGCGCTGCTGCACCACGAGACCTTCCTGTATGCCCTGCTTCGTTTTCTGAAACTCCGCCTCATAGGTTTTAAAGGAAAATGCCTCGTCGATTCCCTTTGTGAGCTCATCCTTGAGGAAGCTCTGCGCCTGATAGTTCATGTACTCTGCCTGCGCAGACATATTCTCGAGGCAGTTACCGATCTCTGCGCGCTTCGTCGCTTTTTTCTCATCCAGCTGCTGAAGCTGTGCCCGGCACGCACGCTCATCATCCTGCTTCTTTTCGATCCGCGCTTCCTTCTTCGCGTGATTCTCTTGAAGCCCGGAGAGCTGTCCGACGAGCCTCTGCTCCTCCTGCTTCAGCTGGTAGGCATCGCTCTTTCCAAGCTCCTCCCGTTCCTTCTCCATCGTCGCCTTCTGTGAGGAGAGCTGCGCCAGCTCGTCGGTTAATGCTGTCAGCCTGGACTCTGCCTCAGAGAGCTTCGTCTGCTCCTCCGAGAGGGCCTGGGTGTTCGCCTTCAGGCGCTTTCCTGCCTGGTCGGCCGCGCTCGCCTTCGCATACAGCATGCTCCGGTTATAGCGATCGAAGACGCGCGCGATATGGTCGACCGCCTTTCGCGCAACCTCCTTGGTCTCCAGCTGAAGTCGGAGGGAATCCATATTCTCGATGGCCTCCGTCATTGGCCGCAGATCCTCCTCGGAGAGCCCCTGCAGCGCAGAGCTCAGGATGTCGTTGATGACGGATGGCTTGAAATCGCGGGACAGCTTCGGCGTACGGAGCTGGATAAGAAGATCAAGCATCTCCCGGTAGGCATCCGTCGTCGCAAAGCCGAAGAGCTGCTGGTTCACGAACTCGATATAATCGGCCTGTCGATCATAGACCCGTCCGCCCTCCGCGAGGCGGTTTTCGAGCTCCTTCCGGGTCAGGGTGAGCTTCTCCGCGCCACTGCGATAGAGCGAAAAATCGACGCCGACGCGCCGACCATCGAGGATACCGAAATACCACTTGTCCAGTGGCTTTCCACAGCGGGCGCGGATACCCATGCCGATCGTGAAGTAGGCTTCACTCTTTTCACGCTTAAACTCCATATAGAGATAGCCGGTCCGCTCCTCTCGCTCATCGCCCTCCTCCAGGAGATAGCCAGACATCTTACGATCACGGGAACCGAATGGATCCAATCGCTCCGGATTCGCATTACCATCGAGGAGAAGCGGAATCGCACTCTGCATCGTAACGGATTTTCCAGAGCCGTTCGAGCCGCGCAGCAGAAGCCGCCCCTTTGCAAAGCAGAATTCCTGCTCATCGTAATACCAGAAGTTGATGAGGCCGAGCTTATTCGCATGCCATCTGTTTTGTCCCATAATCTATATCCTGTCTTTCTGCGCGGCACCCGGCAGGTGGAACGCGCGATTAAATAATTCCAAATGTTGTAGGCGTGCCGGCAGGGGCCCCGGAGGACCGGCAACGGATTATGCTTCCACATATCGTCCTGCGAGCTTCGCGCAGGACGGCTCCAGGCGGAGCCGTCCGATCTCTGCGTCTCTCGAAAGGAAGGTCCAGAGCATCATCTGTGCCTTCACTTCCTTCAGGAAGTCCCCCTCCGGAAGGTCGCGGTAGACCTTCGAGAAGCGACTCAGATTTTCGCTTCGCACCTCGCGGAGCAGCGCATCGAACTCCGGCTCCTCCAGCACGATGCAGTCCCGGACATCCGTCTTCCAGACCTCACTCTGCACGCGCTTCTGGATGGCGTCCAGCACCAGTAGCAGGATATCCGACATCGTACTGGAGCCCGGGAACGCTTCCCCCAGCCCGCTGTCATCGCTTAAAAGCAGCATGGCGCCACCCTTCGAGATCTCGAGACGAAGCGAAAGCAGGACGCTTAGTTCCTCCCGCATACGGGCACCCTGATTTTTCAGATACTCATAGTCGCCCTCCGCGCCCTCGGAGCGGTACAGCCCCGGTGCAAAGAGCAGTCGTCGGTAGACGCGGTGTCGTCGCACAAGGCCCTTATCCTCATCCACCTCGTACCAGCCGGAGTTCAGGAAATCCTCCAGACCACGATAGTGCATGATGTCCTCTGAAAAGCTGCGCATGTAGTAGAGGGAAACGCCGGTATTTTCATAGAGTACATCCTTCTGCGATTCCACGAAGCTGTCCTCCGAACCATCGGTCCGCTTCAGCATCCCCTGGCTCTCCGCATACTGCAGCACGCGCACCAGCCGCCGACGCTCCTGATAGGATGTCCAATCCACGCCACCACCCGGGAGATTCCCAGCGATGAATTCCGTGAGCTGCGAAAGGATAAACTGATCCTCGGCATGCTCCTCGAGAAACATGAGCAGCATCGAAAAGAACGCATACTCCCGCGGACTTCGGAACTCCTGTATGCCCATAAACGGCTTCGGCACCGCCGGGATCCGCTCGACCTTGATGAGCAGCTGATTTTCGATCATCGGGCAGCCCAGTCGCTCCGTCACAAATTTACGGATCTCCTGCGCATGATCGCGGATCTGATAGTACAACTCCCGATCCTCCGATTTCAGTATCCAGTGCTTCGATAGCAGCGCTTCCAGTTCTTCCTGCATCCTCAGTTCTCCTCTTCAAAAACGATGCGCATTTTCGGCATCTCGAAATCACCGTCCTCGCAGTGAACCACACAGCGTTCACCCCGGCCCGCACTTTCCAGGGTGAACCGCCGTCCATCCTCGGTACGTGCCGCCCGTCCCGGATCCTCCAGCGCATCAGATACCCAGCGAAGCAGTACCTCTCTCAGCTCTCGGGTGAGGCAAGGCAATGCTGAGAAATCGATGCAGCCATCCTGCTCGAGCTCCTGCAGCGCTGCATTTCGTGCTCGCTGCGCCTCCAGAATCTGCTGCCGCATCGCTTTTTTCTCTTCGCTGTGATCCGTGATTGCACTTCGATTGCTCCGCTCTGTGCCCTTCCGGGAGCGGGATTTCAACTGCTTCCGCTCCGGCTCCAGCGCATAGGCGCTCATATTCATGCTCTGGCTGTTCGCCTCCACCTCACTTCGAAGGTGCCGCGGTGTCTCTACACCGAAGATGCATGCACTCAGCTGATGTGCTTCCGCCAGATCCTCGCAGGCGAGAAAGAGCTCCGCCACCTTGCGGTACTCTTCCCGTCGATTCGAGCCCATCGCACTCTTCTCACTCATCTCCATGGCGAAACGTGTGATGCGACGGATGATGTCATTCGTCGCATCGAACAGCTTTCCGGCCTCATTGTCCTCGCCCTCAGAGGTCTGGAACCAGCGGCGGATGCTCTCCAGCTTTCCGCGGTTATTCTCCGCGATGGTCTCCGGTGCCACCTGCTCCATCCGGGGTATCGCGGCTTCGTAAGCATTGACCTTCTCCAGCACCGCCTCACAGAGCGATGGACTGAGGACCTGCAGCAGCTCCTCGATCACGCCGACGTTCCGCTGCAGACTCGTGACGAAGTTCCGAAGATACTCGACGAGCTTATCCTTAAACAGCAGAAACTCCTGTGTATGCATCATCTCTTCCGCACGCACGCTGCTGAGGTCGCGGATGTAATCATGGTAATTCTGATTGAGACGCGTGAAATTCCGCTCGAGATCATCCCAGAAATCATAGGCCTCTGCCGGCTCGGCATCGACCATCTCCGGGAAGCGTTCGATGGCCCGCCGGATACGCTCAAGCAGGGTCGGCTCCAGGGACCCACCCTCGATTTCGAGATGCTCGAGCCGAAGGACTAGACGCTCGATTTCTACGCTGTAGGGCGACATCTGGTAGCGGTAGCGCCGGCTCTGGAACTCCTCGAGGGAGCTCACATGACGCGTGTCCTGCAGTGTTTCGAGATTATGCCAGTTTACGAGGCTCGTGAGATCCTGCTGGCACTGCTCCAGCCGATAATCGCGGAATTCCGGGAATGCCCGCAGCGCATCATACACCTCCTCCTGGTACATCCAGTTGTGAAGCTTCTCCGTATTTTCATAGAAGATACGCATGATGCAGCGATACCGATCCGTATTTTCGGTATTCAGATACTGCACCTCCGGCAGCGGCTTCAGAAGTTTTTCTGTGATCTGCACGCGTTTTGTCCTTTCCGATGGGGCACCCCATCCTCGTTTCTTTATTTAATACAAGTCATTATATCCGCAAGCCTGACAAATAAATGATCGCCTCATGAACATTCGAAAAGGTTTTGCAGTTCTTACATAGCCATTCATTTCTCTCATCTGTATCTTCCACCCCCGGCAAACCTTCCGGCAGAAGATTCTTCATCGTCTTTGCCGCATTCGTTACCGCCGTCGGATAATGCTCTGCAATTTTCTCCGTTGCTTTTTTATCACCCTTCACATATCCAGGCTCGAGTCGTTTAAGTTCTGAAATCATCTGCTCACTCTCTCCTTCACAAAACACCACGATGTACGGTTTTTGTTTTCTGAACTGGCGAGGCATCACTTCACCTCCTCGATGTCAAGGTCCGGAATCGCACCGTACTTTCCCAGCAGGTATCCCTTACGGATATTCTCTGTCGTTCTGGTTCCGAATTCGCTGATGCTGTAAAGCTCTGATGATCCATCCTCATGATTTTTGTCCGCAAAATATATCTGGTCCTTGCGAAGAAGCTCCATATTCAGAAGCTCTGTATTATGCGTTGTGAAAATCAGCTGCGCCCCCTTCGGATTTGTTTCCTTGCTCTGGAATTTTGCGACAATGTAATCAACGAGCAGCGGGTGGAGACCCTTTTCGATTTCATCCGTCAAAAGAACGCCGCCGTTCGCAAGCACAGATTCGATAGCCGGTGCAATCGACATCAACGTTCTGGTGCCATCCGATTCATCCGAAAGATCCAGTGGATAAAGCTGCCCGTTACCATGCTGATCCTTGCCCTGATGCATGGATATAGCCTTTACTTCATTCATCGCGATTTTGGCATCTGCATGCTGGGTTCTCTGCGCATTTTTAATAAACTGAACCGCCAGCCAGAATGCACGGATGACATTACTTTTTCCACCACCATTTTTTCCATAAATCGCGACACCCGGAAGAAGACTGGTTTTACTGTTATACTTGATCAGGGAATTTTTATACATTCCCAGACCGCTCGCCTCCATGGATAAAACCGCCTCGTCACGGAAAGATCTATAATTTTTAAATCGAAATTCAATCAACATCCCGCTCACCTCCACCACCAGTATAAATCCATAGTTCTAACGTTTTTATCACATTTTATGATTTTTATTGCTCAATTTTGAACGTATTAATCGGTTTCTTTCTTCTGTCGGAAGATACAGCTGTAGGATTCCTCTTTAGGTTTCCCTCTTAACTTACGTATATTCTTCGTGACCAGCGTCGTCTTGCACGCACCGGAGGAACCTGCGTATTAGCTTGCGTATATCCTTCGTCCCCCTACGCTTCCACCGCGACGGCAGTCGTCACGCTCCCGTGGATCGTCTTATGCACCAGCACCTCAGCGTGGCCGCTCCGTCCCGCGGCATAGGCCGCCGCCCGCTCGCAGACATTGGCCACCCCCGTCACCGACTGGACGAAGCTGCTGCCCGCGAAGGCCCCCTCCACCGTCCGAAGCTCCTCCGCCGTGTAGGTCACGAACGGCACGCCGCTTTCGTAGCTGTACGCGAGGATCCCCGCCTCCTGCTTCTTCAGGTCGATGCTCGCAAGGGCCACCACCGCGCGTGGGTCAATGCCGGCATCCTCGAGGCAGGTGGCGACTGCCGCTGCGACCTCGGCCTGCGTCACGCCCTTCCGCGCACCCAGACCCACATGAACCCGCTTCGCGATGAGGCGGAGGCCTGTAGCCTGGTTCAGCAGCTTCGTCCGGTAGCTGATCACGATGTCGGCGCGGTCGATCTCCTGCGCCGGGACAAGCTCTGCCTCGTGGCGGGCCGGGCGCTGCACGAGACGCTCCATCGGGATGTCCGAGTAGATCCGCAGCTTCTCGCCGCGAAGAACCTTCGCGCTCACCTCCTTCGCCTTTCGGAGATCCGTAAGGAGGAAGCCGTTTTCCTTTGCGAAGGTATCTACCGCGAAGGCACTCTCCGCGTCCGTCGCCGTCGTGATGATGGGCTCCGCCTCGATCAGCGACGCCGCCGTGCGGGCCAGTGCATTGGCTCCACCCAGGTGACCGCTCAGCAGTGAGATCACGTAGCGCCCCGCCTCGTCGATGACGAGCACCGCCGGATCCACGGCCTTCCCACAGATAAACGGCGCGATCGCACGCACCGCGATGCCCGTCGCCCCCACGAAGATGATGGCGTCGCACGGATGCCTAGTACCGGCGTCTCTAGTCCTTGCATCCATCTCACAGGCACCAGATTTTTCTGATTCGAAGCCATGCTCAAGTCCACCAGCACCGAGGGCGCAGATCTCCGGCTTTTCTTCGAAATCGGACAACGAAACACGCTTTCCGTCTGTATCGTCTGCCGGCTTCGTGAACCACTCCCCGACGATGTCCTGCAGGCTCCGCGGATCGGAAATCGCCGGCAGCGCCTCCGTCTTCGCATGCAGCTCGATACGTGGCGGCTGTGAAACCTCCTTAGACGATCCCCTGTACGACAAATGCAAATCCTCAGAAAGACCTGCGGCCTGTTGCCCTCCGACAGCTGCCCGGGAGACATCCTGATCGACAGCAGGATCTGAACGCCATAAGGCCTGCTGCCCTCCGGCAGCTCTCTGGGAGGCATCCTGATCGACAGCATTGGCTGAACCTAACGTATCCGACGCCGTGATCCAGCGCGTGCGCAGCTGCTCCGCCAGCCGATATCCCTTTTCTGTAAATGCGATCATCTGAATATTCATCGATATCCTCGCTGCTTTCTTCTATACTGAATTCACAAATTCTATACTACGCACGTCACATCGTTCGCATGCTGTTTCCACTCGCTCATAGCACGCACTATCATAGCTTATTTCGACGATGCCGATGTACTCCCCTGTCGAAACGCAGTCGTGAAGCCCGGGTCGTAGAGCTTCGAGGCTTCGTAGATCGTCGCGTCGCAGATGGCGCGGCCGACGATGATGAGCGCTGGCTTGAGACGCCCGGCCTCGTTGCGCGCCTCCGGAGTTTCGAAGGCCTCCGGCAGCTTCGCGAGCGTCGTGCGTACCACGCGCTCGTCCGGCCAGGATGCACGGAATACGACCGCGGTCGGCGTATTCTCCGGATAGCCACCGGCGAGAAGCTCGGTCTTCACCTTGTCCGCGAGGGTTGCCGACAGAAACAGCACCATCGTCGCCTGATGCGCGGCGAGCTTCGCGAGCTGCTCCCGCTCCGGCACCGGCGTCCGCCCCTCTGCACGGGAGATGATCACCGTCTGCGTCACGCCCGGCAGGGTATATTCCGTCTGAAGCGCGGCGGCTGCACCACAGAACGCACTGACGCCGGGACATACATCGTAGTCGATGCTGTGCGCCTTCAGAAAATTCATCTGCTCCCGGATGGCACCGTAGAGCGAGGGGTCACCCGTGTGGAGGCGGGCAACATTGGCCCCCGACTGCGCGGCCTCGAGATACAGCGCGCAGACCTCGTCGAGATTCATATCCTTCGAATCATAGATGCGCGCATCCGGCCGGCACTCCTCGAGCAGCGCCGGATTTACCAGCGAACCCGCGTAGATCACGATCTCCGCCTCGCGGAGAAGCCGCGCGCCCTTCCGTGTGATGAGCTCCGGATCGCCCGGACCCGCCCCGATAAAATGAACCATACTTGCCTCGTTTCTTTATGTGATAGAAGTCATTATATACGTACGTTTGACAAAAAAATGATCAGCTCCTGGGATTTGAGAAAGTTTTCAGTCCCTGCAGCGCCATTTTTCATCATTCATTTTGACACCTGCCATTTTAGCATAAAATGTATACACTTCGTGAAAATATAAAAAAGTATGGTGACAGTGTTACTGTTCACTCGTGGCTCGGCCTCCGGCTGCCGTCCGCCGAGCCGCGCCTTGACTTACCTACGTTTGAACAGTAACGTGACAGTTCAGGCAAGCAGGCAGGGGCCCCGGCGGGGCGGCAACGGTTTTTCCTTCACCCGAGCGCCACGTCCAGCACCATCATCACGCTGAAGCCGGCGGCGAAAAGCAGGGTCCCGACATTCGAGTGGCGGCCCTGCGACATTTCCGGAATCAGCTCCTCCACGACGACATACAGCATGGCACCGGCGGCGAAGCTGAGGAGATACGGAAGCAGCGGAACGATGAGCTGCGCAGCGAGGATCGTCAGCACCGCACCGATCGGCTCCACGACGCCCGACAGCACACCGCCGAGGAAGGCCTGCCGCTTACTCGCCCCCTCCGCGCGAAGCGGCATCGAGATGATCGCCCCCTCCGGGAAGTTCTGAATCGCGATACCGAGCGAGAGCGCCAGCGCACTGGCCGCCGTGATCTGCATGCTCCCCGACAGGAAGCCCGCGTACATCACGCCGACCGCCATGCCCTCCGGGATATTGTGGAGCGTCACCGCCAGCACCATCATCGTCGGCCGCTTCAGCCGCGTCTTCGGTCCCTCCGCCTCACTGCTGCCGACATGCATATGCGGAATCAGGTGATCCAGCACCAGCAGAAACAGCACGCCGATCCAGAAGCCGACGAAGGCCGGCACGAAGGACAGCTTCCCCCAGCCTGCCATCTGCTCGATCGCCGGAATCAGCAGACTCCAGATGGATGCCGCCACCATGACCCCCGCCGCGAAGCCGGCCAGCGCCCGCCGCACCAGCTCCCCCAGCGCCCGCTTCATGAAAAACACACACGCCGCCCCGAGACTCGTCCCCAGAAACGGAATCGCGATACCGATCACTGCATTCATTTCGTTCGTCATTTCTACCCTCCCTTTTATCCATCGGATGTGCTGCGTAGCGCCGCCATCGTCGCACACGCGTATATATCGGATAGGCGCGCGGAAACCGATGTTCACGTTCTGCCATCGTCGCGTATATATATATATATATATATCCTGTCCAGATAGTTAGTTTATATTAACTTTTTGGCAAATGCCACTGTTTTCTACCATTTATCTAATCTGGCCTGATTTTGAAGATATTGGATATGCTTTTTGTCTGGAAGCGTTGGAAGAAACTGGAAATTATCCAATTTTCTAAGATTTCAAAAATACTGGATATCAGACGCTTTATTTCATAAGAGAGCTCTGCTCCCAGGTATCCAGCTTTTAGGAAAAAAGCGATTATTGGATATGCCTTCAACGAAATGCTTCACCGAAGCTCCAAATACATATCCACTTTTTTGAAAAGCAACGGCTATTCGATAGTACGCATATATGCGTATATTTCATTTCACAGAAAACTATCCAATAAGTGTCCTATTTTGAAATCGTAGATATTTTTGCCCCACTCTCAAAAATGATAAAACTTGTTATAAATATCCATTATCTCAAAAACCGACAGCTATTGGATAGTGCCACCGATTTTCATTTATTATGGCCGCGCTGCCCATGAAAAACCCGCTCAACATTACTGTTCAACCGTAGTTAAGTCAAGGAGACGGCAGACGAGTGGAGTGGCTCGGCTGCTGTCCGCCGGGCTACGTCTGAACAGTAGTCGCTGAACATTACGAATCTATGAAGAATTCTGCCTTCACTGGCTTTTCCCCATCGAACTCGCTACAATGAAATCAGTAAATCAATCGAATCCTGCATGCCTTCGAACGCACCTTACTTTTTGAAACCTCAACGAAAGGAGTTTCCCATGACCCACCCGAAAAAATCTCTGAAACGAACCCTTTTCTTCACCTATCTGCTGCTCGCTTCTTTCGCATGTAAGCTCAGCGCCTTCGCCGGTGTCGCCGGGCGTGGCATCGATCCGTCCGTTCTCGAGGCCAATGCCTCCGGCCCAGGCGCACATACCGATGGCGCTTCTGCCTTGCCCGCCACCACCCAGAGTGCCACGTTGACTGCCGGTCAGGTGATAAATCAGACAGGCAGCAGTCCGGCCATGGTAGAAGCGACGGGCGCAACCGCAAATGCATCATCTGATTCCGGCGCGCCGACCGGCATCCCAGAGACGCAGCCGGTGCAGTCACTGCTTCCGCCGACCGAAGAAGAAATCGCGAACTACTTCCAGGGCGCCTACGTCACCGGTGATTCCGTCGCCTACGGCTTCCAGCTCTACGCGAACCGCCAGAAGGGAAGCAGCGCGATCCTTCAGAACCTCGGCTTCCTCACCCGTGGCAGCTTCTCTGCACACAACGCCTTCATGGCCATCTCGAAGAAGTCCGTGCATCCGACCTACCAGGGCGCGCAGCACTTCATCTGGGATTCGCTTCAGATGGTCGGTGCGAAGCATGTCTTCATGTTCTTCGGTCTCAATGACCTGAATATCGGCGGCGTTGACAGCACGGTCGACTACTACGTCCGCCTCATCAACCAGATTCGGGCCGTGAATCCGGACATCGCCTTCACCATCATCAGCACGACCCCGATGTACCAGGGCTCAGAAAAGGGCAAGCTCACCAACGCAAATATCGATGCGCTGAACGCACGCATGCAGGCCCTCTGCACAGAAAACGGCTGGGGCTACCTCGACATCGCCTCTCACCTGAAGGCCGCCAACGGCACCCTCGCCGCGCAGTACTGCTCCGACCACTACGTCCACGAAACCAACGCCGCCTACGCCATCTGGCTCCAGTGCTTCCACGACTACGCACAGGAAAAACTGCTCGCTGAAAAGCTCGACACACAGACGAAGGCCTGAAAAACGAAAGATGCCAACACAGAATGGAAATCCGTGTTGGCATCTTTTTCATTTTATCAACTTTTGATGCAGCAAAATCCTTCCAGCAGCCGCGCCGCGCCCGCGGTTTCCCCGACACGCCCGAAGCGCTCCGAATACACGATCACGCCGAAGTTCATCTGTCCGCGGATCCGATGCGCCATGTGCGCTTCGATCTCCCCCATGATGGAGGCCATCACCGGCACCCGCAGCCCCATCTCTTCGAGCCGCGTCAGCATCTCCTCGGTCGTCGTCGCCTTCCGCATCGCCGCCACCTGCGCCCGCGTACCGCCGCACAGCGCGAGATGCGCCGCGAAAATCTCCCAGCGCCCGTCCGCCACGCGACTGTGTGTGTTCATGATGCCCGCCGCGAGCTTCACCAGCTTTCCGACGTTTCCGACCAGCAGAAAATCCGTCGCCCCATAGGACACCGCGAGGTCGATTGCCTCGCCGATGTAGTTCGAGACCTCGACGACCGGCACCCCGCGGAGCCCCAGCTGCTGCTCGACGTAGCGCTGTCCGTAGTTCCCCGGCACAGCCAGGATCCGCCGCGCGCTTCGGCCAATGTCTCCATCATCCTTCCGCCCGCTTCCTGTCAACTCCTTCTGTTCGCCATGCGCTGCGGGCGACTGTAGCTGTCCCACAGCTTCATCTGCTGCCGTCCGTTCTTCGGAAGTTTCCGTTTTCTGGTCTGCGGACACCTCTTCCTTCCGCAGCGTCTGCGTCTCCGAAACAGCGGCATCCTCCATCGCGAGCACCTGCCGGATCGAGGTTTCGATCGTCGCGACGATCGCGGCCTCCGACATCGGCTCTACGATGCCGGTCGTCCCGAGGATTGAGATACCACCCTCGATGCCGAGCATCGGATTAAAGGTCCGCTGTGCGAGCTCCGCGCCCGCCGGCACCGAAATCGTGATCAGATAGCAAGGCTTCTCCGATCGTTCTGATTTTTCATTTCCTTCATTCAGCCACTTCGATCTGATGTATTCAGCATCCGGTTTTCCATCCACATGTTTCAGCTTGTTTTCCATCTCGAGGGATGGTGTACATCCCTCGGTCCGACGCTTCTCGTCATCCTCGAACGCGTCCAGCACCTGCTGCACCGCGTCAAAGATCATCTGGCGCGGCACGCGATTGATCGCGCTCTGCCCGACCGCCTGCTCGAGCCCCGGCTTCGTCACCCGGCCGACCCCCACGCCACCGGTGAGATACAGCCGCCCGTCCGCAGACGCAAACGCGCCTTCTGGCACGACCACCACATCACAGACCTGAATATACGCCCGGATCTCCGTGCCGTTCGTGACATCCGGATCATCGCCGGCGTCCTTTCTGGTCGCGAAGCCGCCATCCGCCGTCGGATACACCGCAAGCGTCACCCGCTGATCAAACGATCTCGAGTCACTTTCCGCGGATCCCACCCGCTGCAGCGGTGACCGTCCATCGCTGTTCTGCTGCGTTCCACGATTCGCTCGATTATCTGCGATCTCCGCATGAAGCTTCGCTGCAGCGACGTCCACCTGCACGCTCTTCCTGCTCTCCGGCAGTCGCACGGTCACCTCCGACCGGACCTGTCCGGTGAGGAGCCGCAGCATCGCAGCCTGCGCGCACGCCGCTGCGCAGGTGCCGGTCGTCAGCCCGCAGCGAAGCTTCTTCTGATTTTTGAAAACAAATTCGTTCATATCACGCATCCTGTCCGTTTCTGCTTCACTTACCACGGGCCATCGATCGCACTTTTTCCCGACTTACGCACCCTGTCTTTTCGGCATTCCCTCGGCAACGCCTGCTCACAGCCGGGTGCGCTCCTCCGCGCGTCCGTACAGCAGCCGGAATTCCTCCGCACTGATGTCATAGAGCGGCGCGATGATCTCCTCGCGGAAGATCTCCTCCGGTGTGCCGCTGTGCCCGGCATGGCCGTCCTTCACGGTCAGCAGCTGATCCGCGAGCAGCCGTGCGAGCTCGATCTCGTGAAGCGACGCCACGATCGTCATCCCGGCCTGTGACTTCGCCCGCAGCACCCGAAGAAGCTGCAGCTTATAGTGGATGTCGAGGTAGCCGGTCGGCTCATCGAGGATGAGAAGCTTCGGGTCCTGTGCCAGTGCCCGCGCGAGCAGCACCCGCTGCTTCTGTCCGTCACTCAGCTCCCGGAAATCCCGCTCCCGAAGCTCCATGACATCCATGGCCTCCATCGCGTCCTTCACCTGCACTTCGTCCTCTGCATCGAGCCGCCCCAGTCGCCCGGTATATGGATAGCGACCGAGCGATACCACATCCCGCACGGTCATGAGCTCCGGCTTCGCCCGATCCGTCAGCATGACCGCGAGCTCCCGCGCGAGCGCCTCCCCGGAGTAGCGCTGCAGATCCCGGCCATCCAGTGTCACGGTCCCCTGCATCGGCAGAAGCGCCCGGGACAGCGTCCTCAGCACGGTCGACTTCCCCGCGCCATTCGGCCCGATCAGCACGAGGATCCCGCCCCGCGGCACTTCGAAGCTGAGCCCGTCCAGCACGACCTTCCCATGATAGCCCGCTATCACATCGCGCACAGCCATGTGATGCGCTCCAGCCATCGCTGCCCCCGTGCTTTCCGTCGCCAAACTGCGCAACACATCGCCCGTACCATCTTCCATCACAGAAGCGTCCTTCCCAGCCGCATCGATGGTCCGCATTTCCTGCACTCGCTGTTCCTTTTTTCGATTCTGTTCGCGCATCATCTCCCCCTCTCCTGCAGCAGCATCCAGATGACGACCGGCGCGCCGATCAGCGAGGTGACGGTCGAGATATTGAGCTCGGTCGGGCTGAGCCATGTGCGCGCCAGGAGGTCGCAGGCCGCCGTGAACGCCGCGCCGCCGAGGAATGCTGCCGGTATCAGCACGCGTGGCTCCGAGGTACGGAGCAGGCGTCGCATGATGTACGGGGCCGCCACGCCAACGAAGCTGATCGGGCCGGCGAAGGCGGTGACGGTCGCCGACAGGATACTCGAGAGCAGGATGAGGATCGTGCGGAAGCGCCGGACATCGACCCCGAGGGAGCGCGCGTAGCCCTCCCCGAGCCGGAACGCGCCGATCTGCTTCGACATCGCAAAAATCAGCGCCATCGTCACGCCCACGACCGCGAGCGACACGCGCACATCCTGCCAGTCCGCGCCCGAAAACGAGCCGAGCGACCAGCCGTGCAGGTTCACGATGTCCGCGTCCTCCGCGAAGGTGATGAGGAAATCGGTGATCGCACTCGCGACGTAGCCGATCATGATGCCGCCGATCAGAATCGACGCCATGTGCTGTACGCGCTTCGAGATCAGGAGGATGAAGCCGGTCGACAGGAGGGCGCCAATGAAGGCGGCCACGACATTGATGGCTGCGCTGGTGGTGCGGAGCCTGGTCAGGGTGAGCAGCATCGACAGCGTGACGGTCAGCTTCGCACCACTCGAGATGCCGAGAATGTAGGGCCCGGCGATCGGATTTTCGAAGAAGGTCTGGAGCAGGAAGCCGCTCAGCGCGAGCGCACCGCCGAGGATCATCGCGAGGCAGACGCGCGGCAGGCGGATGCGCCAGAGGATGGTCTGCGACACGAGATCCGCGCGCAGTGCGACCGTACCGACGGAGACATTGGCATAAAAAATAAGAAGAAGCACGAAAAAAAGGCATGCGAATACGATCACATACCGCCGCGTGCGTCTTCGGTTTTCCCGCTGAAATTCACTCATCCGCGCGTCCCTTTCTGTATACAGCATCGTTTGATGGCTTTCAGTATACTCGATTTTCGTTTACGCAACCTTTTTCAGGAAATGCATGTCATCCTGGTCCTGCAACATCCGGCTGACATCTTCAGCGAAGTCCGCCATACGGTCGCTCAGCTGGTAGAAGTCCTTGTCGGTCGTGTAGACATGGCCCTCCTTTACGGCCTTAAAGTCCACGAAGAGCGCATTCTTTCCGAGAAGCTCCCGGATGGAGCTGAGCGGGCGGTCGAGGGTTGCGGAGTAGATGAGGTAGTCGGCATCCTTACAGCTGCTGTAGAAATCCTCAAGGGAAACCGTAACGTTGCTCTTCCGACTGCCACTGAGGCTCGACATGTCCGGCGCAAGGTAACGCGCACCGGCAAGCTCGAGCAGCTCCGGGATGTAGTCATGCGGCTGCCGCACCTGGATCTGCCCGAAGGAGTTCACATAGAAGTAGACGACCGTCGGACGCTGATCCGCTGTCGTATCTGTACCGGCACGCCCACTGCTGGTTTCGGTAGACGACGCCTCGTTTTTCGAGTTCCTGGAAGTTTTTGTTTCTGATTTTTCTGCAGACTTCCCACTCTGAGAAGCTTCACCAGACGACGTCTCCGCATCCTTCTGTATCGCACGGATGCGGTCGCGCTCCGTCTGATACCACTGCTGCGCCTCCTCTTCGTGGCCGAACAGCGCGCCGTACACACGGATCCACTCGAGGCGGCCGAGCACGTGCGGCTCGTAGCTGGAGTAGTCGATGTAGACCGGGATGCCGAGGGCACTCAGCTTTTCGATGACCTCCGGTGAGCGGTAGATCATCGTGGATTCCAGCGCGAGGTCACAGCCCTCCCGGAGCAGCGTTTCATAGTCCGGCTCCGAGTACCTGCCGGCGAAGAGCATCGAGCCTGCCTTCATCGCAGTGCGTGCCTCGTCCACGTACCAACCCTCCTCCCGGAGACCGGAAAAGCGGATCTGGCTGACCGCGCCGAGATCACAGAGCGGGGCCATAACCGCACTCGCCGCTACATACGTCGTCGTGAGCGGCTGCTGCAGCACTGTCAGCTCCAGCGCATCGCCCTTCTTTTCCTTATTCGCGCTGTTCTCCTCCGACGCCCGCGCCGTGAAGTGACCGTTTTTTTGATCGACGCCCTGTTTTGAGCCGGACTTCGCCGCCTTCTTTTCACTTGAATTCTTCTCGGAATCCGCTTGCGCTGAGGCCTTCGGCTCAGCTATTTCCGATGTCTTGTCGGCTGCCTGCGGATCTTCCGGCGCGATCAGGTAGCGGTGCAGGCCCCCGGCGGTTTCCAGCAGCTGGTACTTCGCGCCGGATGCATCCTCATAGACGCTCAGACGGAAGTACTCTGCCACATCGTTCTTCTCAGACGAAACGAACCTGAGTCCGTCGATCTCCGGTGCCGCTGACCAGTGGACACTGCTTTCCCCCACCGTACCGGAGGCGCCAGCGGTTTTCGTGCTCGTCTCTGCCAAGGCGGTCGTGCGGTTTCCACTTCCTCCGGCGCTGCCGGAAGTTTCCGCATCTGTCACCTGCGTGGTGGCCGACTGCATTGTCCGATTCACCTCGTCGCTCGGCAGGGGATGCGCCTCGGCCATCGACGCGTCCGCCATCGGAAGCAGCGCGCTGCCGTCGAAGCTCAGCTGGTACTCGATTTCGTACGGCTTCGACATCGCGGTCGTATCGGCGAGCACCGGGATGGCCGTGTTGAGCGCTGACACCGGGATCGTCATCGCGGAGTGTCCGGCAGCGTCGGTGAAGGCGTCGTAGCGGACGCCGTCGAGCTTCATGTAATCATAGCTTGCGCTCGACCAGTGGATGTCTGCCGTCGCCTGCCCTTCCTTTACATAGAAGCCCGTCGGCGAGCTGATCGACGCGCGGCCGGAGCCCCCCGTCATCGACACCCGGATCCAGTAGCTGCCATCCGGGATCTCGGAAAGCTCGGAGAACGACAGCAGGCCGGCCGCGGTCACGCTGGTGCCGGAAAGCTGCGCACCGGACGACGACTTGTCAGTATCAGCAGCAGATGACGATTCCCCCGATACTTCTGCTTTTCCCACGACCTGCGCTGATTTCGTCACAGCCACATCCGCGGCCCCTGGACGGGCACCGCATCCGGAAAGCAATAGCAAGAACACAACCATGACTACAGCGAGCATGCGCCGCGCTGTCCTCCGATCTCTGCTGCTGTTATTCACCTTCTGCTGATTTTGCATGGTCATACCCCCGCGATGTCCTGCGTCAGGTCCTCATGTGGGCGATCGCCGTGCAGCCGGCCTTCGAAGTAGTGCTTCCGGCACAGTGCCACGTAGGATTCATTGCCACCCAGCATAACCTGTGCACCAGTGCGCACGATCTTTCCGTCGCTGAAACGCGTGTTGAAGTGTGCCTTCTTGCCGCACCAGCAGAGCGTCGGGATCTCCTCGAGCCGGTCCGCCAGCTCACAGAGGCGCTGCGAGCCCGGGAACAGCCGGCTCTGGAAATCCGTCATCAGGCCATAGCAGATGACCGTAATCTCCCGCTCGTCGACGATATGCGCGAAGGCCTCGACCTCCTCCGGACGCAGGAACTGCGCCTCGTCGATGATGATGACGGTTTCCTTCACGAAATCGATCGTCTCGAGCCGCTCGAGAAAACTCGACACCAGCTCGCACTCCGCGTGCAGCCCGATGCGTGACTTGATCTCACTCTTCCCATCACGCGTGTCCGTCGCCGGCTTCAGAAGATACGGCACATAGCCCTTCTCCAGATAGTTGTAGCGCACCATCAGTGCATTCGCCGTCTTACTGCTGCCCATCGCACCGTAGCGGAAAATCAGTTTTGCCATAACACTCTCCCTTACAAATATACTGCGTCTACTATAGCGGTCCCAGCCTCCAAATACAAGAAGCGCTCCCCACAAAAAGAACGGCCTCCATCACCGAAGACCGTTCTGATCATAAAGCGTAATCCACACATCACGCGAAGCGTGCGTAGTAACTCGTCGCGTCCGCATATCCGTTCGTCCGGAGCACGATGTTCAGTACGCGCTCCGCACAGCTTCGGATGTCCGCCTCGCTGAGCCGTCCCTCCGCATACGCCTGCTCGATATTCTCGAGGTCAGAGGTCGCACCTGGCATGATGAGGTCGTTGCCCGCCGCCACGCAGCCGGCTGCATCTGCTCCACCGAAGTCCAATGTTGTCGCCCAGTCGGTCATAATCACGCCCTGGAAGTGCCACTCCCGCCGCGCGATCTCCGTGCAGAGGTCGGCATTGTTCGCACTGTGCACCCCGTTGATCTCGTTGTAGCTCGTCATGATGCACATCGGCTGGCTCTCCTTGATCGCGATCTCGAAGCCGCGCAGGTAGATCTCACGCAGTGCCCGCTCGGACACGACGGCATCGACACCCATGCGGTTGTTCTCCTGATTATTGCAGGCGAAGTGCTTCACCGTCGTGCCGACACCTGGAAGCGTCTGCACGCCCTTCGTGATCGCCGCCGCCATCTTTCCACTGAGCAGCGGGTCCTCTGAATAGTACTCGAAGTTTCGTCCGTTCAGCGGATTCCGCTGGATATTCATGCCCGGTGCGAGCCACCAGGCGACATGGAACTCCTCCATCTCGATGCCCGTCGCGCGGCCCACCGCCCCGAGCAGCTCCTCATTCCAGGTCTGCGCGAGGTTCGTGCCCACCGGCCATGCCGTCGTGAACTGGTACCAGCGCTCATACTTCTCCGGCTCAGCCGGTTCCGACGCGAAGAAGCCGTTCTCGAAGTTCGCCTCGATGCCGGTGCTGAGCTTCTCGCCCGTCGCCCGCTCCACGAGATACGAGCGGCTCAGGCGCAGGCCCGCCGGCCCATCCGCCATCGAGATCCCCGGCACATGAAGGAGCTCCTCCAGGGAGCGGCTGGTCTCGCCCGCCGTTCCCGGCACCCGCTGCCCCGCGGAGCCGAGCGCCGACGCATGCATGTCGAACTCGCCCATCAGGAGCGGGATCAGGTCCTTCACCTCGAGCGCACTGGCGATTGCATGCGCCATCCGGTCGAGGTCATCCTGTGCATTTCGGAACACCGGCTCCTCGCCCGGCGCCCACACGGTCTCTCCGAGCGCCTGCGTCCAGCCCAGCTTCCCGCAGAGTCCCGCGATCCGCTTCCCCTGCTGCGCCGCCTGCTTCATCGTCGCCCAGGTATCGCTCCAGGCCTGCGTCTTCCGGCGGAGGCTCTCCACCGGCGCCGCGCACTCATGGAAGTCCGCGTCCTTCACCGGACAGATGTGCGGCACGATCTCCAGCACCTTCTCCTCCGCGACCTCGACCACGCCCGCGAGCTGCAGCCGGCTCTCCTCCGAGCTGCTGCCGACGAAGATCGCATAGCGACCGGCCTCGATCACCCACGCGCCATGCGCCGCATCGTAGTCCGTACGGAAGCTCGCGAGCGCGCGCCCGTCCACATGGAGGGTCATCGTCTCCTGCTCGCCCGGTGCGAGGAGCCGCGTCTTCCGGAAGGCCACGAGGCGCTTATATTCCTTCGCCTCGACCTTCGCCTGTGCCGACGCCTTCACGCCTGCGCCGCCATCTCCAGCATCTTCGGTCAATGTCTCCGCCGGTTCCCCAGATGCCGCTGCCTTCACGCCATCCTCACCGGAAATCACTGCCGGCTGCGGGCAGGCCGCATAGACCTGCACGACCTCCTTTCCGGCATACGGATTTCCGGTATTCTCGACGGTCACCGGGATGTACAGTCCATCCGCTGCGGCCCGCGGTGCCTCCGCCGTGAGGACGAACGAGGTGTAGCTCAGGCCATGACCGAAGTGATAGCGCGGCGTCACCCCGAAGGAATCGAAGTAACGATAGCCGACATAGATGCCCTCTTCATAGCGTGAACGCGCAAGCAACGCGTCCCGGTCGATCGTCTCCGCAGCGCCGTAAGCATTGTCCTCGTCGAGCTGCGCGCGGACATCACTGAACTCCATCGCACCCGGATAGTCCATATAGCGCTTCGCCCAGGTCGCGGTCAGCTTCGCCGACGGATTCACGAATCCGAGCAGGATGCGCGCACAGGCGTTACCACCCTCCTCACCGGCCTGCCCCATGAAAAGGATCGCCTTCACCTCCGGCATCGCCTCGAGCACCGTAAGATCGATCGGCGCACCGGCATTGATCACGATGACGATCTTCTCGACCAGGGTCGCGAGCACGCGGATATCCTCGAGCTCGTGATCCGTGAGGTAGTAGTCGCCCTTTGCGAGATAACGGTCGCTGCCCTCGCCGGCCACGCGGGAAATCACGTAGACCGCCGTCTTCGCATCCTGCACATCCGTGTCCTCGATCGGACGCCCCTCCGGCATCTCGAAGGCGTGGCTCGTATAGGTATCGAAGAAAAGCTGCCCGTCGGTGGTGCCGCCGCACTCGTCGAGGATCTGCCTCTTCCACGCCTGCCGCGCGAGCTCATAGCGCTCCTCATAATCCTCGATCCAGTCCTTGCTCGTCACCCGCACACGTGCGAGCGTGAAGCCGTCATAGATCGACACACTGTGCCGCACATTCACATCACCGGAGCCGGTTCCACCCTTGATCGTGAGCCCCGCACCTGCACCGAACAACGCCACCGGAATCCCGGTCGGAAGCGGCAGCACCCCGTCGTTTTTCAGAAGGACGATGCTCTCCTCGGCCGCCTCCCGCGCGAGGATGCGATGCCGCTGCTCCCGCTCGGAAATCTCCTCGGATGTCGTTCCAGTTCTCGTAAATTCATTTATTTTCATTTCGTTTCCTCCTGATATCTCGCGGCCATCTCCGCGATGTCTGTTCGCAGCTTCTCGCGAAGCTCCGCCGGCTCGAGCACCGTCACGTACTTGCCATACTGGAGCGCCCAGTACTCCATCGCCTCCAGATTACAGCGGAGGCGGACATCCATCATCCCGTCCTCGTACTGCTCGACGATCTGGAAGTCCTTTCCGAACCAGTCATAGAGCATATCCATACTGCGCTGACTCGTCCGAAGCAGCACCGTCACCGACTCGCCGGAGAACATATAGACATGCTCCGCCATGTGCTTCGGCAGGTCGAGGCCATGCTCCATGCCCTTCACCTCCCGCGCCGGCTTCCGCTCCTCGTCGAGGATCTTCATGTTCGTCATCTTATCGATGCGGAAGTGCGAGATCGTGTCATACTTATCATAGTTGCCGACGAGATAGAAGTTTCCGTTCGACATCACGATCTGATAGGGATTATAGATGTACGGCTCCTTCCGCCGCGGATGCATCCGCCGATCCGTCCCGTAGCTGTTGTAAATGAAGGAAAGCTTCTGCTTTCGTTCGATCGCCTCATCGATCAGGTCGAGGTTGATCATCGCCTGCTTGTTCTCCGTATGCTGGAGCGTCGTGATATTGGCGAGATGCGTGAAGCGCGGCTTGAAGTGTCGGCTGCTCTCATCGACCAGCTTGTCGATCAGCTGCTTCGCCTGTGCCTTCGTCAGAAATTTCGAGAAAACCACCGAGTTGATGAGCATCTGCAGCTCCGCATCATCGAAGGTCCGGGACATCAGCCGATAGCCCTTCTCCGTATCGATATCGAAGCCGTACTCGATGAGACAGTCGATGTTGTTTCGGACCGAACGCCGGTCACACACCACCCCGTAGTTCTCCTTCAGAAGCTGCAGCACCCGCTGCTGCGTAAGTGCATGCTCCTCATCCGAATAATCCTTCAGGACCTCAAGTATCAGCAGATTCAGATTTTTCTTACCGCCACCGTCGTACATAGCCCTACCTCCCGAACACAAAATCTCTTTTTATCCTATCATAAAAGCAGCGCCTGCACGACTGCGTTTCGCCATTTTCGCTCATTCGTTGTTACCGAGCAGAAGCCTCCGCACCATACGGCGCGGGGGCTTTTGCTTTATAGGATAGGAAAAAGTGTAGTTAGCGTGTTAATCATCCATGAGAGGGCCGCGCGAAGCGCGGAGAGGCTCGTGGATGCCCCCAGGCGGCGAGGCTGTTTTTTCGCAATAAGCGAAAAAATCAAGCGACGATGCCTGCGCCGAAGGCGCATTATCATGGCATCGTCTCTTTGCACTAATCCATGAGAGGGCCGCGCGAAGCGCGGCCCTCTCATGGATTAATGTTCAGATTAAACAGCGACCTTTACCACTACCTTGCGGACGAACTCTGGTCCTTCTGCAGTGCAGGTACGTGGCTTATGTGCATCCTCCGGTGCAACGACGATCATGTCGCCCGGAAGCAGCAGTACGGTACCGCTGAGTGCCGGCTCCTCATAGAACTTGAGATCATTCTCCGGATGATCCTCCTTCAGTACGAGACCATCGCGCTTGCAGTAGCCGAACTGCTCCTTGCCGGAGATCACATACTGGATGTCAAAAAATTTATCGTGGGTCTCGAAGAAGCCCTCATTTGCAGGGAAGCTGGTGTACTCCTGTACATTTGCAGTCACGCCCTCGCATACCGGATAGCTTCCGACCGCTGTGTGATCGAGGTCGGTCTCTGCCAGCCACTTATAGGCTGCCTGAAACTTCTCATCGAGGTAGTTATACTTGGTTGAAAGATTTAATGGTGAAAAAAACATAGTAAACTCCTTCTCACATTCAGATGTGATTACTTCTTCTCTTCTTCCTGCATGTTGTCGAGTACGCAGGCTGCGGAGATGTCCTTCGTTTCCATCTTACCGGCGGCGAGATCGAGACACTGCTGCCAGATCTGCTCATCGACCACGACGCCCTCACGGAGGTTACGCTCACGGGTCGCAGCGGTACGCTCACCAGGGCAGGTTACGTGACCACCCTCGTGATCCGGCTCCGTCGCATCTGCAGCGGCTACACGATCATCGAACTTCGCCTGGATCTCCTCTTCATCACCGAAGAGATACGGATCATATGCGATGAAGATCTGGCAGCAGCCGGTGCAGCTTCCACGACCCTCACGGTCCATATCCGCACCTGTCTTACCGTTCGCCATCGCAGCGGCTGCGAGGTCGAGGGCGATCGCCATACCGGTACCCTTCCAGTAACCGGTCGGAAGGATACGTCCGCTGGCCTCGATCGCACCCGGATCGCTGGTCAGATTACCATCCTTATCGAAGCCGCCCGGATATGGAAGCTGCTTACCAGCGAGACGATATACGCCGAGCTTACCGTATGCATACTGGCTCATCGCCATATCGAGGACGATCGGGCCGCTCTTCCGCGGAATCGCGATACAGAACGGGTTATTACCGACGCCCGGCTTCTTCGAGCCCCACATCGGCATACAGCTCTCGGTGTTGGTCCAGCTGATACCGATGAAGCCGGCCTGTGCTGCCTGCCATGCATAGGAACCACCACGCATCCAGTGGGTCGTGTTCTTCAGTGCGACGCAGCCGATACCATGTACCTTTGCAAGCTCTACGGCACGATCCATGC
Source organism: Oribacterium sp. P9 (assembly GCF_046365365.1). Taxonomy (NCBI): domain Bacteria; kingdom Bacillati; phylum Bacillota; class Clostridia; order Lachnospirales; family Lachnospiraceae; genus Oribacterium; species Oribacterium sp. P9. The sequence goes on along the minus strand of NZ_JBKEIS010000009.1, from coordinate 1,366 downwards.
AGAAGGTAGCATTCAGTGTACCGATGCCGAGGTGACCATCGTAGTTCTCGACTGCACCCTTCGCACCAACCAGCTCCGGCTTCGCCTTGATATCGACCCAGCCCTTCTGAACATACTCCGCAAAACGAGGTACACGATTGAGGCCGTGGCTCTCGATACCCTCGAGGCTGCTCTCGGTATGGATCTCTGCGCACTGCTCTGCCTGCGCCTCTGTTAAACCGAGGTTCAGAAATGCCTTCTTGACCGTTGCCTTCACCGTTTCTACAGGTACACGAATACTCATAATTAACTCTCCTTTTCTTAATCGTCAAGCTTTTCGCATTAATATATCAGTTGTTTTTCATTGGTGCTAGCATAGCACAGTTTACAGATGCATTTCAAGGCATATTTGACTGATTTTTCTATATTTATCTTTTTAATCACCAAATATTTTATGCGATTTTTGTATACATCATCTTGAAAAGCACCCGTTGCACTGATATATTAGTTATATTGAATCTCATGGAAGGAGTCCTGCACATGAACCTGATCATCCCATCTCCATATAAAAACGAAAACAACCGCGCCTACGCTTCCCGCGTATTGCGTTCGAATATCATGACGCTCCGGCTCAAGCCGGGGGAGTCGCTGAACGAGATCGAGCTCGCGTATGCGCTCAGGATGAGCCGTACACCGGTGCACGAAGCATTGACCACCCTGCAGAGCGAGTGGCTGGTCGACATTTTTCCGCAGCGCGGAACCCGGGTCAGCCGCATCGATCTGACACTCGTCAAGGAGGGCCACTCGACCCGCCTTCTGCTCGAGAGTGCACTGCTCCGGGATGTCGCCGGAAAGATCGACCGCAGTCAGATCCAGGAGCTGATGGAGTGCATGCGGAAGCAGAATGCCCTGATCAGCCACATCGAGGACTCAGTGGACGAGATCATCCAGCTAGACGACGAGTTTCATCGTATGATGTACTACTTCGGCGGCCGCTCTCACACCTGGCTCGCGATGCGCGGCCTCGTCTCCCACTACGATCGCCTCCGCTACCTCGATGTCTTCGAGGGCAGATGCGATTTCACCCGCGTCAACCGCCAGCACCGCGAGTTCTGTGACTATCTCCTGCTCGGCCTCCCGGATGATGTCTGCGCCGAGACGAAAATCAGCGAGCACCTGACCAGCTTCCGCGGCAATCTCATGGATACGATCGAGCGGCATCCGGATTACTTCACCGTCAGTGAAACATAAGACGCTCACTCCACCACTCCAAAGATCAGCTGCATTACGGCAGGAGCCCGGCCCACCACTTTATGGGGTCTGACCCCAATGTCGTCAACCCAACGTCAACTTAAGATTGGTTGCTAGAAGGATGATATCACAAAGG
>NZ_JBKEIS010000056.1:0-673 GCF_046365365.1 Oribacterium sp. P9 | reverse complement strand
ATGTTTTATCAAACAAGCGGACGTATATCGAAGACAAAGATTCAGAGAACGGCGAGTTACGTGTTGAAGAAGAAAATGCCTGGAAGATGGTGAGCCGCGTTCACAGCATTGTACTGGTACTGGTGATGGTGCTGGGCGGATTATATCTGTACTCTGAAATATGGTGATCAGGCAGTGCTTAAAGTCACGAAAGAAAATGGCCTGGTGAGGCTCTATACGCGTGTTGAGTGATAAAATAACAACACGCAAAAAATGCGAGTTGTTAGAGTGAAGCAGTCAGTAGAATGCTGGTGGAAGAAGACACTGGGAAACTTCAGACACTTGTGCAGGAGGACATGTTAGAAAAGGAATTCATTGGCACGGATGCCCTGGATGGTGAAGGGGTTAATTATATCGGTACGACAAGAAAGTGAGCGATTTCAGATACAGACTTCTATCGGTTTTTCCGACAAAAGTTCAGGCGAGAGAACGAGGATATACAACCTTGGATTTGGCATAACAAAAGGCCCTGGGCCAATGCTGGCCGCGATCAATCAGCGCTTCCCTTCTTGCATTTCGCTTATCCATACTTTATAATGCAATGAGTTGAGATGCGGCTTTGGCGGAATTGGCAGACGCGCAGGATTTAGGTTCCTGTATCTCTGATGTGCGGGTTCAAGTCCCGTGAGCCGCA
>NZ_JBKEIS010000008.1:0-112419 GCF_046365365.1 Oribacterium sp. P9 | reverse complement strand
AGACCCACGCTTTCGCGTGAGTCTAAGTGTTAAGTTGACGACATTGGGGTCTGACCCCATTAAATTTTCACAAACCGAATCTAAACAAAAGTTTATGGGGTCAGACCCCCTTACGAAATTCTTAAGATGGCCTCTACTGCACCTCTCGGATGAGGCAGTACTGCTTGAGGTCGAAGTGCTTTTCCATCACGCCGTAAAGCTTGAAGCCGAAATGCTCGTACATGGCGACGTTATGCTCGTTGTGGGTCTCGAGGGACATCATGAGATGATGTGCGTCGGCGTAGGCAATGGCCTCGTCCATGAGGATCGAGGAGATGTGATGATGCTGCTTCTCGGGATCGACCGCGAGGTAGATGATGTGGATGCGCTCCTCCTGGTGGAGCTGGTCGGTCCACTTCTCGTTCAGATAGTCCTTGCCGAGCACGAAGTTCCAGAAAGCCCGGAGGCTCGGATCCTCCTTGATGAGGTACTCGTCGGTCTTCAGATTCGCGCGAAGCTCGGTCAGGTAATAGCGGAAGAAATTATACGGCTCCGACTCGTCGGATACGACCAGGATGCCATTCAGCTCCGGGCTGTCTGCGAAGATTTCGCAGGTCTCGAACATCTCCTCAAGATCACAGTGAAAAAGCTCCGGCAGCAGACGATTCCGTGTATCCTCGTCCGGAATCAGCTTACAGTACAGCGGATCCTTCGCGAAGCAGACCGTCAGCAGCCGCTCCAGCTTCGGGATATCTTCCTTTTTTACGCGGTACAATTTGTCACTATCCATAGTAAATCCTGTTTAACATTCCTTTCCATCCGCGATCGCTGAAATCTGTTTCAGGCTCTGGATGATATTGTTTGTTTCCCGTATCATGTATTCGAGATCCGATTTATAGCACTCTTCCTGGTTCTTCCGCACACGGTTCAGGATGCGAAGCTCCTCCTCGAAATCTACGCTGCCGGCTTCTGCCTTGCGCTTCAGCTTCTGCACCAGCTGGTACAGGTTCTCATGATGCACGATCCGTCCGGCTCCCCACTGGAGGCGCTCCTTCGGCTGGCAGAAGACATAGTCGGTGAAGTAGTTAAATACCTCCTCATCGAACTGGAAGGCATAGCAGTTGTTATCGATTTCATAGATGGCATCGAGGGCACCGCGGGCATCGCTCTCCTCGAGGCAGCGGATGGCGTCCTTGATATGCGTGAGGTTCTGCCGTACCGCCTGCTGTGGGAAGAGGACGGTATCCTGCCAGTCGAGGCGCACGAAGGAGTCCTGGGCCTTTCGGAAGGCCTTCATCAGGATCTCCGTGCACTCTCCGGCACGTGATGGAGTCACGCCGGAAGCATTGACCGACGCGATCCAGCGGTACACGGCATGCCCGAGGGCTGCCGCCTCCTTCGTCACGGCATCCAGCTCCGCGCCCAGTTCGCCGACGAGGCCGGCGTAGCGCAGGTCAATGCTTCTGTTCATCGCTTCGAACAGCGCGGAAAAGTCCATCGGCGGGAGGATCAGCTGGTCGAATTTCTGAATCAGCGTGCCGTATAAGAGGTGATGAAAACGGTAGACCGGCTCATGATAATAGGCTTCGTTATCGAACTGCGAGTGATAGTGCGTCTCCATGAAGCTGCTGTCCGTGAACTCGTTTACCATGGACGGGATGCCGGCGATGGCCATCGAGAAGTCGTCGGACATGGTCTGGATCGGCGCATGCACCTCGAGTCCCTCCGGATACGCCGCGGGATCCACCGGGATGTCGGCGACGGCCTGCTCGAGGAAGTGCACGTACTCATAGACGCTGCGCACGGCGTCCTTCGGTCCATGGGCGTGCGCCGGAAGCTCGAAGTTGAAGTCAGCCACGACCCTGCCCTGCCACTCCGGACGGACCTGAAAGACCTGCTGGTAGGCACCGGTCGACCAGTCATACTTCGTGTTCACGATGCCCCACTCTTCCGCCGCCAGCGCCGCGATGACGATGGTCTTCTTCGGCCGGTAGCCGCTGTCGATCAGTGCCTTCGCGATGCCGAACATCATTGCCACCGCCGTATTGTCATCCTGAAAGCCGCTGAAGTAAGAGTCATAGTGGGCCGACAGGAGAATCATCTGCGTCGGATCCTCACCCGGGATCGTGCCGATGATGTTGTAGGAGCGCTGCTTTTCCGTGACGGTGCTGTCCGCGTCGAGGGTCACCCGGAGTTCCGGTGTCTCCCGGAGTGCCTGCTTCAGCACTGCGGCATCTGAGCGTGACATCGAAAAGGCGGCGGCCTCTGCCGGACCCGCGATATCCTGTGCATTCAGCGCTTCATCCTGGATCTCCGCGAAGCCGCCCTCCTGCACGGCGATCAACGCGGCGGCACCACGAACATAGGCCTGGTAGACCGGGAAATTGATCCACCACTCGTCGCGCTGATTGATATCCGCGAGGACCAGCTTTCCCTTCACATCCTTCCCCTCGTAGTCAGCTGCCGTGCCCTTCCCGACGTAGACGAGGCCGAATTCCTGCGGCCCGTCGGTCTGAAACGTGGTCTGATAGCCACCGAGCAGCGACCGCAGCCCGACACTGCCATCTGCACGTCGCCATACAAGCTCTGCCTTATGAAACTCCCAGGCATCCACGCAGATCTGATCCTTATGGACGTCCCGGAGACCGATGCGCTCCATCTCCTCCCGCAGTATCTCGCCGGTCGCAAACTCCGCCTTTGATCCTGCCGGCCGGTAGCCGAGCTCCGGATGCGAGCGGAACTGCTCCATCCGCTTCGCCAGCTGATAGGAATATTCTGTATTGATCCATGGAAGGATACTGCTCTTTTCCATACACTTCCCCCTTCACTGCACACCACGTCACAAATCAAAAAGGCCCGGAGGGCCGACAACAGAATCCATACGGAGAGGTCGTGTAAAATCAAGCCGGGTTCCCTTAGCGGCACTTGGTGCCTTTTTCCTTAGGACCCTCTGCAACGCTGAGTTTTCATAAAGAAAACCCAGTGATTGCAGAGGGCCTAGTGCCGCTTAGGGTTCCTGGCTTAGATTTTACCGAGCTCGGAGTACTGTGTTTCTGTTGCCGCCCCTCCGGGCACGGTCTGTTGTAACGGGATCAGACATTGATCTCAGCGGTGAGTCCAAGCACCTCCTTGTTCTTCTCGAGAATCGGGTTGATCACCTCGGTGATGAACTCCTCGGTCTGCTTCGGTGCACGACCGACATAGCGCTCCGGCTGCATGCTGGCCTCGAGATCCTCGAGGGAGAGATGGAAGCTCGGATCTGCCGCGATCAGCTCGAGGAGGTTGTTGTCCTTACCCTCTTCCTTGACGGTCTTACCAGCCTGCATGCTAAGCTGACGGATCTTCTCATGCAGCTCCTGACGATCGCCACCAGCCTTTACCGCATCCATCATGATGTTCTCGGTCGCCATGAATGGCAGCTCCGCCATGAGATGCTTGCGGATGACCTTCGGGTATACCACGAGACCATCGACGACGTTCAGGTAGAGATCGAGGATACCATCGATGGCGAGGAAGCCCTCCGGTACGGACAGACGCTTGTTTGCGGAGTCATCGAGTGTACGCTCGAACCACTGCGTGGAGGATACCAGCATTGGATTCATGAGATCGGAGATCACGTAGTCTGCGAGGGAGGCGATACGCTCGGAACGCATCGGGTTCCGCTTGTAGGCCATCGCACTGGAACCGATCTGGTGCTTCTCGAACGGCTCCTCGACCTCCTTCATATGCTGGAGCATACGGATGTCGTTCGTGAACTTATGCGCGGACTGGGCGATGCCGGCGAGCACGCTGAGAACACGGAAATCGACCTTACGGCTGTAGGTCTGACCGGATACCGGATAGCAGGACGTGAAGCCCATCTTCTCTGCGATCATCTGGTCGAGCTGGCGGCACTTCGCATGGTCGCCGTCGAAGAGCTCGAGGAAGGACGCCTGGGTGCCGGTGGTGCCCTTAGAGCCAAGCAGCTTCAGGGAGCCGAGTACATACTCGAGATCCTCGAGGTCGAGCACGAGCTCGTTCAGCCACAGGGTCGCACGCTTACCAACGGTTGTCGGCTGTGCAGGCTGGAAGTGGGTGTACGCGAGCGTCGGCATATCCTTATACTTCATCGCGAACTTACTGAGCTCGTTGATGACATTGACGAGCTTCTTATGCACGAGCTCGAGACCCTCCCGCATGATGATGATATCGGTGTTGTCGCCGACATAGCAGGAGGTCGCACCGAGGTGGATGATACCCTTCGCGTTCGGGCACTGTACGCCGTACGCATACACATGGCTCATAACATCGTGACGGACTTCCTTCTCACGTGCCTCTGCCACCTCATAATTGATTTCATCCTGATGTGCCTTCAGCTCATCGATCTGCTCCTTCGTGATGTTGAGGCCCAGCTCATGCTCCGTCTCTGCCAGTGCGATCCAGAGCTTTCTCCAGGTCCGGAACTTGTTGTCCTGTGAGAAAATGTACTGCATCTCCTTCGATGCATAACGTCCTGTCAGTGGGCTTGTGTAACGATTGTATTCCGCCATGTTCTTCTCCTTACCGTAAGCATGTTTTATATTGCAACATCGCTGAGCGCAATGCTGACGACCGAAGTTTATACTTTTTTAATGGGGTCTGACCCCATTAATTTTTTCTAAACAGATTCTAAACTGAAGTTTATGGGGTCAGACCCCTCTGCCTCCCTGAATGTTCCGACCCGTTCAGGCGAGCACATCCTGCATCGAGTACATGCCTGCTGCCTTTCCGTGGAGGAAAAGGGCTGCATTGAGTGCGCCGTTTGCGAAGATCGCTCTCGAGTACGCAGTGTGGTTGAAGGTGATGACCTCATCCTCGCCTGCAAAGATGATATCATGAACCCCCGGCAGTGTGCCACCACGAACGGCACTGATACCGAGCTCCTCGTGCGGACGGGCTGCCTTCCGCTGGGAACGGTCATACACATAGGTCAGCCTGTCATCGAGTGCTTCGTTGACCGCATCTGCCAGTGCCAGTGCGGTACCGGACGGGGCGTCCATCTTGCGATGGTGGTGCTGCTCGACGATCTCGATGTCGAAGCCCTTCTCATAGAGCTTCTGGGCTGCAGTCTTCACGAGCTCCAGGAGCAGATTCACGCCGATCGACATATTCGCACTGCGAAGGATCGGAGCCTTCTCCGCAAGCTTCTGTACACGTGCGATCTGCTCCGCTGAAAGACCGGTTGTGCACTGCACGAGCGCCTTTCCACTCTTCTCCACATAGTCGAGAAGACCGTCGATGGCCGGTGCCACGGAGAAATCGATGATCACATCGAAGTCCTCCTTCACCGCATCGAAGCTGCCATACACCGGAAATCCGATCGCCGGATCATCGAAGTGATCCTCACGGTCGACACCCGCGACGATCGTCACATCCTCCATCGCCTTCGCACAGTTGATTACATTTCTGCCCATCGCGCCCATCGCGCCGAATAAAAGAATTCTGGTCATTGTTTTCTCCAATATATCGTCACGGTCATCCATGAAGTCTCGGCATTTCACGGGGTCTGACCCCATTAAATTTTTCTAAACTGAATCTAAACAAAAGTTTATGGGGTCAGACCCATTTCACGAGACCATCTCACTACCATGATTTCATCATCACATATACCACTAAAAAAGGCAGCGGCCTTCACCGAAGGTCACTGCCGAGGAAGTCACTTAAAGGATACCGTACTTCGTCATCTCATCCTTGAGGAGTGCCTTGGTGCTGTCGGTCGCCTCCGTCATCGGGAGACGTAAGGAGCCGACATTCTTACCCATCAGATTCAGGGCCGCCTTGACCGGGATCGGATTGACCTCGGCGAAGAGTGCCTTAATCAGCGGATATGCCTTAAACTGTGCCTCACGTGCGCCCTTGATGTCGCCGTCAAACCACTTCTGGCAGATCTCATGCGTCTCACGTGGTGCCACGTTCGAAAGTACGGAAATAACACCAGATGCGCCCACGCTGAGGAGCGGAACGATCTGATCATCATCACCGGAGAAGAGAAGGAAATCCTCGTCCACCAGTGACATCAGCTTCGTGATCATCGAGATGTTGCCGGTTGCGTCCTTCACACCGATGATGTTCTCGACATGCTGATAGAGGTATGCCATCGTCTCCGGCTGGATGGTCACGCCGGTTCTGGATGGAACATTGTACAGGATGCATGGGAGGCTGATCGCGCCTGCCACGGCCTCGTAATGCTGGATGAGACCACCCTGGGTCGCCTTATTGTAGTACGGGGTCACCAGAAGGACACCGTCGGCGCCAGCTTCCTCTGACTGCTTCGACAGATCGATCGCGGTCGCCGTGCAGTTGCTGCCGGTTCCGGCGATAACCGGAATACGATGATTCACCGCCTTGATGATGAAGCGAATCACATCCATGTGCTCCTCCTCGGACATGGTGGCTGCCTCACCGGTCGTACCACACGCGATGATGGCGTCGGTGCCACCCGCGATCTGCTCCTCTACGAGCTCTGCCAGCTTATCATAATTCACAGAGCCATCTGCATGAAATGGAGTCACCAGCGCGACTCCAGCGCCTCTGAAAAGTGCCATAACTACCTCCGTCTTTGCTTTGGTTTCTCTTACACTTTAGTATCTGTTCACTGGCCCTGGGCCAATGTCTCCGTCGCTACATCATACCCCCTCGCAGGGGCTATGAAAATTATCCCTGCTTCCGTGCGAAGCCGGCTCTCTTACGAAGGACCGGATCGAGGATCTTCTTACGGATACGAAGGCTCTCCGGGGTAACCTCGAGGAGCTCGTCGGTATCGATGTAGTCGATGCACTGCTCGAGGGACATGATCTTCTTCGGAACGAGCTTCAGTGCTTCATCAGAAGAGGATGTACGGGTGTTGGTCAGATGCTTCGTCTTGCAGACATTGACCTCGATATCCTCGGACTTCGGAGACTGGCCGATGACCATGCCGCCGTAAACCTTCTCGCCAGGTCCGATGAAGAGCGTTCCTCTCGCCTGTGCCTGGAAGAGACCATAGGTAACCGCCTCGCCGGACTCGAAGGCGATGAGCGCGCCGTTGTGACGGTAGTTCATATCACCCTTGTACTCGCCGTAGCCGTCAAACTCGGTGTTCAGGATACCGTTACCCTTGGTATCGGTCATGAACTCACCACGGTAGCCGATCAGACCTCTCGACGGAATCTCGAACTCGAGTCTGGTATAGCCAGAAGCGAGCGGGCTCATACCGTTCAGTACGCCCTTGCGCTGAGTCAGCTTCTGGATGACATTACCGCTGAACTCATCCGGAACATCGACGTACGCGATCTCCATCGGCTCCATCTTCTTGCCGTTCTCGGTCTTGTAGATAACCTCTGCCTTTGATACGGCGAACTCGAAGCCCTCACGACGCATCGTCTCGATGAGTACGGAGAGGTGAAGCTCACCACGGCCGGAAACCTTGAAGGTATCAGCAGAATCCGTATCCTCTACACGGAGAGATACATCGGTCTGCAGCTCACGCATCAGACGGTCACGGATATGACGGGAAGTCACGAACTTACCCTCCTGACCGGCGAGCGGGGAGTTATTGACGATGAAATCCATCGAGATCGTCGGCTCAGAAATCTTCTGGAACGGAATCGCGGCTGCCTCGCCGGTGACGATCGTATCACCTACGTGGAGATCCTCGATACCGGAAACCGCAACGATCTCACCGCAGCTGGCCTCATTGACATCAACTCTTGCGAGACCGTCAAAGGTGTAGAGCTTCGTGATACGTACACGGGTACGCTTGTCCGGATCGTGGTGGTTCACGACGTAGGCCTCCTGATTCAGCTTCAGGGAACCGTTATCGATCTTACCGACACCGATACGGCCGACGAACTCGTTGTAATCAATAGTCGACACCAGCATCTGCGTATCCGCATCCGGATCGCCCTCCGGTGCCGGGATATAATCGAGGATGGTCTGGAACAGTGGCTCCATGGTGGTGGAATCATCATCGAGGCTTCTCTTCGCAAAGCCCTCCTTCGAGGATGCATACAGGAACGGGCAGTCGAGCTGCTCGTCGGAAGCATTGAGATCCATCATCAGCTCGAGAACTTCATCCTCGACTTCGGCCGGACGTGCCTGCGGCTTATCGATCTTGTTGATAACGACCATAACCGGAAGACGAAGGTCCAGGGCCTTCTGCAGTACGAAACGGGTCTGAGGCATCGGTCCCTCGAAAGCATCGACCAGGAGGATCGCACCATTTACCATCTTGAGAATACGCTCTACCTCACCACCGAAATCAGCGTGGCCCGGGGTATCGACGATGTTGATCTTCGTGCTCTTATAGTGAACGGCTGTGTTCTTCGAGAGAATGGTGATACCTCTCTCACGCTCGATCGGGTTCGAGTCCATGACACGGACGCCCATCTCCTGATTATCACGGAATACACCGGACTGCTTTAACAGCTCATCGACCAGTGTGGTTTTACCATGATCAACGTGGGCAATGATGGCAACGTTACGAATATCTTCTCTCTTCTGATTCATCTTGACACCTTATTTCTACTATATTTAATGTACATGCTTACAAAAAAATCTTACGAATTATACCACCGGTGCTTATCGATTGCAAGTACTATGGATCCGCCGGACAGCTCCTGTATCTGATTTTGAAATTCGGTCAGCTGCTCTGCCGGCACGTGCCAGGTCATCGAGACCGCTGCACCATAGTCGGCACGCGCCTCCGTGATCCCGGCGCTCTCCGCGATGTACTTGATCTTCCCGACCAGCGTGTACGGGATCTCCGCCTGCACAGCATAGCCCTCGACCGCGGTCAGGATCACGGCCGCATCAAGCGCCGCCTTCGCGCCATTCGTATAGCTGCGGACGAGCCCGCCTGTACCGAGAAGCGTACCGCCGAAGTAGCGGGTGACGACGACGAGCGCATCATGAATCTCCTGCCCCTTCAGCACACTAAGGATCGGCATGCCCGCCGTCTGGGACGGTTCCCCATCATCGGACTGCTTCACGGTCTCATACTGATCTCCGAGCACATAGGCATAGCAGTGATGGCGTGCATCATAATATTTTTTGCGCACCTGCTGAATCAGGGCTTCTGCTTCGTCGACCGACTGGATGGGGAAGACCTCCCCGATAAATCGGGACTTCTTCTCCTCATACTCGCCGGTCGCATAGGATTTTACATACTTCATTTTCTATTCTATCCCTCGACGACCGGTGCCTTGATATCCCGTGACGGCAGTCCCTCACCCGGTCCGCCACCACCTGAGACAACCGGGCCTGCGGCATCCGCCGGTCCCTCATCGATCACCTCGTCGTCTGAGGATTCCTCTGTCTCCGCTTCGGTCGGCTCCGGGAAGACGAAGCCGCCATCATCCGTATAGGCGAGATCCTTCTCATCCTCCGGGATGATGATAGAGCCCCAGCTCGTATGTCGGTCACAGTTCGTGGTCGGCACTGTGCCCTCTGCGAAATACTCCGTGATGACAGAACTGCCGCGATAATCCGCATAGCATCCACTCGTCGGAAGCTTACCGGACTTCCGGCAGACCTGTGCCTGCACGATGCCGTCCGGCTGTGTGAAGCCGATATCCGGCAGTCCCTCATGCACACGGCTCATGATCTTCCGCCAGATATCCTTGTGGAAACCGGCGCCGCCGTTATACTCTCCGCTCGCCTTATCGATGAGCGGCTGGTTTTCATCACAGCCACCCCAGATACCGCCCACATAATATGGAGAGTATCCGACGAACCAGATATCGACATCCTTCGTCGTCGTACCGGACTTGCCGGCGAGGCTCATACCGTCGAAGTGCGCACGTGTCGACGTGGAGTTGACATTCAGCGAGCCCGCATACGCACGATTCGGCAGCATGGACTGCTTCATCGCATCGGTCAGCAGAAACGCCGTCGTGGCCTTCATCGCCTGCCGCGGCTGGTCCTCCGTCGTATCGATGAGCACATTGCCCTCCTGATCGAGGATCTTCGTGAAGAACTTCGCCTTGTTAAACTGACCGCCGTTTGCGATCGTCGCGAAGGCCTGCGTGAGCTCGAGATTCGTCACACCATGCGTGATACCGCCGAGCGCCAGCGCCGGGTTCTCATCGCTGTCGAGCAGGCTCGTGATGCCGAGGTTCTCTGCATACAGCCGTCCCTCGTGCGGATTCAGCTGCTCCATGAGGCAGCGCACCGCGATGATGTTCAGCGAGTAGATGATACCATCGCGGATCGTCTGGTAGCCGAGGAAGCCGGAGCTGTACCAGTTCTTGAAGGTCTTATTTCCGAGCGTATACGCCGTATCATAGAAAGGCGTGGCCAATGTTGCCCCATAGAGGTCGATGGCGGGTGCGAAGGACGTAAGCAGCTTGAAGGTCGATCCCGGCTGCCGGAGGGTTCCGGTCGCACGGTTCAGGGACAGTGAATAGCGCTTGTCGCCACGACCACCGCTGATGGCCCGAACCTGGCCGGTGTGCGGGTCCATGAGCACGAAGGAAACCTGCGGCTCCAGGGTCGTGAAGAACTGCTCGCCCAGCTCCGTATCGGTATCACGGACGAGCTCTGCCTTATACTGCTCGACATAGGACTTCGCCGAGTCCTCCGAGCTGAAGAGACCGTTGAAGTTGATGCCCTTCACCTCCTTCATCCAGCGGAGGAGGTCCTTCTCGGAGTAGTTCACGATCGAGCCGTCGTCGTGCTTCAGCGTATAGCGCCAGGTCACGGAATGCTTCGCCGTGTCATAGTTGTCCGGATTATTGACCTCCTCATCGACGATGCTCTGGAGGCTCGGATCCTGGGTGGAGTAGATCGTGAGACCGCCCGAATAGAGCAGGTCGGTTGCTTTATCCTTCGTATAGCCGAGTCGATCCTGCAGCTCCTGAATCGCCTGTGCCGTCAGCTCATCCACGAAGTAGGAGTACGGCTCATTCTCTGCTGTTTTCTGTACATTGACGTCCTGGATCCGCGCGTACACGTCGTCTGCCAGGGCTTCCGTATACTGTGACTCATCGATATAGCCCTGCTCGAGCATGTTCTTCAGCACCTGCGCACGGCGCTCAGCGTTCCGTTCCGGATGGGTGATCGGGTTCAGCCCGCTCGGGTTCTTCGTGATCGACGCGATGACCGTACACTCGGAGAGCGTCAGATCGCTCACTTCTTTATTAAAGTAGCGTCTCGCTGCTACCTTGACACCGAGGGTATTCGCACCGAGGTTGATGGTGTTCAGATACTCCGTGATGATACTCTTCTTGATTTCTTCCTTGCTGAGTCCCGGCTGGTTCTCGATTTCGAGGGCCAGATACTGCTCCTGGAACTTCCGGACATAGCGCTGGAACTTTCCCTCATGCAGGCCACCGCCGAAGACGTTATTCTTGATCAGCTGCTGCGTGATCGTCGAGCCGCCGCCGGCAGAGTCATCATCCGACACCACGCCGCGGACGGCACGAAGGATCGACTTCAGGTCGATGCCATTGTGCTGCCAGAAGCGCTCATCCTCGATCGCGACGAAGGCGTTGATGAGGTCCTCCGGGAGCTGCTCGTAGCTTACGCGCTCACGGTTCGAGCCCGCCGTCACCAGTGTCGCAGTAATGTTTCCATCGGTATCCAGCACCTTCGACGCATAGGCGGTCGGACCGATATGGATCGTATCGATGTCCGGCGCGGAGTCGAGGATGCCCCGGAACATACCGAAGCCCATCGCGGCCCCCAGGAGGCAGAGGCAGAGCACCAGGATCAGCAGCGCCATCTGGATGAGATGGGCGATGCTGTGTCCGAGCTTCACCTTCGTGTTGTCCATCTCATATAAGGTTTTATCTACGTTAAATCGGCTGTAATTCTTCATGTATTTCTAGTCCGTCTTCCGAAAATGCAAAAATTCCCTTTTAATAAACATTCTCATTATAACGAAGCGCTACGGCGTTTACAATGCTCAGACTTTACAATTTCCTTTAGGTTTATGGCAGAGTCCCCGGAGGACCGACACCAGAAGTACAGTACTCCGAGTTCGGAAGACTCTAAAATCCCAGCTCTAAGAAGTACTAGGCCCTCTGCAATCACTGAGTTTTCTTTATGAAAACTCAGCGTTGCAGAGGGTGCTAAGGAAAAATTACTCCAAGTACTTCTAAGAGCTGGGATTTTGATTCTTCACGAACTCTCCGTATGACTTCTGGTGCCGGTCCTCCGGGGGTTCTGATCCAAAAACGTCCGAATTATTTTTCGAACTTTCCGTCGTATTGATCAACCTTGCCATTATCGGCGTCCTGGAAGATCTGGTCCATGGTGTGCCATCCGAGCACCGCGCACTTGACGCGGGCCGGCATGTGCGAGATGTCCTCGAGGATACCTGCTTCCTCGAGCTCGTCCTTCTCTTCGTCGGTGATCTTGCCCTTGATCATGCGGAGGAAGATCTCCGAGAGGCGCAGGGCCTCGTCCTTCGGCTTGCCGATGATGAGGTCACACATCATGTCAGCGCTGGCCTGGGAGATCGCGCAGCCGTCTCCGTCGAAGGAGGCGTCCTCGATCACGTTGTCCGCGTCGACCTTGATATAGAGTACGACGTCATCGCCGCAGCTCGGATTGACCCCCTCGAGGGAGTAGGTTGCGTCCTCCATCTTATACTTGTGGGACGGATGAATATTATGGTCCGTCAGGACCTCGTTGTAAAATGTAATTGCCATCAGTAACCCATCTCCTCTCTCAGCTTCTTCAGGGCATCGAGGAAATGCTGTACATCCTCCTCAGTGTTGTAGAGGCCCATACTTGCACGTACCGTGCTCGGGGTATGGCAGAACTTCATGAGCGGCTGTGCGCAGTGGTGTCCGGCGCGGATGTCGACCTTATGGGAGTCGAAGATCGCCGCGATGTCGTGCGGATGAACGCCGTCGACGGTGAAGGTGACGATGCCGTGGTGCTTCTCCGGATCGGTGGATCCGAGGATGTGCACATACGGCAGCTTCTGCATCTCGGTCATCATCATCTTCGTGAGATGAAGCTCGCGCTCCTCGATCCGGTCAAAGCCGATTGAAGACACGAAGCGGAGGGCGGCGGCCAGTCCGACCGCACCGCCATCATTGACCGTACCTGCCTCGAACTTATGCGGCAGCTCGTTCCAGGTCGCGCCCTCAGTGGTGACGTACTCGATCATCTCGCCGCCGAACAGGAACGGTGGCATCTGGTCGAGGAGCTCGCGCTTTCCATAGAGGACGCCGATGCCCATCGGTCCGTAGACCTTATGGCCGGAGAAGGACAGGAAATCGCAGTCGAGCTCCTGTACATCGACCTTCATATGCGGTACCGACTGTGCGCCATCGCACACGAAGACCGCGCCGTTCTCGTGGGCGATGCGGGCGAAGGTCTTAATGTCATTCTTCACGCCGAGCACATTCGACACCTGGGTCATCGCCACGAGCTTGACGTTCGGGTTCATGTAGGAGCGGAACATCTCCTCTGTGATCGTGCCATCTGCTTCCGGCAGGATGTAGGTGAGCTTCGCGCCCTTTTCCTTACAGAGCTGCTGCCATGGAAGCATGTTGCTGTGGTGCTCCATGATGGTGATGACGATCTCGTCACCTTCCTTTATAAACGCGCGTCCGTAGGTGTACGCCACGAGATTCAGGCTCTCGGTGGCGTTCCGCGTGAAGACGATCTCCTCGTGAGCGCGTGCGTTGATGAAGGCACGGACGGTCTCACGCGCATCCTCGTAGGCCTCGGTGGCCTTGATCGAGAGATCATAGAGACCGCGCATCGGGTTTGCGTTTTCCTTCGTATAGTAGTGCATCATCGCATCGAGGACGCACTGCGGCTTCTGGGTCGTCGCCCCGTTGTCGAGGTAGGTGAAGCTGCCGTCGAGGATCGGGAACTGCTGAAGAATTGCCTGATCCTCACGCTGACGCTCTTCTCTTGTGATTTCAGTCATCATATCGCTCCTCCTTATGGCCCTTGAGTTCCTCGAACACACGGTCACGTGTCACGGCATCCGGAATCTTATGGATCACCGAATCGATCCGGGCACCGGCCATCATCTCGTAGACCTCGGCCTCTGTCATACCTCTCGACTCGAGGTAGAACAGCAGGGCCTCATCGATCCGGCCGATGGTCGCACCATGGTTACCCTCGACGTCCTCCTCGTCACAGAGGATGACCGGAATCGTCTGGTTGATCACGTTGTCATCCATCAGCAGCACGTCCTCGAGCTCGTTTCCGAGGGCCCCCTTCGCGCCTCTCCGGAGGTCGATCGTGCCGCGGAAGAGCTTATGTGCCCCATCGCGGAGCACGCCCTTCACGTCGATCGCGCACTCGGTCTTCCGGCCGATGTGGTTCGCGATGTAGTTCATATCGAGATGCTCCTGCCGCTTCAGGAGATAGCCGATATCGGTCTTCAGGGTACTGTGCGCACCGACGAGGTCGGTACGGGAGCCCTGGTAGGTGTCTGCGCCGCCGAGGATGAGCTCGATCTGCTCGAAGCCTGCGCTCTCCTCCGTTTTCGCGGCCACATCATTCAGGAAGCGGAAGCCCTGGCCGAGCCGCTGGATCTGCACGAGCAGTACGTGGGCGTCCTTCGCCACATGAATCTTCGTCTGTACGGCTGCGAAGCCGACGGCCTCTGCAGCGGAGCGGAAATCCATCACGACGACGAGGTCGCTCCCTTCGTCTGCGTCAATGTAGACGGCATTTACGTCTGCACAGTCCTTTTCATAATCGAACTCGATATGCACCGGCTGTGCGGCCTTCTGCTGACGGCCGATCTGAAGCTTCAGGACATCCGCGTCCGAATGCTTCATATAGGTATCGAAATCATAGCCCATGCCGCCGGCGATATCCTGGATCTCTGTATAATCGGTCACCGTCGCGGTCACATCGGCGGTCCGGGTCACCATCGGATTTCCTTCGACCGCATCACCCGGTACCTTCACATCTGCGTCGTTCATCCGGAGCCAGTTATAGGTCGGTGACGGCAGAACATTTACTAAAAGCTGATTTTCCTTCATCTCTGCCCTCCTTAACCGATCGCGCCCTTCATCTCGAGACGGATGAGGTTGTTCATCTCTACGGCGTACTCGAGCGGGAGCTCCTTCGAAACACTGTCTGCAAAGCCGGAAACGATCAGCGCACGTGCGTCCTCCTCGGAGAGGCCACGGGACATCAGATAGAATACGGCATCGTCGGAGATACGTCCGATCTTCGCCTCGTGTCCGACGTCGGCATCCTGGGTGCGGACATCCATCGCCGGGATGGTGTCGGAGCGGGAGATGTCGTCGAGCATCAGGGACTGGCAGGAAACCGCCGCCTTCGCGTGCTTCGCCGAGTTGTTGATGACGACGGAGGAACGGTAGGTGCTGATACCGCCATCCTTACTGATGGAACGGGTGTTGATGTAGGAGCTGGTATTCTTTCCAGTATGGACGACCTTCGCACCGGTATCGAGGTTCTGGCCCTTGCCGGCGAAGGTAACGCCGGTGAACTCCATATGGGAGTTGTCGCCCTTCAGGATGGTCATCGGATAGAGGTAGGAAACATGGGAGCCGAAGGATCCGGATACCCACTCCATCGTGCCGCCCTCTTCGACGATGGCACGCTTCGTGTTCAGGTTATACATATTCTTCGACCAGTTCTCGATGGTCGAGTAGCGAAGCTTCGCATTCTTGCCGACATAGAGCTCGACGCAGCCGGCATGCAGGTTCGCGATGTTGTACTTCGGTGCAGAGCAGCCCTCGATGAAGTGGAGCTGTGCCCCCTCATCCACGATGATCAGGGTATGCTCGAACTGTCCGGCGCCCGGGGCGTTCAGACGGAAGTAGGACTGCAGCGGGATCTCGACGGAGACGCCCTTCGGGATATAGACGAAGGAGCCGCCGGACCAGACCGCACCATGGAGCGCCGCGAACTTATGATCCGTCGGCGGTACGAGGTGCATGAAGTGATCCCGGATCATATCTGCATACGGACCGTGCAGGGCCGACTCGATGTCGGTATATACGACGCCCTGCTCCTCGACCTCCTTCTGGAGGTTATGATAGACGAGCTCAGAGTCGTACTGTGCGCCGACGCCGGCGAGCGACTCACGCTCTGCCTGCGGGATGCCAAGCTTCTCGAAGGTGTTCTTGATGTCCTCCGGAACCTCTTCCCAGTCCGCGGTCATCTTCGTCTTCGGCTTTACATAGGTCACGATGTTGTTCATATCGAGTCCGTCGATGCTCGGGCCCCACTGCGGAACCTTTTTCTGATTATAAATTTCGAGTGATTTTAAACGGAAGTCCCGCATCCACGCCGGGTCTCCCTTCTTCTCAGAGATCTCGAGGACGATATCCTTCGTCAGCCCCTCCTGGATCTTGTAGAAATCCGTATCCTTCTCTTCGTAACGGAAATCATACATGGAGCGGTTGATGTCCTGAACCTCTGCCTTTTCCTTATTTGCCATAGATGCTGTCCTCCACGCTTACTTGTTCAGGAAATCCACGAAGCCGTTCTCGTTGATGCGGTCGACCATCGACGCGTCACCCTCGGCCTTCATCTGGCCGCTGACGAGAACGTGCGTCTTATCCACCTTCAGAGACTCAAGGATTCTCGTGGAGTGGGTGATGATGATGAGGGCACCGTCCATGGACTTCTGGTACTCCTCGACACCCTTACTTACGGTACGAACGGCATCGACGTCGAGGCCGGAATCGGTCTCGTCGAGGATTGCGAGGGACGGCTTCAGCATGAGGAGCTGCAGGATCTCTGCCTTCTTCTTCTCACCGCCGGAGAAGCCGACATTGAGATCACGATCGGCATAGCTCGGATCCATATCGAGGACCTCCATCGCCCTCTTCATCTCCTTCTTGAAGTCCCAGAGGCGGATGTGCTTGCCGGTTCTCTGCTGCAGAGCCGAGCGGATGAAGTTACCGAGGGTGATGCCCGGCACCTCGAGCGGGTTCTGGAAGGACAGGAACATACCGAGCTTTGCTCTCTGATCAGTCGGCTCCGTCGTGATGTCCTGGCCGTTGAACAGGATCTGTCCGCCGACGATCTGGTACTGCGGGTTGCCCATCAGTGCGTTTCCGAGGGTGGACTTACCGGCACCGTTCGGTCCCATCAGGACATGGGTCTCACCTCTATTCACTGTCAGATCGACGCCGTGGAGAATCTCCTTCTCCTCGACCTTCACCTGAAGATTCTTGACATTCAGTAAATCTGCCATATTCATTCCTCCATAAGAGCCCCGGGGTGCGGGGCGTGAATTCTATTCATCTAACCGTTCAGCGATGGGGGCCTCGGAGAGGCCTCTGGTTTACTGTAACTCACCCATCTAGAACATGATTACCGTACGGCTGTGTCGCCTCCACAGCGCGTGCGGGAATATATAAAAAGCCGCCGGTGTCCGCCGTCTGAACGGCACAGGATATCAGCAGCTTTGATTATAGCCCAGCGGATTCGCTTCCGCAACAAGATTTCCTAGTTTCCCTATAGGATTACGTACTAAATCGGGTGCACAGCACCCGACATCTCTTCTAGACACCCTCTGCATCCCATTTTGGGACGAAGCTCTCTTTCGCGACGCTGCCTTCCTGGATGAAGGCGTTGGTGACGCCTTTTTCGAGGGCGTAGTCGATGAGGCGTTCGTACTCACGGCGGGTGACGCGGCGGTTGATCTCCGGCCACTTTTCGAGGCGCGGGAAGGGGGTGAACTGGTGCATGAGGCTGAGGTAGACCTGGTCGCCGTAGCGGTCATACACGTAGTCGACGACGCGTTCTGCGTTATGGACCATCGACGGCATGAGGAGGTGGCGGACGATGACGCCCTTCTGCATCATGCCGCGTTCGTCGAAGACAGGCTCCGGGCACTGGCGCACCATCTCGGCGAGGCTTTCCTGCGCGCGTTCCGGGTAGTCTCCGGCACCGGAATACTTCTGTGCCTTCGCACTGTCCATGTACTTGAAGTCGTCGAGGTAGATGTCCGCGAGGCCGTCCAGGCGGCGGATCAGCTCGGTCGTTTCATAGCCGGAGCAGTTGATGACGAAGGGGATCTTCAGTCCCTGCACGCGACTCCGCTCCATGGCCTGCGCGATGAGCGGGATGTAGTGGTCCGGGGTCACGAGGTTGATGTTGTTCGCGTCCTGCGCCTCCAGCTCGAAGAAGATCTCCGCGAGTCGCTCGAGGCTGACGCGCTTTCCGACCTCCTGGTGGCTCAGCTCATAGTTCTGGCAGAACACGCACTTCAGGGTGCAGCCGGAGAAGAACACCGCGCCGCTGCCTTCCTTACCGGAGATGCACGGCTCCTCCCAGTAGTGGAGTGCCGCCCGCGCGATATAGAGCTCGGAGCCGACGCCACAGACGCCCTTCTGCCCCGCGTTCCGGTTCACACCGCACTGTCGTGGACAGAGCCGGCAGTGCTCCATCGTCGCTTCGTTCACTTCGCCAATGCTGTCGGCCTCTGCGGGTGCTCTGCTTGGCGCCGCGTCCGCAGGCGCTGCGGCTGAGCGAAATCCGGACGGCGTGTGCGCTGATGTAGGCATTGGCCCTGTACTATGCGTTTCCATCCGGTCTCGCTCCTTCCAGTTTACGGAACTGCGCGTTGCGACGGTTCTCCTCGGCGTTTCGGCGCGCCTGCTCGGACTTCGGTTGGGAATCGATGCGGGCCTTCTCCTTCTCCCGCTCCTGCTGCCGACGAAGCTCATCCTCGTGCGCGATCTCCGCCTCGTTCATGACGCCGATCTTCAGGTCGTCCTCATCGTCGTACCACTCGAGGAAGCTGTGCTTCACGTGCTGACGCTTGTAGCCGAGGATCTTGTTCAGGCTTACGTTTTCCATCGCGCTGAAGATGTTCCGCTCGACGTACGGATTCGTTTCCTTCAGCTTCTCGATCAGCTTTTTCGTCTCTAGACGCTTCGAGCTGGTCTGACCGTCGGTATGGCAGGTCGCGCAGGTCTCGGTGAAGTGGCAGGCGCACTGGATGAAGTTCAGACTGTTGTAGTCGCGCCAGTGCTTGATTTCCGCCTCACGGATGAGATAGAGCGGGCGGATCAGCTGCATGCCCGGGAAGTTCGTGGAGTGGAGCTTCGGCATCATCGCCTCATACTGGCCGGCGTAGAGCATGCCCATGAGGACGGTCTCGATGACGTCGTCGAAGTGGTGGCCGAGCGCGATCTTGTTGCAGCCGAGGCGCTGGGCTTCCTTATAGAGGTAGCCGCGGCGCATGCGGGCGCAGACGTAGCACGGGGACTTCGGGATGTTGTAGACGGAGTCGAAGATATTTGTTTCGAAGATCGTGAGCGGGATGCCAAGGAGATCCGCGTTCCGTTCGATAACCTTACGGTTTGCCTCGTTATAGCCAGGGTCCATGCACAGGAACACGAGCTCGAACGGGATCTTATTGTGGCGCTTCAGCTCCTGGAAGAGCTTCGCCATGAGCATCGAATCCTTACCGCCGGAGATGCAGACCGCAATGCGGTCACCCGGCTCGACGAGCTGATAATCGCAGATGGCCTTCACGAACATGCCGAAGAGGTTACGCTTGAACTTCTTGCGGAGGGACTTCTCGATGTCGTCGCGGCGCTGCTCGGAATCCATGTCCTTCTGGATCTGGCGGAGCACCCACTTACCGTAGCCGCCGGCGAGGCTGTAGGCCTCATAGCCCTGCGCGCACAGGTCCTCGGCTGCCGTCAGGGAGAGGTCACCGTACTTACAGTACAGTACGACCCGCTTATCCTTCGGGATGCTGTGGTTCCCCTCGGCGATACGGTCGAGATCCACCCGAAGCGCATCCGGCATCTTGCCCGTCTGAAAATCCTCTTCACTTCGCACATCGATCAGGTGATAGCTCTCCCGTGGCCACTGCTCGAGCTCCTCCGCCGTCACTTCCTTCGCTGTATACTCCATCTGTTTCCTCTCTTTAACAAAATCAGCATTCATACCTGTTCCGCTATTATACCCATATGCACTGAAATAGAAAGCATAAATCATAAAAAATCAGCCACGCATCCTTTCGAATACGTGACTGATGAAAAATCAAGCTGTCTGCATCATCAGAACTTGATGCCACTCTTCTTCATGATCTCTGCGAAGGAAGAGGTCGCTGCACCGGACTCCTTGTAATTTGCACGGAAATCCTCGCGCTCCTGCTTCTCCTTACGCTCCTGCTTCTCAGCCTCGAGTGCCTTCATGGAAAGGGAAATCTTACCATCCTTGACGCCGATAACCTGAACCTTTACGGTCTGGCCTTCCTTCAGCACATCTGCCGGAGACTTCACTCTCTTGTTGAAAATCTGAGAAACGTGCAGAAGACCGGTCACGCCATCTCCGAGATCGATAAATGCACCATAGTCCTTCACAGTCTCAACCGTACCCTCGGTTACGAGACCTGTCTGGATCGCAGCTGCCTTCTCTGCTCTTACCTTCTCCTGCTCATCACGGAGAACATCACGTGCAGAAAGAACCAGCTTGTTGTTCTCTGGCTCAGCCGTGATGACGCGGACATTCAGCTTCTTGCCTACCCAGTCCTTCAGCTCCTCATCCTTTACGAAGCCGAGTGAAAGCTTCGATGCCGGGATGAATGCTCTCAGGCCATCCACGCTTGCGGTTACACCGCTCTTCACCGCTTCATTTACTTCTACCTCGAAGCTGGTTTTGTTCTGGAAGTCATCGAGGATCTTCTCCCACTTGCTCATGTCCACGCGCTTCGCATTTGCATGCTGCTTGAACGATGCCTCAAGCTCCTCCTTGAAATCATCCATGGAAGGAATCTTCTCTTCCTTTGCTTCCTCGATCTTGATCTCGTCTGCCATAGTCTATGGTACCTCTTTTTCTTAATAATGCGTGCCCCGAAGGCTCACTCGATATACTATACCACAAACCGGCACGTCGCTACAAGATGGGGGATGAAATTCGCACAGCGGTTTCCAGCCGTTTTGCGATGTTTCGTCGCATTTTGGGCGTGCCCCCGGAGGGTCGGCAACCGAAGCACAGTACTCCGGTGACACTCCCAGCACTGCTACTTATTTACGCCGAGATGAATTCCGTTTGGTTATATCTGATTGGATCTTCATTGCGTAGGGAATCTCAGAAAAACTGCGAAGCTTCAGCTTTAACCGAACTATGTTTTATGATGTTCCTATTCCGAAATGAGGTGCATCTGCACCTGTTTTCGGAATAGATGACGATTTATGGCCTAAAAATTTTTCTGCTGGACGAAAATAGTCTGAAGCTGTAATCAGCGAATCTCCCTTTTTCTATTGTTCTGCCTGCGTTTTACTGGTAGAATCCATAGAGATAAATCAATGAAAAGAGGTTTTCAATTATGGCTAATCCAATCGTAACAATTCATATGGACGACGACAAGGATATCAAGCTCGAGCTGTACCCTGAGATCGCACCGATCACGGTAGAGAATTTCGTGAAGCTCGTAAAGCAGGGCTTTTATGATGGTCTGACCTTCCACCGCATCATTCCTGGTTTCATGATCCAGGGCGGTGATCCGGAGGGCAACGGTACCGGCGGCCCAGGCTGGAATATCAAGGGTGAGTTCTCCTCCAACGGCGTAAAGAACGATCTTCAGCACAAGCGTGGTGTGATTTCCATGGCGCGTGCGATGGATCCGGACTCCGCAGGTTCCCAGTTCTTCATCATGCATGCAGATGCTTCCTACCTCGATGGTCAGTATGCTGCTTTCGGTAAGGTCATCGACGGCATGGATGAGGTCGACCGCATCGCTTCCACCCCGACCGGCTGGCAGGATGCACCTGTCGTCGCTGTCACCATGACGAAGGTTACTGTCGAGGAGTAATTCATATCGCTTAAAACGCAGAGCCTCCGGTATCCGGAGACTCTGTTTTTTAGCGATGCTTTATCTTAAGTTTTTCGTAAGGGGGTCTGACCCCATAAACTTCCAGTTTAGAATCTGTTAAGAAAAATTTAATGGGGTCAGACCCCCTTACAGAATTCTTAAGACGATCATAAGGGGACTGCCCCATCCAACAGGAGGATATGAAATTATGCTTTACGGAGCTTTAGAGGCCGGTGGCACGAAGATGGTGTGTGCGCTCGGCGATGAAAACGGAACGATTCTCGAGCAGACATCCATCCCGACGACCACACCAGAGGAAACCCTGTCTGCGATTATCGCATGGTTCCGCGACAAGGAGATTGCATCCCTCGGTGTGGCCTGCTTCGGTCCGGTCGATCTTCGCCGGAACTCGCCGACCTACGGCTATATCACGACCACTCCGAAGAAGGGATGGGCGAACTTTGACATCGTCGGCACACTGAAGCGCGCGCTCGGCGTACCGGTCGGCTTCGATACCGATGTCAACGGTTCTCTCCTCGGCGAGCTCACCTACGGACAGGCGCGCGGTCTCACGGATGCTGTCTACATCACGATCGGTACCGGCGTCGGTGCCGGCATCCTCTCCGGTGGTCATCTCGTACACGGCATGCTCCACCCGGAGTTCGGACACATCCCGGTGGTGAAGCATCCGGACGATACGTATGAAGGCCACTGTCCTTACCATGTCAGCTGCTTCGAGGGCATGGCCGCCGGCCCGGCCATCGAAGAACGCTGGGGGCAGAAAGCCATCACCCTCAAGGATGATCCGAAGGTGTGGGACATCGAAGCACACTACATCGCAGAAGCCTGCACCACTCTCATCATGACCCTGAGTCCGCAGATCATCATCCTCGGAGGCGGCGTCATGCACCAGGCGCAGCTTTTCCCGCTCATCCGCGAGAAGGTGAAATCCATGGTAAACGGCTATGTCCTTACCGACGAGCTCGCCGACCTCGACCACTACATCGTCCCGGCCTCCCTTCACGACGACCAGGGCATCATGGGTGCCATCAAGCTCGCGATCGACGAAGTTTATGGGGTCTGACCCCATAAACTCCCAGTTTAGAATCTGTTTAGAAAAATGAATTGGGTAAGACCCCCATTACGTTGGTTCCAGCAAAAAACGGATCCGGTTCTCTATAGAGCCAGGTCCGTTTTTTCACTTCAGCTCGCAGCGCTTGATCACGCGTCCATGAGATCATCTGCTCTACCTTCGTAAGTGTTGAAATCAGTGCGCCTCCTTGCCCGGCGACAGATACTCCAGCACCAGTCGTCCGCTTTCGCTCATATCCTTTTCATCCCAGCCATGAAGCTTTCCGCTGTCCGGCCGAATCATGGAGTAGCCTTCGTCTTTATCACTGAGGGACCAGTTGATCCATCCGATTTTTTCTTTCTCGAGATAATCCAGGAAAGCTCTGGTTTCTTCCCAGTCCTGTTCCGTAGCGTCATAACCATCCACGCCCCACTCGCTGACAAAGATCGGCAAGCCCTTTTCCCGTCCTCTCGTAATCTGCTTGATTGCGAACGTACCATCGGCGATCCCGGCATAGTAATGATAGCTGTACATGATGTTCCGCTCGTCGATCGGATCTTCGATCGCTTCCGAAAGTGATGTACAGAACTTCGGTGTTCCCACCAGAATCACGGCATTCGGCGCGTGCTTCCGTATGACGGGGATGATTTTCTCCGCATAGTGAACGATATCCTCATAGCTCGTGTCACCGTTCGGTTCATTGCAGATTTCATAGAGGATGCCCGGATGGTCTCCATAGCGCTGCGCAACCTCTTCCAGTACACGCATCGCTTCCTCTATATGGCGGTTTGGGTTTTCATCCCGGAGCACATGCCAGTCGACGATGGTATACAGGTCAGCTGCCAGGGCGTTTTCGATGGCAGAAAACAGGAGCTTCTGGTTCAATGCTGGCTCTTCGAGGTAAGCGTCATTCTGCTCTACATACATAACTACCCGAAATGCATTTGCGCCATAGTCCTTGATCGTTTTCAACGCCGCATAGTTCGTGAATTCCGGATACCAGCTGATACCATGGCTGCTCATCCCCCGAAGCATGAGTGGATTTCCATGTTGATCTACCAGCTGCGTACCATCTACAGACAGCCGTCCATGCTCTTCTACTCCATTTTTGGCTGTCCGCAAATCGTCTATTTCCTGCAGAAGCGCTTGATTTTCCTTCTGAAACTTCTGATTTTCTATCTGAATCTCCTGATTCTCCTTCTGAAGCGCCTGATTTTGCACCTGAAACTCCTGCGCCTGCTTCTGAAACGTCTGCCGCTCCTCGGATAGGGCTTTGTCTATTTTCTTTTGCTCATACAACATCCCTGCCAGCAGTATGATTGCGGCGGCCAATACGGCTGCCCCAACCACTGCATAGCATCTGATTGCATTTTTCTTACTCATTTCGAACTCTTATTCTGCGATCTGTTTCGTTGAAATCAACGCAACGAGTGCTTCGTGAAGCTCTGAAGATGCAGAGACATGCTCCCAGTTTTCGATTTCAAACAGCTTCTCTTTTCCACCCAGGGCCTCTGGCGTCTTTTTCAAGTGCAGGGTGATGCTGCCCATCCTGAGATCGAACTCCGAATCCGGAACCTCTCCCGTCAAAAGCATATACTGGTAATTATAATTAGAAACATGAATCGGCTTTCCACTCTCTGTCTGCAGGGAAGCATCCAGCACGATTCTCGGCAGCTTTCTTTGAGATAGTACAGCGCTTGCCATCTTTCTCTTGAAAAAGACCTGCAGATCCTTCGCTGCGTTGGTTTTGATTTCTGTCGCCAATGTTGGGACACGGTCAAATACGATCTGATCGTAATTCTGCTTTTCTTCAAGCGATAAATCGGCCAGCTTCACACTGTACCGCCATCGATCTCCCACCCTTGCGACATGGACGATCTCACCCGGCACGCGTGCACGCCACTGTCGGTCCTGTAATTCAAACGCTACCGTACCGTATAGAA
This sequence comes from Oribacterium sp. P9, assembly GCF_046365365.1. Lineage (NCBI taxonomy): Bacteria > Bacillati > Bacillota > Clostridia > Lachnospirales > Lachnospiraceae > Oribacterium > Oribacterium sp. P9. The sequence continues at coordinate 87,692 of NZ_JBKEIS010000008.1, read as the reverse complement.
ATTCCGGGAAATCCGTGATAAACGATAAGCCATGTTCAGAGAGGTCACAGGTGGCAGCATTGACCTCGCGTGTACCGACCGAAAACATGATCGGTATCTCCACGCGGAAGCGTTCTGAATGTCTGTAGTTGATTCTTCCCAAAAGGAAAAAGATCGCCATGATCAGGAAGTATGAATTCATACATAGCCAGAACAGCACCACCAGTCCAAGTATGCTCTTGTACAGCAGCATGAATTTCACACTGAAGTAAATGCCGACGAGGGACGCAGCCAGTAGAATCATGTGCGGAATGGCATAGATGATTTTCGCACTTCTGGATACGGATTTTGTCTTACTTGTAACCGAAAAAGTACGCATACGGATGCCCAGGGTCTCCGCCAAGATCGGAATGATCATATACGGACACAGTATGGTATCGACGATGTTGCTCCATTTCTGATCTCGTACCTTACCGGACAGTAAACGTAGCGAATGATTATAAATCAGATAGGATGGCAGCCAGATCAGTACGATCCCCCAGATATCTGTTTTTACGACCAGTACGCCAAATACCGTAAAGAGGATCGGCGAGAGAATATAGACGATTCTTCGCAGGAACGTCCACCAGTACAGCAGGCAGGAAAGGTAGCTTAGCTTCGACAGAAGCGGCAGCTCGCCAAACAGAAACTTCAGGCTTCGGATCGTCTGTACACAGCCACGTCCCCAACGCTGACGCTGTTTCAGCAGATTTGGGAAATCATCAGGAGCCAGCCCGGAGGCCAGCACCTTATCGATCGCGAAGCAGGTATATCCTTCTGCCTGAATATCGATGCCGGTCGCAAAATCTTCCGTAATCGTCTTTGTACGGATACCGCCGACGTCTTCCAGTGCCTGCCGGGAGATCACTGTATTAGATCCTGCATAGATCGCAGAATTACTGCTGTTTCTTCCGAGGTTTACTTCCTTAAAGAAGTAATCCTGTTCATTCGGGATATTATTCTCCGCATAGAAGTTAAACTGGAACAGATCCGGGTTATAGAAGCTCTGCGGTGTCTGGATAAAGCCGATTTTATAATCGGGATCGATTTCATCCTCTGTCCGTTTTCTCCATTCTCCATGGTCGAGGATCATTTCCGGCAAAGAGAAGTACGGTACCGTCTCCAGCAGGAAATTACTTCTCGGAATCATATCCGCATCGAAGGTCACGACGAGCGGCGAATCCGTTTTGGAAAGCGCATGATTCAGGTTGCCCGCCTTCGCCAGCTTGTTATCGGATAAACCGAAATATCCGACGCCCATGTCCTGCGCCAGCTTCGCCATCTCCGGTCGATCATTGTCATCACACAGATAAATATGCACCTTGGCTGGATCTGGATACTCCATATGCTTGCAGCCATTTAGCGTTTTAAACAGCAAATCGGCATCTTCACTGTGGGTAGCGATCAGGACATCCACATGCGGATAATCCGCCTCCTCGATCACCGGAAACTCCGGCGCGTGATCCTTGCTCATGCAGATATAGTGAATCACCGCTTCAAGCATACTGATAAACTCGGCCGAAAACAGCGCGATTCCGGCGATCAGTGATACGATCCCGGCATGGAGCGGCAGCGTGAAGAAGAGTCTCCACAAAATATAAATAACAGATGTAACTGTCATGAGCCAAAACCATAGTTTTTTGCGCTTCATTTAAACACCTCCATTATTCGCTTTCATACTTCAGTACCAGCTTGACCGAAATCAGAAAAACCGCTACGAACACAACGGCAAGGGCAGAACCATAATCTTTTTGATCAGCTTCTACTTCTTGATAAGCGTCTGCATTTGGATCAACGAATTGATACAAAGTATCCATATGCTTATCTAACCATTTTCCATGTTCAGAAAGAACTTTTTTTATTCTCTCTACTTCTTCGGCATGACTTTTCGTATTACGATCAGTTTGCTCCGAAGAATCCGAGGTCAAATAATCACCGTCTTTATAAAAATACCCCCATCTCGCCCAGTCGCGCTCGATTGCGGGGCCCAGATATGCCACCGTCTCATCAAGAAACGTTCCGATGGATTCATCCGACAAAATAGTTTTTCGTAATTCTTCGTAACGCTCCACCACGCGCTCTGTAAACTCCGGATCACGCAATATCTGCTTAAACCAAGGCGACTGAAAAAAAGCGACGGTGTCTAACTCAGCGGTTGCACGATAGTAATTATCCATTGCGCCATCAAAGTCCCACACCGGTCCCATCGTCAATTTCCCATTATAACTGGAGTACATATATGTGGAATGGAATCCTGCATCATAATTTATCAAAAACTCATTTAAAATCAGATAATCAACAAACGAATCGATGTCGATCATATCGCGGTACTGAAGAAAGGTCTCGTAGTCTTCAGCGAACAACGCTTTCTCAAATTCATCAATTTGATTTGTGATCCGTTGGATAGACTGCTCTGACAATTTGTTTGCAGATGGCCATTCGACACGTAGAACTCCTTCCAACAGATTTTCTCTCCGTGCATAATTATTGAGGAGCAGTCGGTCTGGCTCCCATCGATCTCGCCGGAGCAAAAATGGAAGGTGTTCACTATTTTCCACAAACCGAGGTAAATCGACCCGTTCTTTTCCGACCTTTATATTTTCCATCAATAAATAAACGCCTTCATATTGATAGTTCTGCCCATCATACCAGATGACTTCACAGTACTGACAATCTGGCACATATGGCATAATTTCCCTTGCTGTAGCGTATGCCAAATAATTACGTAAAAGGGACTTATCAATGAAAGAGACATTCAAAACCCATTCATTATCTGTTCCCATCTGCAGCAAGTTCTGTCGATTCGCTTTTCCATCCTCGCCTACAAGTTTAATAAGATATTGCGCTTTATCATAATCGACTGAAGAATTTCCCCTTCGCCTCAATCGGATCGCCGATTCCACTGATGGCGCGTCACTTAGTCTATTTGCTCCGTTTGTGCTGTTATATATGAACAGTTCTCCATCGAGATAAATATCTTCATTTTCGTTTGGCAAGTATAGTTTTTCTTCCGTGTTCCATACGATATGAGCTGGAGGTCTTTCTCCCTCATTCGTATGGATCACAACCAAAGGTAAATTACTGACAAACGATTCATCTATCCATATTCTCTTTTCACGAAAATTCGTTCTTCCATGTTTTTTTCGAACGAACGTTTCATCTGCAACGATCGATTTTTCGCTCAAATCGGTCGTTTCCTCACATGAAGATGGTTTTACTTCAGGAAAATGGTATCCTTCATCTTTATATGCTCCCAGTACAATTCCGCCCAGCAGTAATCCTACTGCAAGACAAAAACTAATTTTCCGAAAGCGCCCTTTCATTATCTGCTCATCTCCTCATTCTGGCACACCAGGTTCACGCGATATACGCCATCGATCTTTCTTAAGAGCTCCACAGGATTCGTATCACTCTGCTTCTTTTCTTCCATCATTCGCGTTGTCAGTTCATAGATATACTCGAGCTGCCCGGATGTACGATTTGCGACACGTAAAACCGCCTGCCCCCTGTACTGCAGCAACACGGTTTCCTCGATTTCCTTTGCGCACTCTTCTCTGTTTGCATGGATGATCAGCAGGTATCGATCATTGGCCTTGATACTTCCGATCACAAGCATGACCAGGAAAATCATGCCTGTACTGATCGAGGCCAGCGCATAATACGATACGCCACAGCAGATGCCGACAGCGATGCACCAGAAAATATACGTGGTATCCCTAGGATCTTTGATGGCCGTTCGGAATCGTACGATTGAAAGCGCACCTACCATTCCGAGCGATAACGCGATGTTATTACCGATCACATTCATAATCATCGTCGTGATCAGCGTCATCATCAGGAGTGATCCGTTAAATCTGGCACTGTATACCGCGCCGGAATGCGAAAAGCGGTACGACAGATAGATGACCAGTCCGAGCACCAGCGCAACCACCATATTTAATACGATCTGCTCTATGGTGAGCTCCTGAACGACCTCATGTGAATACTGCATAATAAAATTTTTCATAGCTTCCTCCGAAATTATATTTACATTCCCAGGGCCTGCCGGCACATGGCATATTTACTGACCGCAACTTCAGGCACATCTGCGAGATCCAGTGCCTGCTTGATCGGACTCAGTAAAAAACCGTTGTATTTCACCTCTAACACCGGTTCGCTTCGTACCGGTATCAGATTCGACTGTGCATCGAAAAACCGATCGACGAACGCACTCATCCCAATCTCTGAATCAAGCGTAATCCGTGTATTATTGCACTCCTCTGCAAAGGCGATTCTGTGATACTCGATGATACATTTCGGACGGTACAGACCGGTTTCCAGTATCTGATAAAACATCCATCCCAGATCAGAGTTCAGCTCCAGCAGCCCTGCATACTGCCCACGTATCATTTCCTCCGCCAGCGCTCTCGAGATCGTCAGACTGATTTTCTTCTGCGCAGCGCCCTGCTTCTGCTTCAGCTCGAGCTTCACGCTCGTCTGCTCCGGTGAATAGATACGTAGCCGCACCTTCTTTCGCATCTCGAGTCCGCTGATCTTGTCAAAATAGTCATTGTCATACATGCTGTCAAAATACAAAGAACGCACCATATATCCGCTGATGCTGCTGTACTGATCGACGCGCATAACCGTTTCCAGCCGCTGCAGCAGCCTGCTCTGCTGGCACCGTGATATACTGTACTTTTTTTCTGTACGCACGACAGAAACATCCGACATTTCTATCCTTTCCTTCCTGTTCGGTTCTTATGCATAAAAAAACAGCTATTCATTTGGTTAAATGAATAGCTGCTCCAAATTTGTCATTAGTACACATGAACACAAAACCAAATTTTCTAAATTATATGTGTGAAATGTGTAAAATGCAACTTTATTTATTAAATATGTCTAATTTATTCAGTAATGGGGTCAGACCCCATTAAATTTTTCTAAACAGATTCTAAACTGAAGTTTATGGGGTCTGCCCCCATAAACTTTCGGATGGACTCAGTGTGTATTCGCGTCGATCTCCGCCGGATCCCACTTGCTGAAGCGGATTTTCTGCGCGCCGTAGATACCGTAGTTACCGGAGAACAGATAAGTGATCGCGATCGCAAGGATGAAGTACGACGACGCGTCGAAGCCGAACATCTCAAACGCGATGAGCAGCGAGGCGAGCGGACAGTTCGTCACGCCGCAGAAGACGCAGGCCATGCCGATCGCGGAGCAGAGCGCCGGGTTCATGCCGGTAAAACTGCCGACCACATGTCCGAAGGTCGCACCGATGAAGAGCGACGGCACGATCTCACCGCCCTGGAAGCCACCGCCGAGGGTCACCGAGGTGAACAGAATCTTCAGCAGGAAGGCATAGAACGCCAGCTTGAACGTCGGATTTTCGATGCAGCTCGCGATGATATTCGAGCCGGTACCGTTATAGGTCTGGTCGCCCACGAGCAGTGTCAGCACGACGATGATTACGCCGGACACCGCCACGCGGATGTAGTCATTCGGGAAGTACTTCTGCAGCAGCTTCTTACTGCTGTGCATCGACGTTGCAAAGAGGATCGACACCAGCGCACACGCCCACGCAAACAGACCAGTGCAGACGGCGTCGCGCACATGGAAGGCCGGTACCGCCGAGAGCAGCATCGCCTCGCTTCCCGGGTTGATCACCTGCGCCACGAAGTGTGCGGTCAATGCAGATACCGCGCATGGTACGAGCGAGGAGTAATACATGACGCCGACGGTACTGATCTCCATCGAGAGCACTGTCGCGGCCAGCGGCGTTCCGAACAGCGCCGAGAAGGCCGCACTCATGCCGCACATGATGGTCCGGCGACGCTCCTCCTTCCGGAAGTGCAGCAGCTGTCCCAGCCCATGCCCGAGTGAACCGCCGACCTGCAGCGCCGCGCCCTCTCGTCCAGCCGAACCACCGAAGAGATGCGTCAGCACCGTCGACACGATGATGAGCGGTGCCATCTTCACCGGCACACGCTCACTCTCGCGGATGGCCTCCAGCACGAGGTTCGTCCCCCGCGGCTTCCGCGCCCCGAGACGATGATAGAACCAGACGATGAACAGACCCGCAAGCGGCAGCAGAAACACGATCCAGGTATGCGCCAGGCGGAAGCCCGTCGCCAGCACGATAGCCTTCGCAAACAGCGCCGACACACCCCCGACGAGGATGCCGGTCAGCACACCGAATCCGATCCACTTGAGCCCCACCAGCAGCTTATATGGCAGCGTCTTCCAGTACGCTACGTAATTTGTTCCCATAACTCTCCCCCTTTTAGCGCCGATCATGGGGTCTGACCCCATTAAATTTTTCTAAACAGATTCTAAACTGAAGTTTATGGGGTCAGACCCCATAAACTCTACAGCTCGATGGTCTCGAGATCCTCCGGTACCACGACGTGGCCGGTATACGACGCCTGCGCCTCTGCCGTATAGAGCTCCTTCCGGCGCGCGATGTTCTTATCCTCCGTATGATAGAGAAGTAGATTCGGCACCTGGAGACTCTGCGCGAGCTCCGCCGCATCCTTGACCGTCGAGTGATGCTTCTCATACGGATGGAAGCTGTCCCGCTCCTCATAGAGGCAGAACGCCTCATGGAGCAGCCAGTCTGCCCCCTTCGCATACTTCTCCTCGAACGCAGCGTTATACGGCTCATCACCACAGCAGCAGATCTTCCGACCATCGCTCATCTCATAGAGATAGCCGAACTGCTTCGCCTTCGTAGAACCGATATCGAAGAAGGTCACCTTATGCCCATTGATCACACGGGTCTCGCCATCCTCGACCGGAATCAGATGCAGGCGGTCACCGATGAACTTCACCTGACCAGGCTGCAGCAGCTTCCGGGAGATATCATCAAGCAGCTCGATGACTTCCTTGTGGCCATAGATATTGGCCTCCCCCTCGTACTTCCCGGACTTCATGTTCTGCGTGATGAGACGCACCATCCAGATCATACCGGTGAAGTGATCGATATGCTTATGTGTCAGGAAGATTTCCCGCATATCCATCCAGTTGAAGCCCGCATACTTCAGCTGATGCACGATCTGTCCGCCGCCACCGGCGTCCACCATGAAGTACTTCTCCGTTCCCTGCTTCTCCTCATCCGTCAGGACATAACAGGTATTGTAAACCTCCGACACGAGCGCATTGCCCGTACCAAGCATCGTGATCTTCATATTCATTCTCCTCATCATTTGGATTTTCAGCATATATATTACAACGTTTTTTCACATGAGAAAACCCCGAGGTTTTACCCTCGGGGTTTCCGTCTGCCACGGTCGGCGATGCTGTGCTATACTACGCCTATGAAAATCATCACATTATCCGACCATCTAAAAAAACACTATGGTACGAAAGTCTACAAGCTTTCACTTCAGTCCGGCTGCTCCTGTCCGAATCGGGACGGCACGCTCTCCTATGGCGGCTGCATCTTCTGCTCGGAGGGTGGGTCCGGCGATTTCGCGGCACCGCTGCTTCCGCTGAAGGAGCAGCTCCGGCTCGCGAAGGCACGTGTCGAGGCGAAGCTCCCGAAGAACCGCGCGGAGGAGGAGCAGAAGTACATCGCGTACTTCCAGTCCTATACGAATACCTACGGACCGGTCGAGCGCCTCGAAGCGCTCTATCGGGAAGCCCTCGCACAATCGGAAATCGTCGCCCTCTCCCTCGGCACCCGTCCCGACTGTCTCCCGGACGAGATGCTCGCGATGCTGCAGCGACTTCGCGACGAATCCGGAAAGGACATCTGGATCGAGCTCGGACTCCAGTCGATCCATGAAGCGACGGCGGAACGCATCCACCGCGGCTATCCGCTCGCCGTGTTCGACGCTGCCTATCGCCGCCTGAAGGCCGCTGGCTTCACCGTCATCGTCCATGTCATCCTCGGCTTCCCATGGGAAACCGACGACGACATGCTCGCGACCATCCGTTATCTCAGCGCACTGAATCCGCATCTCGACGGCATCAAGCTTCAGCTCCTTCACGTCCTCCGCGGCACAGAGCTCGGCCGCATGTATGAAGCGGAGCCCTTCCGAACGCTCTCACTGGACGAATACTGTGCACTGGTCGTGAAGTGCCTCCGGCTCCTGCCACCCGACACCGTGATTCACCGCATAACCGGCGACGGACCAAAGCGACTGCTCCTCGCACCGCTCTGGTCCGCCGATAAGAAAAAGGTTCTGAACACTCTGAATCGCGCGATTCACGAAGCCTGACAGAGAAAAAGCCGAAAATGAATGGGGTCTGACCCCCTTCCGAAATTCTTAAGGTGATGACAAAATGCCCGCGGGGATCAGACCCCTTGGCCTCCCGGCAGCGAATGCGTCACACCTCCAGCACGCTCCGGATGTTATCCAGTACCTTGCGGCTCAGGAGCTCATAGGCCTGGCAGGTCATGCCGGCACTGGCGTTCATACAGTACACGTTCGGGTACGCCATAACCTCATCCGCGATCTCGCCGATCGCGCCCTTCGTGTCACAGCAGAAGATGTTCTCCGGATCCTCGATCCACTTCCGGAGCGGCTCCATATCGGCCGCCGGTCCGATCGAAGTGTTGAACATGATCTTTCCCTTACCGAGTGCCTCGAACTCTTCCTCATGGAGCAGGATGACGTTCTTATTGAGTGCGGTGATGATGACATCGGACTCGGAAAGCAGGGTCTTCAGATCCTTAAAGTGGAACCCCTGTGCCGTCCGCTCCGGCTTCTCTGCACGTGCGAAATACGAGATATCCGCACCCAGGAACTGAAGTGCATCTGCGGTCATGCCACCGGAGGTTCCGAGACCGACGAAGCCCACCTTCAAACCTGTGATTTCCATCGGTGCAGACTTCCACATTCTGCCTTCATAGCCGTGAAGGAGCTTTACGAGCTGGTAGATCACATACTCTACGACGCCGTGATCACCGTAGTCACGGATGCCCTTCACCTCGATGCCATGCGCACGTGCATATGGGATATCAACATTGGCACTCTCCTCGCTGTAGAGACTGCAGCACATACCGACATAGCGAAGGTTCGGTGCCTGCGTCATGACATCGGCTTCGAGCCGTGAATTCGCAGACAGAAGCACCGCATCCGCATCACCGATGCGCTGAACGATCTCCTCGTCGTTCTCCGGAATATCCTGCGCGAGTTCGATGCTTTCAGCGTAGTTCTGCAGCTCACGGATGCCCGTCTCGGTCAGTGCCACCTTATCGATGGATACAAGTTTTCTAAATTTCTTCATAGCTTACTCCCTAATGAAAGCGCGATGGCCTTCGATCAAATCACGATACCGCATCGTCCGACGTCCCCGGTACATGTCCTGCAGGACAATGTTCCGGGCGCGCACGCTGGACCTCCGCGATCAGAAAAACGAAACCGGACTGCTGAGGTTGCGCAGCAGCGCCACGATGGACCAGCCGGCGATGGCAGAGGTGCTGGAATAGATATCCACGATGGCCTTCAGCCCCTCGGTCTCCACGGTAATCTTATGGTCATCACCGATGAATTCCGGTACGGAGGTGATCCGTGCGGTCGCCTTCTCCGGTCCGATGGTCGCGAGGGACTGCGCGACGGCGACATTGACCTTCGTTGGAAGCAGCGCGATCGCATCCTGACAGGTGCCGTAGAACGCCTCGACCTCCTCGGTGCCGGCCATCTCCTCCTTATACACCGGGGTGTTCCGGAGGGACTTCGGTCCCTTGCGGGTCTCGATGCCGGCCTTGATCTCCATGTCACCGGCCTCGGCCATCAGCGCGATGGTCTGGAGCACATCGAAGCCACCGACCGCACCGTGCGGGATGTAGATGTGTACGCCACGCGCACGTGCAGCCTCCTGTGCCTTCTGATAGAACGCGGCATCCGCAAATGCACCGATGGAAAGCGGGATGAAGTCTGCCCCGTGCTCGAGGGTCGGGATGCAGGCCTCACGGACCATCGCCACCGACGCGGTCTCGATGACCATATCCGGCTTCAGTGCCAGCAGCTCGTCGAGGCTCTCCACCGCCTCACCACCGAGACCCTCACAGAGCTTCTCGGCCGATGCCTTCTGGTGGCTCATCGCACCCGCCAGCGTATAGTCCGTGAGCAGCCCCTTCTTCATCGCGTCTGCGATGATGTTTCCGAGGAAACCACAACCGATAATCGCAATCTTCTTCATAGTCAAAACTCCTTTGTTTTGTATTTTTATTTTATTGTTTATCCATCGATTCTCGAGAATCGATCCTGATCTAAGATGTCAACGGTATGCGCTTATTCACGTACAGTCGCATTCAAATCATATGCTATGCAAGCAGGTAATCCGCGTAGCCCCACGGCCAGACCGGATTCTCGAAGCTGTCGCGGAGATACTCCTCGATCTCATCGCCGTCATAGCCGGTCATCCGCGCAATCAGGATAAGCAGCTCCCGCGCCTTCGGATAGGCGAGCGGTGCGTCTTCGCTCAGGCGCTGCAGCACCATCGCGTGCACGATCAGCACATACTCCATGATCATCCACTCGAGCTGCAGCACCATGTCCCGCAGCGTGCATCCCGGGATCAGCAGAGTGGCGAATGCTTCCGCCACGAGGTAATTCCGGAGAAGTGACGTATAGGAAACCACGACCTCCGCATGCAATGCGCAGATCTCATCCATCCGCGCAGGCTCCGCTTCCTGAAATTCATGACTCAGCTGCTCTGCCATCGCATAGAGTGGATTCAGCAGTCCCTGATAGCGCCCTTCCTTCCGGTAGTTCTCCGTGATATCCAGGAACAGCGCATTCTGCTCCTCGATCGAGGCCTGTGCATCCTTTGGCATCGCGAGAATCATCTCCGTCAGCTTCTCTACATCGGCCTCTTTCAGGCACTCGCCAGGATCGATCGCCCTCATCTTCTGCTCTTTCTCAAGAAGATCGAGGAGCATGAACAAACAACGTTTTAGATTCACTTCGTTCGAAACCGACGCATCCTGTAGCCAGTACATCATGATGTTACGGATTTGAAACAGTTTATCTTTTCCTTTCAGCAGAAACGCCCGGTCCTGATATGGGAGCTTCGTGAAGTGCAGTTCCTTTAATGCATACAGACGATCGACGATTTCCGGACAGCAGCTGACGAGTGTGCACTCCGTCCGATCTGCGAATTCATGCGTTTCCCTCGGAAATACATGACAGGTTTCGGAGAGGCACTCCTCTCCATAGTCGAGCACCAGACGACAGAGCTCCGTATCCTCCAGGAACGGACAGCGCATATTCGGGAGAAGCTCGATGATCTCACTGCCATCCTTCTTCATCACGAACTGGCTTAACTGCGCCTTATCTAAGCTTGATTGGCATGCATGCTTCGGCACACGACCGCTTTCCAGCACCGTCTCCGGCACGCTCAGCTTCCGCCAGCGCTTCTTCGTCTCCTGGTCAACCGCAATCTTCCACTCCTTGCAGCAGGTGAAAGAGCATTGCCCACCGATACAGTGGAAATCCTTATAAAATTCAGGTTCGATGATCGGCTTTCTGTTCTCGCTCACGCTTCCTCCTGTTTCGTGTAATCGTCATTTGTCTCACAGTGCGCCGCCGACCTCGAGGAGCATCACCTCATCCGAGGTAAAGAGCATCAGGATGGCGAAAATCGCGAGGAGCACGGCGTGGACGATCGGGTAGAGCGCGTTTCGCTTCATACCCGGGAGCTGCCGTCGCTCGAAAAAGCTCATGACCGGCAGGAAATAGCTCAGGTACATGTAGCGGCTGCTGAACGCGACACCGCCATACATCTCCGGGCGCTGGCTGATCTCCTTCACATCGAGATAGCCGAAGAAGAAAATCAGGCCCTCGAAGATCAGTGCGGTATTCATCAGATTGAACGACATCTTATCCTGCAGCAGATTGATATGATACAGAAAGGCGAGTACGATCGGGAGCACCGCCTGCAGCCATGCGTACTTATCACGCACCCAGCTCTGACGGATGCGCGCCATAAAGCCGCTGCCATGCATCGCTGCAGCGCCACCTGCGTTCGCGCCGCCTGCATTGGCACCGTGCGGCTGCTGGTGTTCACGACGCTTCACAGGCCGGCCACAGCCAGGACATACCGTCGCATCATCCGGCACCTCTGCGCCGCATTTCGTGCAGACACGCTTCGGCCGGATCTTCACGATCGGCGTGCCGCACGCTGGACAGTGCCTTGCATAATCTGATATCTCAGCACCACATTTCGGACATTTCATCTACTCACCTCAAATAATGTAACCGTTCAGGCAGGAGCCCCGGAGGGGCGGCAGCGCTGAACTGTTACCGAAAAACAAATGTAGCCTTCATCATAGTATGGATGCGCGGAATAATCAAGAAGGCCGCCCCTTTCGGAGCGGCCCATGCATGGTATTTTGTAGCTGTTCAGCCAGCTGCCCGGAGGACCGCCGGCTGAATCGTTTCATATTCTGTTTCTGTTCATTCTGCCATCCATCCCCGTGGACGATCCGCAGAATCGTTTCCTGCATTCAGCAGATTAGTTATCCTCGCTGATAGCGTTTGCTGCGGTACGACCGGAAACGAAGATCTCCGTGATCGCGTTACCGCCGAGACGGTTACCACCGTGGATACCACCAGTCACCTCACCGGCTGCATAGAGACCCGCGATCGGCTTCTCGTCTGCATCGAGTACGTGACGCTTCACGTCTACGTGGATACCGCCCATCGTATGGTGGGTCGACGGAGCGAGGAAGCGGATACGAAGCTTTGCATCGTCGAGGTTATAGGTGTCGGCCTTGTAGGAGCCGTCCTCGTTCTTCTCGCAGTCGCCGATCAGTGCAGAGAACTGCTTCTTGCTGACATCCTGTGGCTGTGTGCCATTGATGATCGCCTGATCGTAATCCTCGATGGTCGCCTTGATGGTCTCGACATCCGTGTCGAAGCCCTCTGCCTTCAGCACATCTGCGATCTCGCCGATGGTTCTGACATACTGACGACCCTCGACATCCTCATCCTTGTACGGATATGGTCCAGGAATCGGGGTCGCTGCATTGGCGATCTCGATGAAGACGCCCTTATGGCCGTTCCACTCGATACCGTTTCTGAACTCGCCGAGAGACAGAACATCACGCTCAGAGGTCTCATCTACGAAACGCTTGCCCGTCGTCGGGTTGATGTAAACAGCATAGTCACCGCCGCCGAATGCGAGGTCACCGTTGTCTACCCAGGAGATCGGCATCAGCTGTGTATAGCCCATACCGGTCGTTGCGGCGCCGACAGCCTCGGCCATCGTGATACCGTCGCCCTGCAGCGAGCTGCGGTTTGTGGTCTCGGTCTTATCATTGAGATACTCCGGATCCCAGTACTCGTTGGTCTCTACGACCTTTGCGATGTTCGCTGCATAACCACCGGTTGCGAGAACGACACCCTTCTTCGCATGTGCAGTGACCGGTGTACCATCATACATCGTCGCCTTCACACCCGTTACACGGCCATCCTCCTGGATCAGCTCCTCGGCGGTGGTACGTGTCATGATCTTATTGTGCTCGTTTGCGTTCAGGAAGGAGGTCATCGGAGCTACGAAGTAGGTGCCCCATCTGCCATCATACTCCTCGGTCTGTCCATCACCATCGGTATCAACATTGGCACCGATAAACTGGTTCTCTCTGTACCAGAGGGCACCGATCAGGGTCGGCTGTGTATCTTCGACGAAGGTCGAACCCATCGACTCGAGCCATGGCTTCAGATCCTGACCATCCTTGATGAACTGGGAAACGAGATCGACATCGCCCCAGATCCAGCTGGACTTATCCGCGCTCTGACGAAGGCCGCCATAGTAGCTCTGGAAGATGTGAAGGTTTACCGTTGAGAACAGGGTGAGATCGGACTCCGGTGTGCCGGCGTCGAGCTTCGGCTGTGCCCAGTCGAGGTATGCCTTGATTTCCTTCTTGAGCGCCTGGAGAGTCGGGAGATACTCAGCAACGACACCGTGCTTCGAAAGCTCCTCGATATCACCGGCTACATACTCGTGTGTATCGTAGTAATCCTCATCGAATGGCTCCTCGGACCAGTTGTAGATGGTCTTCAGCTCATCGATACAGCCCTGTACGGACTTCACCTTGTTGTACTCATTGCCATCGAAGCCGATACCGGTCGTCGCATCCGGATTCTCTGGATCCCATACGAGATACGGCATCACAGACTGGTACTGACCGCCGGATACGAGGGTATTACCACCGACCTCGACGTTCTTCTCGATCACGAGTACGCTCTCGCCGTTCTGTGCTGCCTGTGCAGCTGCCGCCATACCGGCTCCGCCGCCACCGACAACAACCACATCCCAGGTATCCTCGATCGGATCCTGCGCCTTTACCTCGAGGGTGTTTGCCTTAAACGCATCGAGGTTGGTCGCACCAGCCTGCTCTGCAGCATCATTGACTGCGGTCTTCAGTGCCTTCGAGGAGAAGGTCGCACCGGACACGGCATCGACGCCGGTACCGTTTGCCTCGATCATCTGCGGGATGAGTACCTCGAACGCGGTATCACCTACATGAGCGGTCTCCTTCGTATCCACGATCTTGATATCCGTGATCTTACTGTCATCGAAGGTAACCTCCACGGTCGTCGGGCCGTTATAGCCCACACCGGTTCCTGTATAGGTACCTGCGGTGAATGCAAGCGCTTCATCGGAGCCGGTGGACGCATCACCACTCTTCGCCTTTTCAATGGCAGCGGCCATCGCCTGCTTTACGGCGTCACTGGTCACGGTCGAACCACTGACCGCGTCCACCTCTGCGGACTGCGCCTTCAGAAGCTCGCCCTGCAGCTTTTCCATCGCAGCGCCACCCTTGTCCGGGGTCTCATTCGGTCCCTCGACCTTTACATCTGTGATCTCCGACTCACTGGTCGTGATGGTGACCGTCACCTTACCGGCGAAGCCCTCCTCGGATGCCGAGTAGGTGCCTGCCACATACTGCTTCGCAGCTTCCGTAGCAGCCGCTGTCGTCTCTGCAGGCTTTCCGGTTGAGCATGCCGTCATCGATGCGACGAGGCAAAGCGCCATCGCACCACTTACGATTTTTTTCATAGTCCCTCCTTCTTTCACGTACTACAAAAAACCGATAATATTTTATCATATCGGATACAACCATACAACATGTTGTATAGAAAAGATGCAGAAAAGCCGGAAACAGAAGCCATACTCCGCTTCTGTTTCCGGCCCTCGGTGCCCTATTCAATCACGACGATGATCCCGTGCGGCAGGCAGGTGATCGGGAAATCGTAGTCCGAACCACTGAGCTTTCCGATCGATACACATACCTGGTTCGAGCAGTTCGATTCCGGCACCCATACCTCACCATCCTTGATTTCCAGCAGATTCACATCATGCTGCGATGGATACGCCTCCTCACCAAGTGACGCAAGTGTCGTATCCTTCGGCACCTCGATGGCCCGCCCATCCTCGATCTTATACATCGCATCCTTCGAGAGCGGCACACGCAGGATCTCCTGATCGCCGTACTGCACCACGACATCGAGCCGCGGACCACTGGTCTTTCGAATCACGAGCATCGCGACGAAGCTGATGACGATGATCGCCGCGATGACTGCGATCACGATGATATTTCTCTTCTTCTTTACTGTTTCCTGCATATTTCTCCCCATCGGATGCCTGCATACAGCCTCCGAATTTCCTTTCTTTCTTTGGCGGCCTGTTTTCGGCCTCCGGATTTCCTTTCTTTCTTTGGCGACCTGTTTTCGGCCTCCGGATTTCCTTCCTATCTAATCATCATTCAGATCATTTCCCAGTGCATCCATGCACTGGCCGCGGCTCCGGGAGCGGTACTTCAGTGCTCGACCTCTGTCTGTCCGATGATCTGAAAAAGCATCTCGTAGCTCTTCCCTTCCTCCGGCCGGAATGGCCAGTGAAGCCGTTTCTCCTGCACATCGGGATAGCGCTGCCGTATATCCTGCATCGACTGAAACGCGCCCTCGACCGGGTGCGCCTCATCCTCCTCGACCGCGATGATCGCCCGGTCGCCCATCGACAGCATCACCTCGTTCAGCACCGGGATAAACTGATCGTCGATCGCCCGCAGCGCCTCGAAAAACGGATCATGATTCATCGCATGTCCGAGGATCTGCTCCTCTACATTCCCCGCGAGCGTCAGCCAGCTGTAGCTCAGGATACTCCAGAACTGACTGTGCAGTCCCACACTGACGACCATATCGTAGTGCTCCTTCGGAAGCCTCGCCCGTAGCACCTCCCGAGTCGCAAACACCTTCCGCTGGATCTGCTCCAGCACCGCCTGCGACATCTCCATAAACGCCGCCTCCGTAAGCGCTCGACCGCTTCGCACCACCTGATCATACAGCGTCTCGAAAAAAGCCGCCACATCCTCCATCGTCACCCCAGAAAGGGAAGTATCCCACAGCGCCACCTTCGGACAATGCTGCAGCCCATAACGCACGAGCCCTCTCTCCATACCCTCACGATCCAGATCGATCAGCGTGATCCGCTCGAAACGCTCACTCAAACGCCGGAGGTCGATGTCATTCGCCGGCCCGATCCCGAACAGCGCGATAGAGCCTGTCGCCTTCGTGCCCGATGTAGGCATTGGCCGCCGTGAACACTCCACGTCCTGAATCGAGGTCTGCGGCGAAGCCTCCTGCAGCAAATCTGGCTGTGAAACACTTGCCAGAATAAGATCCGTCACCTGTTCGCGGTACAGCGCCCAGCTCTCAAACGCCCCCGGAATTTCAAATTCCTTCTTGATTTCATCGATTACATTCATGCCCCCTATACTACCATAAACCTCTCCTGTTTTCCGAACCTTTCCTCTTTTTTTAGTATTTTTAGTCCGGGCAGCACCTGAACATTCAAATTGTCTGCAGCGAGGAAGGCCAGAGGACATAGAAAAACTGCCGCACATAACGTGCGGCAGTCCCTTCGCTTTTCATAAAAGTGGGATTTTCAGTGTATCCCGAAACACTTCATCCTGTTCTCAGCTTACTTGCAAAGCTCAGAGAACGCATCTGCTACGAACTGAACCTTCGTGCCGACGATCACCTGAACTGAGGTCTTACCAGGCTTGATGACACCGGCAACGCCTGCAGCCTTGATGGCCTTGTCGTCAACCTGGGTCATATCCTTCACCTCAAGTCTCAGTCTGGTGACACAGTTGTCGATGCTTGCGATGTTCTCCTTGCCGCCGCAGCCTGCGAGGATCTGCTTTGCAATCGCAGTGAAGTCATCACTAGCGAGCTGAACGTTCTTCTCAGCCTCTACATCATCATCCTCACGACCCGGAGTCTTGATATCAAACTTCTTGATCGCAAACAGGAATACGAAGTAGAAAACAAGGAATGCAGCGATGCCCAGCGGGATGATCAGCCATGTCTTCGCAGCTGCCGGAAGGGAAGCGGAGAAGAGGAGATCCATCGCACCTGCTGAGAATGAGAAACCAGCACGGAAGCCGAGGGCTACGGTAACGATCGTGAATACGCCATACAGTGCAGCGTAGATCAGGTAGAGACCCGGTGCGAGGAACATGAATGCAAACTCGAACGGCTCGGTAACGCCACAGATGAAGGAACATACAGCGGCAGAAAGTAAGATACCGATGGTGGCAGCCTTCTTCTCAGGCTTCGCGCACAGTACCATCGCAAGTGCAGCACCCGGAATACCGAACATCATACATGGGAAGAATCCGGACATGTACATACCAAGGCTCCAGGAAACATCTGCAGATGTCTCACCAGCCCAGAAGTGAGAAAGATCACCGAGACCGATCGTATCAAACCAGAATACGTTGTTGAGCGCATGGTGTAATCCGGTCGGGATGAGGAGACGGTTCAGGAATGCATAGATACCTGCACCTACAACACCCATCTTCGCGATTGCATCACCGATGCTTACGAGTAAACCGAAGAACAGCGGCCATACGAACAGAAGAACGGCGGATACGATGATGGAAACCACACCTGCAACGATCGCTACGCAACGCTTACCACTGAAGAAAGCGAGCCAGTCCGGAAGCTTCGTGCCCTTGAACTTATTGTAGCAGGTAGAACCGATCACACCGGCGAGGATACCGATGAACGGGTTTGCAATCTTGTTGAACGCGATGGTCTTGACTTCGCTCTCTGCGATCGACGGCATCAGGGTCGTCACAAATCCTGTAGAAAGGAGTGTAGTGAGCATGAGCCAGGAAGCAAGCGCAGCGATTCCACCGGTACCATCATTCTTATCTGACATACCGACGCCGACGCCGATTGCGAAAAGGATCGCCATGTTATCGATTAAGGCACCACCTGCCTTTACGAGGAACAGACCGATCAGGTTGGCTGCACCCTGGATATCACCACCCTGCATGGTTGCAGGACAGAGCAGATATCCGATACCCATCAGGATACCACAGATCGGCAGCACAGCTACTGGGAGCATTAACGCTTTACCCAACTTTTGAAGAAACTTCATATTTCCCCTCCTTAAGAAAAATATACTAAATTGGATTACTCCAATCAGGTTCGAAATTAAACACTTATCAGGAAATCTTCAGCACGCTGTCCGCGAGTGTGACCTCGCCCTGCTTCTGCAGGCTGATTTCCTTATAATCATCGGTATTGCAGATCAGCACCGGTGTGATGATGTTTAAGCCGGCCGCCTGAATCTTCCCGAGATCCACATCCATCAGAAGATCTCCCTGCTTCACCTTATCCCCGGCCTTCACATGCGCAGTGAACGGCTCGCCCTTCAGGTTTACCGTGTCGAGTCCGATATGAATCAGGACCTCGACGCCCTGTGTCGTGGTCATCGTCACCGCATGCAGTGTGTCAAACACCATGGTGATCTCGCCATCGGCCGGTGCATATACCTTACCCTCTGCCGGAATCACCGCAAATCCATCACCGAGTATCTTCTCTGCAAAGGTCGGATCCGGTACCTCTGTGATCGGAACCACCTTTCCATTACACGGTGAGTGGAGGATGCTTCCCTTTTCCTTACTCTTAAAAAGTCCGAACATCTGTCAAATCTCCTCTCCGTCGATATAGACACTTACAAGATTTAAATCCTTATCCAGCAGCACGAAGTCCGCCTTCTTTCCTGTTTCAATGCTTCCGACCTCACCGTATATACCGATCTCTCTGGCCGGATTCTCCGTTGCGCACATGATGGCATCCTCCAGCGGAAGGCCGACGGTCTTCACACAGAAACGGACACAATCCATCAGATTCGTCGCGGAGCCTGCGATCGTGCCATCATGCAGTGTCGCACGATTGCCCCGCACAGTGACTGGCTGCCCACCGAGGGTATACTCACCATCCTCGAGGCCCGTCGCCCGCATGCTGTCACTGATGAGGATCATCCGCTTCGCACCGAACATCGCGAAGGTCGCACGGATCACAGACGGATGAATATGTACGCCATCACAGATCAGCTCCGGATGGACGTTCTCCGCATCCCGTGCGGCACCGATCACGCCCGGATTCCGGTGGTTGAGTGGCGGCATCGCATTGTAAAGATGTGTTACATGCGACGCACCATGCGCGATGGCGGTTTTCGCAGCTTCATAATCAGCCATGGTATGCGCGATGGAAACCACCACCTCGCCCTTCACCTGATCGATGAAGTCGATCGCGCCCGGTTCCTCCGGTGCGATATCTACGAGCTTGATGAGCCCCTTCGCCGCACTCTGCAGCTGTCGGAAGAGCTCCACGTCGCAGCGAAGGATATTCTCCGCAGCCTGTGCCCCCTTCTTCGCGGCACTGATAAACGGTCCCTCCATATTGATACCGACGAGATGCGCACCACGCTTATACGTATATGCGCCCGCGTTCTGCATCACCTTGAGAAGCTCATCCTTTGCGATGGTCATCGTCGCCGGACACACGGACGTGACACCGATCGAAGCCTCATACTTCGTGATCACATCCAGCGCCTCTTCCGTGCCATCGCACATATCTGCGCCCATGCACCCGTGGAAGTGTATATCCACGAGGCCCGGGATCATGTAGAGGCCGTCTGCATTGACCACCCGCTCATCTCCGCCCTGCGCAGTGAATCGGCCACCGGCCACAGCGACATCCTTCGTTTCGAAGCGATGCTCCGCTGTATATACCTTTGCACCCTTTATAAGCATAGTTTTCAGCTCCCCTCTTCTGTGCTTTACAGCTCGACCTTGCTGAGCGCTGCCTCATCCGCAACGAGGGTTACATCATTATGGAGCTGTAAAACAGATGCCGGAACCTTCGGTGTGATCGGACCGAAGAACGCATCGTGCACGATCTGTGCCTTGTCCTCGCCGCTTGCCACGATGAGGATCTTCTTCGCCTGCATGATGGTCTTGATGCCCATCGTGTATGCCTGCTTCGGAACGTCGTCCGCAGAAGCGAAGAAACGCTTGTTGGCTTCGATCGTCGACTCGGTAAGATTTACGCAGTGCACATCCGAATCGAAGGCCTCATCTGGCTCGTTGAAACCGATATGTCCGTTATGGCCGATGCCGAGGAGCTGCAGATCGATACCGCCCATGGACTTAATGAGTGCGGAGTAGCGCTTGCACTCCTTCTCGGAATCCATCTCCATGCCGTTCGGAAGATGTGTGCTCTCCACCGGGAGATTCACATGATCGAACAGATTCTCATGCATGAAGTAGTAGTAGCTCTGGTCGTTGTCACGTGTCAGCCCCTTATACTCGTCGAGGTTCACGGTGCGAACCTCGGAGAAATCGAGATCACCCTTCTGATACCACTCCACCAGCTGCTTGTATAAGCCGATCGGTGTGGATCCGGTCGCGAGGCCGAGTACACAGTCCGGCTTCATAATCACCTGTGCAGAAACGATGTTTGCGGCCTTACGGCTCATGTCCAGATAGTCCTTCGCTCTATAAATTCTCATGATTTCTACTCCCTTACTCCATCTCACAAATCTTACTGCGCACGCTGAGCACCATGGATGGTGCGACGCTCAGCTCATCGATTCCCATCTCGACGAAGCGCTCCGTCAGCGTCGTATCTGCGCCGAGCTCGCCGCAGATGCCGACCCACTTGCCCGCCTTATGCGCGCCATCGATGGTCATCTGAATCATCCGAAGAACCGCCTCATGATGTGGATTATAGAAATCGTCCAGCTTCTCATTCTGGCGATCAATCGCAAGTGTGTACTGCGTGAGGTCGTTGGTGCCGATACTGAAGAAGTCGACGAGCTCTGCAAGCTCTGCACTCATCATCACCGCTGCCGGGGTCTCGATCATGATCCCCTGCTCCGGAATCGCATACGGGATTTGCTCCCGCTCGAGCTCCGCGGCCACCTCCGCGACGATTTCCCTGATCCGAAGCACCTCGTCCGTCGAGATGATCATCGGATACATGATGGCGAGATTTCCATACTTCGCCGCACGAAGAAGTGCACGAAGCTGTGTCTTAAACACCTCCGGCTGCTTCAGACAGATACGAATCGCACGATAGCCCATCGCCGGGTTATCTTCCTTTCCGAGTCCGAGGTAATCGACATTCTTATCCGCACCGATATCGAGCGTTCGGATGATGACCTTCTTTCCGCCCATCGTCTGCAGTACCTGGCGGTATGCATTAAACTGCTCATTTTCGTCCGGCAGCGCCGTCTTTCCGAGATACAGGAACTCACTCCGGAACAGGCCGATCCCCTCCGCGTCATTTTCCTGTACATATGCTACATCCGAAACACTGCCGATGTTCGCATATACATTTACTTTACGGCCGCTCTTCGTCACTGAAGGACGTCCCTTGTAGTTTGCAAGCAGCCGCTTCTGCTCTGCCGCCCTCGCCTGCATCTCGCGTGCAGCAGCGATGGCTGCCTCATCCGGATCCACGCAGAACACGGCATCCTTGCCATCGACGATACCCATCGTACCGGAGTGGAGACGGTCGAGCTCCACCGGCACACCGATCAGCGCCGGGATATTCATCATACGCGCGAGGATCGCGGTATGGGAGTTCGTCGAGCCATGGACGGTGACGAACGCGAGGATCTTACGCTTATCCATCTGCACCGTTTCACTCGGTGTCAGGTCATCTGCCACGATGATGGACGGTTCCATATGCGCCCAGTCGAGCTCCTCCTCACCACTCAGGTTCCGGATCAGACGATTCGAGATATCCTTCACATCCGCGGAACGCGCCTGCATGTACTCATCGTCCATATTCGCGAAGATCTCGGCGAAGTTATCGCCAGTGACCGCCACCGCGTACTCCGCATTGACCTCCTCCGTCTCGATCATCGAGTGGATCGCATCCTGGTAGTCCTCATCCTCGAGCATCATCTGATGCACCTCGAAGATCTGCGCATTTACCTCACCGACCTCCTGGAGCGCCTTCTCATAGAGCGCGCCCAGCTGGGTCTGTGCCTGCGCCTTCGCTGCTTCGAGACGCTCGAGCTCTGCCGCGACATCCTCGATATGCTGGCGCTTCACGATGCCATCACGCTTCTTCAAAACATTGATCGGACCGATCGCCGTTCCCTTATAAACGGACTTTCCGATGTACTTTTCCATTTTCTGTCCTCTCAGATTCTATATCGATCGATGAATTACAGATTATTCTGGAAAAACTTTTCCACCGCTTCGAACGCAGCATCCTCATCCGGACCCTCGACCTGCACGTTCACCTCATCGCCCTGCTTGACGCCCATGCTCATGATGGCGATCAGCTTTCCGGCAGCTGCGGTCTTTCCCTTGCAGGAAAGCGTCACCGCACTCTCGAACTTTTTCACTTCCTTCACCAGTAATCCGGCTGGTCTCGCATGCAGTCCGATCTCATCCTTAATCACATAAGAAAATTCCTTCATTTGTATCGCATCCTTTCTTACTGCTCAAAAAAAGCCTCGATCAAGCAGGCTTTAACATCACGAATTTTGTGTATTTTTAAATTATTATGAATTGTGAAATTCTTAACTTTATAGTATTTTAACAATTTCTTTAGAATTTGTCCATCATTTTGCCGATGTTTATGACAGATTTGTCACATAAAGTGCTTACACTTACGTAATTTCGTCACTTTTCCAAAGCGCCTTTTCTCATTCCACCCGGTTTTCATCGGCATAACTCTTAAGAATGTCATTTCCAGATGAATATTTAATTCTTGCCCCCTCGAAATTTAATGGGGTCTGACCCCATTAAATTTTTCTAAACAGATTCTAAACTGAAGTTTATGGGGTCAGACCCCCTTACGAAATTCTTAAGACAGAAAAAGAGCCGCCCGGGACGGTCCGGACGACTCTCGTCAATTCTCTATTAATGCTGATAGACCCGCATCGCTTTTTTATAGATGCGGACGAAATAGATGATTTCTGCGATGGCCGTCAGTCCCCAGGAGAATGGATACAGGAGGTACAGGGACGGGATCGTATGGAAGTAGGCAAAGATCGTATATACCCAGATCACACGGAACACACAGGAGCCGAGCACGACGAGGATGGTCGGCACGACCGTCTCACCGAGGCCGCGGCAGGCGGCGATGGTGCAGTCCATAAAGGCCGAAATGCAGTAGGCGAGTCCCATGACACCGATTCGGTACATACCGGCATCGATGACGGCTGGCTCTGTCGTAAACAGTGCGAGGAACTCGCGTCCGAACAGCAGCAGGCTGCCACCGAGCACGAGGCCGATGGCGAAGGAATACGCCAGGCTGATGTAGAAGCTCTTTTTCACGCGATCGACCTTGCCTGCACCGTAGTTCTGGCTCATAAAGCTTGCGCAGGCCATATAGAAGGCGGCCATGGCATCATAGATCAGGTTGTCTGCATTGGCCGCCGCAGAGTTCCCCTTTACCATCAGCGAATCGAAGGAGTTGACGCCTGCCTGGATGAACAGATTTGCGAAGGCGAACACGGCGTTCTGAAGCCCCGCCGGCACACCGAGCATCAGCACACGCTGCCCGATCGTCCGATCGAACTTCACCTCCCGCAGGTGGAGCGCATAGCTGTCCTGCACCTTCGTCAGGGCATGAAGGATCAGTCCCGCGGAAACACACTGTGAAATCGCACTCGCAAGTGCGACACCGACCACGCTCAGATGACACACGATGACGAAGAACAGATTCAGAATCACATTCAGCACGCCCGCGATCGCGAGGAAGATCAGCGGCTTCTTCGTATCACCGATCGCACTGAAGACCGCATTACCGTAATTGTACAGTGCAAGCGCCGGCATACCCAGGAAGTAGACCCGGAGGTACATGACCGCACCCGGAAGCAGATCCGGCTTCGTGTTGATGGTTTTGAGCAATGCAGGCGACCCGAAGAGTCCGACGAGCAGGAGGATCACACCGGCAATCAGGCTGATGATCAGTGACGACCCGACCGTCTTTTTCACGTCTTTCGCACGACCGGCACCGTAATAGCGCGCAACCAGCACATTGATGCCACCACCGAGACCGATCAGAAATCCTGTAAACAGTGTAACGAAGATGCTCGTCGAGCCTACCGATCCGAGTGCAGTCGAGCCCGCGAAGCGTCCGACGATCGCAACATCCGATATATTAAACAGCACCTGAAGCAGGTTCGACATCACGAGTGGCAGACTCACGAAGAGAATCTGCTTCGCCAGTGGCCCCTCCGTCATATTGATTGCCTTTTTCATCATGAATTCCTCTCAGCTATAACCCGAAATGAACGCAAACATTCCTGTTTATATCAGTTTTTCAAATCTTTGTGAAGAGGATTTCCGTTTATTTTTCGGTACATAAAAAGCACCGCTTCATATGCCTGCTTCCATCAGAAAAGCCATGCCGTAGCATCACTACGGCATGGCCAGATGTTTTATGGTATGTGATTAAAGCGCTGCATTATCCAGAAGCTGCTTGATTTCCTCTGGCTTCGGCATCACACGAAGTGCGCCCTTTCGTGTCGTGATGATGGATGCTGCCGCATTTGCGTAACGAAGCATCACCCAGAGATCCGTTTCTGTTAACTCCTGTAATCCATGCAACAGGATATAGTGCAGTACACAGGCACAGAAGGTGTCACCGGCACCGGTGGTTTCGATCGTCGTCGGCTGAAGGAAAGGCTTCACCTCTACGATTTTATCCTGATAGTACGCACGGCTTCCATCTCTTCCCATCGAAACCAGAATCAGTGGAATCGAAAAACGCGCTCGAATCCAGCGAACACCTGCATCGAAGTCCTGCTCTCCACTCAGCCACTGGATTTCATCCATGCAATCATGATACGACGACCATCCGGAAGCTCTGTCGTCTGTGGGGCATAGAAATCCATACCGTAATCCAGTGGACGTGCCTCCTCTTTTACGAACGTATGTGTTTCTGTATCATAATCACCGAGGAAGTATACAGAATTATGACCGTTATGGAATTCATACTTCTGCGCCTTCATATCCTGCGGAGAACAGATCAGCACGCGTTTATCACCGAGTGCGAAGAAATCTGGACATTCCCACGACGAAATGATGCTGTCGATGGTAAGGAATTTACATAAAAACCTCCCGGATTTCTCCGGGAGGCCAGATGGTGTTGGTTCTGATTCTTATTCAGTTTTCTGGATTCGCATCCTTCTGCTCCGTCTTAGCTGAAGACGCAATCATTTCATCTTTCTGCTCAGCATCATCTGAAGGCGCTTTCTTTTCATCTTCCTCCTGCCCCTCGTCCTCTGCGTCATTTGCGTCATCTGAGGTTTCGGTCTTCATCGCAGTACCTGTCTCTCTTTCCTCAGCCTCTGCATTTACCTCTGTCTTTGCCGCTGTATTCACCTCTGTATCTGCTTTTCTGGAGATTACCGTGTCATCGGCCGCAAGTACATCTCCTTCAGAAACAGCTTCTTCATCCGATGCCTTCACTTCCTCAGAACCGGTGTTTTCAGACGTCGCCGCCTGTTTCAGCTTTCCGTTCTGATCGATTACAAATTCAATTTCCGGATAACTCTCTCCTGCGCTGATGGCGACGCTGGTATCACCATTCTTATCAAAGCCGCTGAACGAAAGAAGAAGGCTGTCCTTCTGGCTTCCATAGGTACTGTCATAGGTAAATGGTAAGAACGTATCGTCTCCGAAGCTGAAGCTAGATGAAGCTGCCGAATACTCGGTCGTGCCGACCGTAACGCAATCAATACTCTTTACATACGTTTCCAGTGCTTTTTCGAGATCGGATCCAGTGATGCCGCCTCCATCGTCGTAGCTGAACTGAATGACATATCCACTGGTGAAAAATCCGTTTTCCTTTCGTATAGCCCGAACGCGGATATCGATACTCGTCTCATCCGGTGTCTCTTCTTCCGCTTCCTTCAAGCTCAAAGGTCGCATCAGCATAGTACTTTTCGGCATCATCCTTCGTTGCGGTAAATACTTCTGCATCTTCATCATACTGTGCCTTCAGGCTGAGATCGGTTTCCGTACCATGCTCGGTATCGTCCTTCGGAATGAAGCTACTGCTCTGCTGGATGTCACCTAATAGGCCATCCTCAAGCACTTCCTTTGCAGCGGCCGGACGGCTCGCATAGATTTCTCCACGCTCACAGTATTCCGCATACGGAAGCATACGGTCATTTTCCGTCTTTTCATCTTCGCACTGGTCTACATAATCATCCCAGTCATTCTTCGAGAAGGTCTGGAATCCGTTTGCATAAATCGTCAGTGTATACTTTCCCTTCGTCGCAAGATGATCTGTCTTATCGTTGTAAAGTACAAACAGATCCTGACTCAGCAGATACCAGTCATCAAATTTCTGAAGCTCCTCGATGTCGCCATTCGGCGTCTTCAGGGTGACACGCTCCACTGGCGAAGTGATGCCATATACGAGATCACTGACCGCAAAATGCAGATTCTTTCCGGACTGCGCGGTCTCCTTCAGTGTAAGCTTCGGCTTCTTCTCATTGACCACATGGATCGGAACCAGCGTGGTCTCGCCTGCACTCGACGTCACGCGTACATAATAGCGACCATTGTTCCGAAAATTCGTCTGTCCCATCGGAATCTCCAGCTCACCGACATGGCCCTTGCCATGCAGAACGTTCTTCTTCATGTCGAACTGAAGATCCGCATTGAGCGTCCTCTTCTGCTCGTCATAGGACACCAGCGCGAGCTTCTCGATGCCATCAAACCAGGTCTTCTCGTCCTCCGTGTTGTAATTAAACATAATAGACACCGTACCGCTCTCATCTTCCTTCATGATGGCGTCCGGTGCGTAGCTTGCATGCGCCGTCCTCGGTCTTATCATTCGCGTCCGTATTTTCCGTTTCCGTCGTCGCTTCACTCAGAGCGATCGTCTCGTACTTATCGGCATCTTCTGTACTGCGGATGCGGATCGTCCCCGGCGTGCGCTGCAGTGCGAGTTTGCCAATGCTTCCATCATCCGTCACTTTCGTCAGTGCACTGGTCACGTCTACGCCGTCGACCGTGACGACCGTATTTTCTGTGGTATAGCCCTCCTCATAGACGATCGGAAGCCACCAGCCGAGAGAATTCATCTCCGTCAGCTTCGTTTTCGTCTCATCAACGAGATTCGCAGTTGACTCCGGTGACGCTGTATTCTCTCCTGAATCCGGTTTCCCAGAATTCTCCGTATCGCTTCCCGTCTGATTTCCGCTGTTCTCCGAACCAGTACCGGAGCCGCTGGCGGATTGATTCGTGCGCGGTTCCCCGCTTCGGTACTTCTGGTGCATTTCTCATAGTTCTCGCTGCGTTCTTATACCCCATGTACCTTGATTTTCTTGCCATCAGATTCTCCTTAAAAAATGCAGATGCCAGAGAATGAATTTTTCTCTGACATCTGCCCCATTGGCTTTTAGTTTTTTATTGTGATTCTGATAAAATAATGATAATGTAGTGTTATAAAGGAGGTGCCACTATGATCAACATTCGTCCTGTCTCAGATCTCAGAAATAAGTTTCCAGAGATTGAGGAAACAGTTACTAATTCCAACGCGCCTGTGTTTCTTACAAAGAATGGTTATGGAACGATGGTGCTCATGAGCATTGAACAATACTCCGAACTCACAGATAACATCGAGCAGAAACTGGATGAGGCTGATGCCGCTGCCGAACAAACTACCGTTCGGTATTCTGCTTCAGATGTTTTCGGCAGAGCAAGGAGAAGAATCAATGAGCACGCAAAAGTATAATCTGTCTTTCCTTCCCCTCTTTGAGGAAGACCTGGATGAGATCACAGATTATATTGCGAACCATCTGCATAATCCTGATGCTGCTCTCCGTCTGATTGATGATATTGAGATTGCGATCAATAAACGGCTTGAGACTCCGCTTGCTTTCGCACCCTATCCGTCATCGAAAACCAGGCCTCATCCTTACTACCGAATCAATGTAAGAAACTTTTCAATATTCTATGTTGTCATTGGCGACACAATGGAAATTCGCCGTGCTCTGTACGCCAAGCGTGATCTTGACAACCTGCTGACATAATTACAGTCAAGCCGCCTGCTGAAACAGGCGGCTTTTTCTGTCATCACTAGCACTGTATTTGCTACTGCGATTACTTTGCTCATATTCTTTTCCTCCCATCACGCATACCTAGAAGCCGGCGCGCATATAAAAAGAGGCACCCCTTCTCAGATTGATTCTGAAAAATGAGTACCTCTTCGGGCCACGTAGAGCCGGTATAAGAATCTTTCTACCCGCGACTTTTCCAATCGTGATTCCACAGGATCAATGTTTAATGTTCTACATCTACGATCATTTTGCTGTGTGGAGGGAGCTCTAGAGAAGGTCAAAGATGCTCATCTGTCTGTCAATCCAGGACGCCTGTTTGGCAGTGTGTACAATATCATGCTCTGTGAGATGTCCGATTAACAGCGGAGACGAAGGATCATGCTGACTCATATTATGGAGAACAGCGGATTGGTCGTAGTTGGCATAGCAATAAAGGCAGCCGTGTCCGCAGGTGTTGTACTCGCCAATATCAGCGCCAAGGAGACAGGAACACCCCTGCCGTGCAGGGGAATGGGTTGGCACGAGAAGTCTCTTTCCTATGGCATTTTCAATGACCTTCTTAGAAAAACACCCTTCTGCATCCACATGGCTTCTGACAAGGGATCTGTCTTCCAGACACAGGTGAATCTGCATACCCAGCCTTTCAGCGGTCATATTGAAAGAATCGATCAGCTCATTCTGTACGGACATCAGAACTGCCGATGCCTCTGGAAAATTGCGCTTTGTCTTTTCATACAGATCAAGGAAGCTCACTACACACTGATCGGTATAGGGCTTTAATTTCCCAGCCATCTCAGCGAATGTCCGTTTGTGGAAATCAACCGTATATTTTCCGAAAATAAAGACCGGATCGTACCTCCAGATGACACTCCTTCGGCCGGCGTAACGGGAAAGAGCAGCAAAGGCCTTCATAACCTTCTTCTTTTCCGGAACATGCGGCTCTATCTCCGTCCCGTAAGGAGTGATGGTCACCATGAAGAAAGTGCGGAATGCGTCCAGTTCATGGATCCTGTTCAGCATAGGAATTGGATTTTTTGTGCAAAAAGAGATGACATCCACAACTGACGGGTCCAACCTGTATTTTGTCACGGAGACCGGATTATATGGGTTCCTGACAAGGGCATATCTCTCGCGAATGCGGTTATAGAACCAGTCCGAAAAGAAGGCTGGGATATCCGTTCGGCTTCCTGTGTTGATAATCATTGCATACCTCTGAAATCCACTGTGCACATACAATTTCAATTCTGCACAACTTATCTGCAATCTGCTGATTTTCGAGACAACTGAACGGATAAAGGCATCAGAAATCATATTCCCGCACTTGCGCATTGCGGATACCGAATGAAGCGAACTCCTCGTTCGTCATGTCATGAAAATATGACTCGATAATTCTGGAAATGCCGTTGTGTGCAACGAGCAGATATGTCTTCTCCGGATCCCTTTTCAGATCATCAATCAGATTGTAGATGCGCTGTGCCATTCGCATCATGGATTCGCCGCCGTCAAAGCTGTCACAGAAGTTCTGCTTTGCTCTGGCAAACTCTTTTCCGTCTCGGGCGGTTCCCTCCCATTTGCCGAAATTCTGTTCAATGAGCCTTTGCTCGATCCGCATCGGCACACCGGTCATCACAGAAATTTCCTTTGCCGTATCATAGGCACGGCTGAGCGGTGATGTCAGGATTTCATCGATGGTGATTTCTCCGGCATCCATCTTCAGCTTCAGGATTCTTCCTGTCTCTCTGGCCTGCTCATGCCCCAGCTCTGTCAGGGGACTGTCTGTTGCGCCGCAGATCTTATTTTCAACGTTCCATACTGTCTGGCCGTGCCGGACGAAGTAAAATTTACCCATAGTTGTGTTTAAGGCTCCCTTGATAAAATAATATTGAGAATAATCCTTGAATGCATGATCAATCTTGAAGAGCCGGATATACTGCATTCAGCAAAGAATCAGAATATGTAATCGAAAATGAACATTTTTATTCTCCATAACTCTTTATTCATTATCTGTTGATGCATTCTTTGCTTTCAGATAAGTGATATATTCATTCCCCCATTTTTCGATCGACTGCAATACTGTTCTGAATTTCTCTCCGATCGGTGTCAGCTCATATTCCACGCGCAGTACGCCTTCCGTGTACACATTGCGGCGGATCATCCCTTCTTTTTCCAGGTATTTGAGCTGGTTGGAAAGTGTTCCCTGGGCGATATCAATTCTACGGAGCAATTCATTGAAGCGCACTGGACCATTTTCCAACTGATAAAGGATTAGAATTGCCCATTTCCCCTGCAGCACTGTCTGCGTGGTGACATAAGGACAGATGCCGAACAATTCCTTTCCCTGCTTTTTTGTCGTCTCTTCTATTTGTTCTATTTCCATTTCTGCATATCTCCTTCACTGTCGGAATAATGATAGATTAAGGCATACTTGGGAGAACACTCTGCACGGCCTTTACGCGGTTATTCATTAACTTGCTTGTATTTTCAGTATCCAGTCACTTGAAAATGACTTAGTCCTGTAAAAAATCCTGATTGACGATTGCACTCTATGTGATATTCTTAAGTTACTTCAATTAATTGACTATGTCAACGATTTAAAGCGCATCTGATATTTTTTCAAAAAATTAGATGGCAGGAAGGGAAACATCATGAGTACAAGAATGCCGGTAGTTTTCTCCGGGCACGGCACATGGACGGTTCTGGTACATATGTTTCCAAAGGCCGATATCCCTGTGGTTCAGCTCTCCGTAAACGGAAGGCTCTCCGCTGCACAGAGCTATGCGATCGGCAAAAAACTCACAGCGCTGAGGGATGAGGGATACCTGATCTTCGGCAGTGGAAATGTCGTGCATAACCTGATGCGTGTGGAATGGGACAATGACGGCGGCACACCGATGACACTGCGCTTTAATAAGGAAATCACGGATGCAGTTCTATCAGCGAAAAAGGACATTGTGATTCGTTATGATCAGCTGCAGGATGCGTCCTATGCTGCGCCGACACCGGATCATTTTCTTCCCCTCCTTTACTGCCTTGGCGCGACGGAGGGAAATCAGGTAAAGGTCTTCAACAATATCTGCAATCTGGGATCTATGGCAATGACAGGTTATTTATTTGAGACAATATTTGAGACAAATGCTAATGCATGAAGGAGGCAGAAATGGAGAAAGTACTTGAGTTTTTAAAAAAGGCCGGCGTTTGGTATCTTGCAACGGTCGATGAGGAAGGTAATCCGCAGGTTCGCCCGTTCGGCGCACAGAATATTTTTGAAGGAAAACTGTACATCCAGACAGGTCTGAAGAAGAAGGTGGCAAAGCAGATGCTGGCTCATCCGCAGATTGCGATCAGTGGGATGGCCGACGGCAAGTGGATCCGCCTGAACGCAGAGGCAGTACACGACGATCGGATAGAGGCACAGCAGTCCATGCTGGATGCCAATCCCAGCCTGAAGTCTATGTATGCCGCAGGTGACGGTAATACGGCTGTCTTCTACCTGAAGAATGCGACAGCGGAGATCTGCAGCTTTACAGCAGAGCCAGAAGTTATCCGTTTCTGATCTGCGGTTCTGATCGTTCAGAACTACAAATATAAAGGAAACAGCTCTCTGGACATCTCAGAGCGAATGAATGTATCCGGTGCGCGCCTGCGCTTTTTCTTCATCTTTCATTCCCGGCTTATTCATGATCTCGAGGCGGGCACCGTCATCAAAACTAAGAAAATATGACCGTAAATCTGTCTTTGGATTATGATATCCTTCGTTTGATCTGGCACCCAGATACTGCATAAAGAAGGATCTCGCCTTTTCCAGATCATTGACATACATGGCGATATGTTCAATTTTCATTGTCTGTCCTCCCATGTACATGGCATATCCCCATCTGCGGATAAACGGATGGTCTGAAAGCACATATTTTCCCGCATAGGATAGGGCTGTTTTAAAATCCAGGTCCGCAACATATTTAATCAGTTCGTCAGTATGCCACTAGTCATCAAACAACAGGTTGTGATTGATAAATGACATCCGATCATTCACGCTTCCGATCTGATCCAGTGTCACATAGAAATAGATGCGATGAAACTGCTGCTCGGTCAGCACATACCCACGCAGGGCAGATACATCGGCGTTATTCTTTACATATCGCATGATCAGGGCATCCACATCTTTTGTTCTGTAAGATTCCGGCAGGGCATCCAAATCTGCCTGGACCATTTCTTTTGTCATCCTCATTGTAGATTCAGCACATTGTGACCGGCGCGCTGGTGACTGCGCGCCGGTCACGGTGTCATTCGATCTCATCGAAGTAGGAGCTGTCCTTGTGACAGATCGGACACTCAGCCGGTGGATTGACGGCCTCGCAGATATAACCACAAATGCGGCACTTCCACTTCTTAACAGGATCGAAGTAGGAGCTGTCCTTATGACAAATCGGACACTCAGCCGGCGGATTATCTCCTTCATAGATATAACCGCAGACACGACATTTCCATTTTCGTGTTGCAGATCCGGGCGTTGTCACTTCCTCATAATCGCCGGTGCCTTCTGACCTTGCATTTTTGCCTGTTTCTTCTCCGAAAAAGGCTGCTGCACCGTTTTTCGCTTCTGCTCCATCTACGTCAAATGTCAGTAGTGTCTTATATTTTCCGGCATCTTCACCGAGCAGCCCACTCCTGTCCGTGTAGGATGTATGGAGCATTTCTTCAGCGATCGGCGAGAGAGGCTTTCTGTAAAACTCTTCGTACAGCTGCTTCAGCTCTGGATTCTCATGACTCTTTCGCAACTTCATCTGCGCATCCCGCTTGTAAAGACTTTCAATACGGGAATCCACCATAGTTCTGCGCTCTTCCACATCGGCTTTCGGCTGTCCTCCGCCGCCAATGCATCCTCCCGGACAGGTCATGACCTCAATAAAATCATAATGTTTTCCGGATTCCTTTGCCATGGAAAGGAATCTGCGGACATTCGATGTGCCATAGATCACGGCCAGCTGAAGGCGCAGTGTTCCGATTTCTACGGCCGCTTCACGGATTTCCTGCATGCCGCGGACGGGCTCGAGTGTGTACAGTTCCTTTGGAGCAGGTTCATGTGTGACAAATTCGTAGGCAGTGCGGACGGCAGCCTCCATGACGCCGCCTGTGTTGCCGAAGATTACGCCTGCGCCGGAGGCCTCTCCCATCAGCTTGTCGAATTTTGAATCCTCCAGCGTTGAAAAATCAATGTCAGCCTTTTTCGCCCAGTCTGCGAGCTCACGCGTTGTGATGACATGATCCATATCTCTGAGACCGGGAAGATTCAGATACCTGGCGGAAGCATTCATTTCTCCGCGGCGGATCTCGAATTTTTTAGCGGTACAGGGCGTCAGCGCCACATTTACAATTTTCTTTGGATCTATCCCCATTTTCTTTGCAAAATAGGTCTTGATCGTAGGACCCTGCATCCCTATAGGGCTCTTTGCGGACGAAATATTCGGCAAAAGCTCGGGGTAATAGATCTCGGCAAACTTCACCCAGGCCGGACAGCAGGATGTGAACTGAGGAAGTGGCTTATTGTGCGTTGTAAGCCTCTCCACAAGTTCGCTGGCCTCCTCCACAATCGTCATATCTGCCGCGAAATTTGTGTCGAGCACATAATCTGCGCCCAGTTTCCGGAGGAGTGCTATCATCTTTCCTTCGACAAAGCTTCCTCTTTGCATTCCGAAAGCTTCGCCCAGGGAAACCCTGACGGATGGTGATGTACTGACGATAAGAACCTTATCCGGATCCTTTGCTGCGGCTATTACGGCGTCCATCTCCGGTGTCTCTGTTATCGAGCTGACCGGACAGACATTCGCGCACTGGCCGCAATGGATACAGACGGCAGTGTCGTTGGTCTTTGACAGGTCATAATAGCCGAGCACGCTGATATAATCCCGGCAGATGTCTCTGCACTGACCACACTTAATACAGATATTTTCTATGCGGCGGATGGCAGGATTGTCTGCCTCAATTGGAACACGGATGCTTTCTGATAAATGTTTTCCCACTGCGCGCCTCCTTTTTTTATTGAAACTTACGCCTTTTCTTGTTCTGTCATCCTTCCGGGTCAGCTCATCAGAAAATGGCTGCAGGAAAGATCGATCCTGCAACCATTATACACCTGCCTGTGTTTCCCCGCATTAAATATTTCACCGACCGAACTTTTTCAAATATCAGAGACCGATTTTTCCCCAGGCGGTAATTTTCAGGTGACTTGGTCACCAAAAAAATCGTACTTTTTAATTTCTGTAAATGCTATATAGTAAGTGTAGTATTAAATCAATACTTGTTTTACTTTTAATAGTATTTCAGCTTTTTAACATCAACAAAGGAGAAAACAAAGATGTCTATTTATGAATTTACTAAGGGGAAAAAGGTCGATGTAGATTATGAGACAGGCTACCACTTTGTAATTACCTATCTCAGTGAGAATAAACTGCATTGGGACGCACTCTCAAAGACCGCCGAGGGCGCTCCGGCACATGAGGACGAGCCGTATACTTCTTATGACCTCGGCGATGGAAAATACATGGTCAACTGGATTGAGGCGTCCGGTCTTGTAGTATCCCAGATTGCAGATTTTGCAAATGGCAGGGTTTATGCCTTTATGACCTGGCCGGATGAGAATGCGCGCGGTAAAAGGGCTGAACTTCTTCACAAAGGCACACTGAAAATCATGGACTGATGTCTGATGACAGGAGAAAGGAACAAATCAATGAGAAAAACATTATCCACAGAGAATTTTAAGATTCATGTGTTCGGCACAGATGACAACAGTTTCAATGTAACCGCAGTCATCCTTGCAGACACAGGATCCGAAGAGAAGCTGCAGGCATGGATCAACAGGCTGACTTCTCTTGAAGCTCTGAATCCGGAAATTGTAATTCCAAGCCATGCTGATCTGAATGCTTCCTTTGACAAAAAGGCGCTTTCTGCTACGAAGGAATATTTACAGAAGGCTATTGAGTTCACAAAGGCATCCTCCCCTTGGCAGATTTATTAATGCCGGGATAGAGGGATAATCACATCGCCACTTCTGTTACCATCCCCGCCTTCATGGTGAACCTCATCATCTCCGGGAAGACCTCAATCTTTTCGATGAAGTCCCGGACGAGCTTGTCATCATAAGCCAAGGCATCACCCTTACTGGCCTCCAGCTCTTTGCGCAGGGCCGCGATGCACTCCTCGTTACGGGTGAAGAGCGCCTGCTCCTCTGTTAGCTTTACTTTATCTCCTCCCGGACTTCTCTTGGCCTTGTAATGTCCTGATACTCCTGTTCCACACATTTCCTCCTTGTGGATTTGTGTGCAGATGCCCGTATAATAAGCATCTGCGCCATCTGGCTGTTATTTCAAACAGGGATGAAAGGCTTTTCAGCCTCTTTTCCTGCTGTTTGCACGCAAAAAGGCACCCCCTCTCAGATTGATTCTGAAAAGGAGTGCCTTGAAGGTTTTCCGCCTGTTATTATCCCCGGATCAATACAGCTTCGCACCGGCCGGGATGTGGTTGTCCACCATCAGAAGATGCAGCTCTTCCTCGCCATTTTTCTCGTTGACCGCGGACAGGAGCATGCCGCAGGAGTCGATCCCCATCATCGCTCTCGGCGGGAGATTCGTGATGGCGATCAATGTCTTTCCGACCAGTTCTTCCGGCTCATAGTAAGCATGGATACCGGAAAGAATGATCCGGTCTGTGCCTGTTCCATCATCCAGAGTGAACTGAAGGAGCTTCTTGGACTTCTTTACTGCCTCGCAAGCCTTTACCTTCACTGCACGGAAATCGGACTTAGAGAAGGTATCGAAATCCACTTCTTCTTCAAACATTGGCTCGATCTTCACATTCGAGAAATCAATTTTCTCATTCGGTGTAAAGAACCCGGTCTGATCGGAAACAGCCTCTTCGGTGGTTTCAGATCCGCCCTCTTCCCCGACCTTTTCACCCGCATGTGCTTCTTTGTTATCCGCCTTGAGGGTCTTCATTGTCGGGAATCCATCTCCGATATTGTTTTGATGATCTGTTCCCGCCTGTTATCATAGTTTTCGTCCCGTTGCTGCCTGAAACCGCCTGTCTGTCACCATGGTTTATTGTTTATCTCCTGCCATGCGCCTGTTGTCAATTTGTTGTACATCGAATCCATTGTTACAGAGTGTTGTACTTCCCAGTTCTGCCTCCTGCCAGAATCAATCACGGCATCTGACGGAATCGTTCAACGCACGTCGTTCTGCTATTGACACATTTCTATTCCGTATTGTGCCTTGTAATGATTTGCTTTCCTTCATTTCTGGTTATACGAGGCCGAACGGGAAATACCGAATACTTTCGTGTCAGAATTCCTGACATTGGAGGATTCCTCGATCTACTGCCCGGAAACAAGTTCATCCATCATTGCAACGACGGCATCACAAGTCTCTTCAAATTCAATTCCTGCGGCGTAGTCAAAATTCTTTCTGTAATTGTCCCACTGTCGTTTCATAACGTCACTGTTCTTCACAGTCTTCATGATTTTTACATATTGCATCATAAGCTCTGAAGACCCCCTCTTGGCTGTTGTTGCTGACAAAGCTGCTTTAAGATTACCTATGTCAATATTCTCCGCCTGCAATTTGCTTAGAATATAGATGTCGTAATAATCTCTCGGTCTGGTATTCTGGTCGCCTCTTGACACAACCGTTTCCAGTTTTTCAGCCAGAATTGTCGACAAATTATATGCCAGAACACGAATGCTGCGATCTTCCATCATCAGCTTATAGGAATACTCTATCTCCCGCGGTGTAATCTTATCTCCAGTCGTTATATCCAGTTTCAACGGAACCGCCATCTTCTCATAATCAGCAGTCAATGCAACACGATAACCGGTGTACTCATCGCCTTCCCGGATTTCTCTAACACTTTTCAAGCAAAAATGAATAGCATCTTCTACAGGGACAGCAATAATGTCTTCCACCATTTTTCGTATTGCTTCTTCATTTACCGGATACCCTTTTATTGTCGCATCCATGTCCATCGTTGCTCTTGAATCAAGTCCGACCATAGACGCAATCAAAAATCCGCCTTTGATGATATAGTTGTCATGATATCTGGATAAGGAAACTCTTTCCAAAAAACGTTCCAACATATAGTTCTGAAGAACAAGTGCCGCAGAAATATTTTTATCCTTCGCAATGTTTTTTATGATTGCCTTCAACTGCATAGCGTTTTTCACAGCAGCACCTCCAGATAAGATCTTAGTTTTTCTTCTACATGCAATATCACAGCATATTCGGACAAAAGAGGAATATTTTTCTCCTTGCCTGACATATACCGCTTGTAAGCGTCTGTTATCACCTGGACATCTGTATGATTATTAGGATTTAAAACATCGCACAATGTCCGCTCAGCTGAATAGGCTTTCACCTTATGGCCACTTGGTGTGAATAGATCTGTTACTCCTAAACCATATAGCGGCTCCTTCATACCTTTGCATAGGATACCTTCCCGTTTTGGATTTGTCAGATTGTAATTGGACGGGAAAAACATATGAAACTTTGCAGGAGTCCTGTCTGTGAGATCACATAAAAACAATGCTGTATCAAGAGAATAAATACCTCTCTTGTAGCGGCACTGAATATTTACAAACTCATCCTCCCAAACTTCCGGTAAAGTATAGACACCACGTGCGACACGTTCAAGGATTCCTTTATCAGATAAATATTTAAGACTTCCTCTTGGTAGTCCGGCGTTGGCTATCATGGCAGTAGTGATCACACCGTTATTGGCTTTCGCAAGTTTCAAAATCTGTTGTGAAGGGATCATGTATCCACCTCCCTTTATTTTACTTTCTTGCTTTTAATTGTACTGGTCATAAGCAAGAATGTAAAACCGTTTTTACATTTTGACCTTAAAAAGAAATCCATCGAACAGATGGGGACACCTATCATCGAAGCAACCATAGCGAGAAATGTTCGAGTTCTACTTGAGCCAAGAATGCCTATGCAATAGCTCTGTCTAAAGATACGAAATACCGCGAATACAGACCTTTGGATTCAATAAAGGACAATTATCTCAAATATGCAGCTACAGCCAGCTCTCTTCTCCAACAGCGCACTGGCGTCGAACACATTAACCTGGCAGACTTCATGCGTAACAGAAAAAATTTTTAGCCTCATGCACCAGTTGTCAGATTGTTGTACATCGAATCCATTGTTACAGAGTGTTGTACTTCCCAGTTCTGCCTTCTGCCAGAATCAATCACGGCATCTGACGGAATCGTTCAACGCACGTCGTTCTGCTATTGACACATTCCTATTCCGTATTATGCCTTGCGACGATTTGCTCTCCTTCATTTCTGATTATACGAGGCTGAACGGGAAATACAGAATACTTTCGTGTCAGAATTCCTGACATTGAAGGATTCCTCGATCTACTGCCTGGAAACAAGTTCATCCATCATTGCAACGACGGCATCACAAGGGTGAATTGCTAAACGAAGTTCCACTCGTAAACTTTAAAACTGGAAGTTAATCCTTCCAAAAAAATACTGGAGGTTAATTCTTCCAAAATAGGACTACAATAGCCACTGTTGGTCCACCACCTGTTGCTCCGACCAGAACAGGAGGACCTGATGGCTAAGTATAGGCATTTGAATAGCGAAGACCGTTCTCACATCGAGACTGGTCTGAATAACAGGCAGTCGTTCAAGGAGATTGGTGAAAAGATAGGTAAGGATTGCTCCACTATCTCCAAGGAGATTCGTTCCCATATGGTTTTCAGGAAGACCGGTGCTTACGGACGTCCGTTCAGAATCAGTCGGTCATTTTTTGCGGACAGTTCATACATGCTATCCTTTTCTGTTCTCTGCTCCTGCGTTTGCTCTCGTTTGATTTCTCCCTCCGTATCTTCTTGGCACAAGCAGGACAATACCTTGATGCACCAGAGCCCGGGACATATTCAACGCCGCACACCGTACAATTTTTAGCGGGCATTGCTGCCCACCGTTTTGTAGGTATGATATGTAATTCATCGACAAAGCCGATGAATTTATAGTAAATCTTGATTTCCTGCTTCACTGTTCCGTCTGCCATCTTCTCACGCTCCGAAACAAGTATCTTGTCTATGAGTGCGTTTATAACTGTTGCATCCAGTTCTTTTAAGCCTTGATAATTTCGGATAAGGGCGAGGAAGTCACGGATTCCCCGTGATTTCTCGTAGCTTTCATTAAGAGTTTCCGTCACCTCTTTCAGCCTTGCTTCAATTTCAAGCTGCTCTTTCTGGTATTTCCCCGACATCATCTCAAAATTCCGCTCGGTAATACGCTCCATGACCTTATCCTCGTAGAGAGAGGAAAACAGCCTGTCCAGTTCCGCAAGGCGTTTGTTCAGCTTCTTACGTTCTTTCTCTAATGCTTTCGCCCTGCTCTGGTCTGTTTCCGTGAGCCGCTTTTCTATGGCCCTGACCGCCTTTTCATCATTCACTGCCATATCCGCAAAACAGTTGATGTCGGCAAGAACGGCATTGAATAAATCCCTTGCTTCTATATTGTGGGCACTACACTCGCTTCTTCCGTTTCTTGCATAATTATTACATGAATACTGTACACAGTCGATAATCTCTGGGCGTTTCCTCCTGTGTACGTTCATTGCCCGCAGAGCACATCCGCAGTCCACACACTTGATAACGCCTGCAAAAATATTTACAAATCCTCCCTTGTTCTGTGGAAGCCTACGACTTGTAATAAGCTGTTGGACAATATCAAATTCCTCCTGCGTGACTATTCCCTCATGGGTATTGGGTATCACTTCCCATTCTTCGGGCAGCTTAGAGGGGCGTTTCTTGCTTTTCATATTGGCGGCAATCCGTTTGTAGCCTACAAGATTTCCCGCATATATCGGGCTTCTTAAAATGCTCCTCACGCTGTTCCCACTCCAAATATAGCGTTTGTCCTCGTTCCCCTCAAAATGACGTTCAAAGCCTGTTTCGCCACGCTCCGCCGCATAAGCGGCAGGGCGTAGGATATGCTGTTTATTAAGATGTCTGCAAATTTTGGCAACTCCATTCCCTTTTAATGCAAGGTCGAATATCTCTTTTACAACATGTGCCACTTTATCATCTATCAGCAGATGGTTGTGGTCGGCAGGGTCTTTGATATAGCCATAAGGGGCGGTAGTTCCCATGAATTTCGGTCACGGTCTAAGGGCAGGACAAACGCAGGCACGGTATTTATCCCTGCAAGTTCAGAAGCACGGACACGCCGCTGTCCTGCAATCACTTCATGGGATAATTCCACATAGCCGCCACTTTCTCTGATATATACCTTTCTT
This sequence comes from Oribacterium sp. P9, assembly GCF_046365365.1. Classification (NCBI taxonomy): domain Bacteria; kingdom Bacillati; phylum Bacillota; class Clostridia; order Lachnospirales; family Lachnospiraceae; genus Oribacterium; species Oribacterium sp. P9. Next base: position 47,028 of record NZ_JBKEIS010000008.1, on the reverse strand, counting down.
GGTGCATATTTCACCATAAATACCTCCCATCTGAATTTTTGAAATGTAAAAAATCCAGATGGAGAGGCGGAGAACGACACCGCATATCAGAAACAGCCCTACGGCACTTTCCAACAAAAATCGACAAAAGAAAAACCGCAAAGGCTCTGTGACCTTTACGGTTATAGGAAATAGTAATTCTATTGTATGGAGATTGTACTTCTACTTTCAAGGTGAGAAGTACCGTTGCACTGGCAGAAATTTTTTTAACTGGTTTCCTGCCGTTCTCTGATATGCTATGTATTGATAAATTTTGCTTCGTATGAGCAGATAGATAACTGCCCGAAAAAAGGACATAAAAAAATCCCTCCAAATTTAAAAACAAATTCAGAGGGTAATTTAGGGTATAACAAAATAACCCACCCGAATATCGTTTTTTTTATTTGGTGAGTTTGTTCTTTCAAATACGAAACAAAAAGAGCCGATGATTCGTGAATTGTTCCACAATTTCATCGGCTCTGCGTCTTAAGCGTCTGGCTCTTTGATGACAGTTATCTTCAAGTTGTCAACTTTAATCAATCTTTCTTGTCTGCATTTTGGACAATAAAGGGGATAATTCTCCAAAACAGTGTCCTTCCTAATTTTATTACGGGTTTTGCTCCCACAAACAGGACACAATATCCATTCGCATTTCATCATAATTAGTCTCTAATCCTTTCAAATCTCATTTTATATGACTTTTGCAAGCTGTTAAGCTAACTTGTTGAACATATGCCGAACCTTATCTATACGGCTATTCGGGCGGCGGGGTTGGCAAATAAATTTACCAATAGCTGGCTGGTATCCTTTTAACTCTGTCAAGCAGACTCCCTGCCCATTTGTGAAATAAGTTAAATCGTTCCTGTATTCTTGAATACATCTAGCAGGGATTTCTCCTTTCAGAATGACCTCGTCATTCTTTATCTGAGTACTTACAATATCTGCACAATACCTTGGAGCATCATGATACGCCCGTGAGAGATATTCCTGCGGTGCATAAATTTCAAAGTGGAGATATGGCTCTAATAGTTCTGTCCCTGCTTTTTTTAAAGCCTGCTCCAATACGATAGGGGAAAGCAGCCGAAAGTCTGCGGGGGTACTTACAGGACTATAATACAATCCATATTCAAAACAGATTTTACAGTCTGTCACTTTCCATCCATACAGCCCCTGCTCGCAGCCATAAAGAACCCCCTCCATAACCGCATTTTGGAACGATTGATTTAAATATCCAAGTGAAACTCTGCTTTCATACTGCACTCCGCTTCCAATAGGGAGCGGCTCTATGGACAACCCGACAGAAGCCCAGAAAGGATTTGGCGGGACTTCTATGTGGATGGTATATTCTGCTTTTCTAAGCGGTCTTTCCATATATATAACAGTAGGCTCTTTTATTTCTGCCTCCACATGATATTTTTCCTCAAGGATGGCACAAATGACTTCCATCTGCACATTCCCCAAAAAAGATAACATAATCTCATTTGTAACAGTATCAATGTCAAAATGCAAAAGAGGGTCTGTATCAGCAATCTCTGCGAGGGCATTTAACAGGGCTTCCCTTTGCTCCGGCTTTTGCGGCTCTACCGTTGTCCGAAGTAATGGCATGGGATTATCAATCCATGTTTTGTGAGGCAGGAGTTTTTCATTTCCCAGAATGTCGTTCAGTTTCAAAGTATCATCAGCTAAAATAACAATTTCTCCCGGACAGGCATGGTCAGCCGGGACGATTTCACCGTTTGTCGGAACATACATCTCTGTGATTTTTATTTTCTCTTTTTCAGATATTCTAATAACATCCCTCAAATGCAATGTTCCGCTATATATACGCACATAAACAAAACGCCGCCTTTTCTCTGAATATTCAATCTTAAAAACCTGCCCGCATAGTTCAGATTGACCTTCAGGCGTTGATGAATAAAATTTACTGGCAATTACTTCTATAAGCTGCCGAATCCCCAGATTGTTTTTAGCGCTTCCGTGATAAACGGGAAATAACGTTCCGTTTTGGAATCTCCTGTTTTCTTCCTGTTCCAGTTCTGACATTTTAAACGGTTTCCCTGACATATATTTCTCTAATAGTTCATCGTTTCCCATAATTACCGCATCCCACTGTTCCATATCGTCATTGTCCGTTACATTTATATGGGGATGCTGCCCAACCTTTTGCTTCACTATAATTTCCGAAGAAAGCTTTGCTTTCATTTCCCGATATACCATTGGCAAATCAATCCCCTCTTGGTCAATTTTATTGATGAAAAAAATTGTCGGAATCTTCATTATCTGTAGTGCATGAAACAGTATACGGGTCTGTGCCTGTATGCCATCCTTTGCAGAAACTAATAATACTGCTCCGTCTAATACGGATAAAGAACGGTATACTTCCGCCAAAAAATCCATATGGCCTGGCGTATCTATAATGTTGACTTTTACATCCTCCCACTGAAAAGATGTCACTGCTGTCTGGATAGTGATTCCCCTTTGACGCTCCAAATTCATTGTATCTGTCCTTGTTGTGCCTTCATCTACGCTCCCTAGTTCTGCAATTGCACCACTGGTATACAATAAACTTTCCGTTAATGTTGTCTTTCCTGCGTCAACGTGAGCCAGAATGCCTAAGTTAATTATTTTCATGTGATTTTCCTCATATCAACACCCAAAAAAGGGCATAAAAATACCCAGTGATAAATACTCCTATCACTGGGTAAATAACTCCAATAGCCCCAAAACACTTATATGTTTTCGGGCATATAAAATTACATGATAAAAGTATTCTTAAACTGGGTACAAAAAACTAAGCCCCATATTAAAAGTGAAACGGGACTGCTACTTTTTGTTCCCACTATCAAATTGACAGTTTATTTAAGAATACCTTGCCGCATATTTATTAACTCCTTGTATAATACTGAATCTAACTATATTCCTTAACCCTTTATTTGTCAAGCTGACAAACTAAAGCAGAAAAAGCGGCAGGATTTCCCCCTGCCACTAATCATCTGTTTATGCAAAAATAATTTCCTTTTCCACAATCTCCCTCGCACAAGCCCTTATGTTATTGAGGCATCCTGTCCATTCTAAGGCGTTTTCTGCCTTTAGCTGTTCCGTTATGCCCTGTGCCTGTTTCATACCCTCTATGAGCCTTTCAAAGCGTTCCTGTGCCTGTCTGTTGATGTCGGCAAGGTAGGCGTTTAGCCTGCCGCTTGTAAGAAGATTGGTGTATGTAACTTTACGGTACTGTTTTAGATAATCTAAATGCCGTTGCCCCCAGATGCCTATTGCCTGTTCTTCTTCGGCGGGTACAGTTAAGCACGGTATCAAATAATCCCCTTGCCTTTCGTATTTGCCGCCCAGTTCCTCAAATAATGATTTTGCCATTGTCTGTTACCTCCACATTCTTTTTTATTTTGAATGTCCGCAAAATCCGTCCTACATCTTCCCGACTCCAAGAGTCCTCCAACTTCTGGAACTCAGTTCCAGAAGTTTTCTCAGTCATCCTTTTCATTGACTCTGATGCCGCATCCTGACTCAAATCCGTTCTATTCCCCTGTCTGCGCATCGCGTCCATCTTCATCTTCAGGGAAAATGCCCGCTCACTCGGAAGGATCTCCTCCCGCTGCATATTGGAGTCAACCATCGCGATGACGGCTTCATCATCCGTCATCTCCTTGATGATCGCCGGAACAGTGGTCAGACCCGCCAGCTTTGCCGCGTGCATTCTCCGATGGCCGGAAATCATTTCAAATCCGTCCTGTTCATCAGGACGCACCAGAACCGGATTCAGGATCCCATTGTCCTTGATGCTCTGAACAAGGTCTTTCATCCGGTCATCATCGAGTACTTTGAAGGGATGATTCCGGAAGGGATGAATCTGACGAATGGAAATCTGCGTCGCTGCACTTTTATCCTGTGCGTTCATCGTTTTCTCCTTGTCCATCATCTGTCTCCTTCGTCAAGCCGGAAGGTCTGAAAGTATGCATCAAATATTTCCAGATTTACAAAGCAGGCTTTGTCTGCCTTATAAACTGCTCCGGCAGCATGCGCCATCTGCTGAAACTTGGACAGCCCCATGCTGTATAGTGCCGCTCCTTCCTTATACCTGACGTAAATCTTTTTTCTCGCTGCCAGCGTTTCCCTCACGGCTTCTTTCCCGGTTTTCTTCTCTTGCGTTTTGCCGTTTCCTGTTCTGCCTCTCCCGGTTTTTCTGCTGATCGGTTTTTCCTCTGATGTTGCATAAGCTGCCGGTTTCATTCCAGGCGCCAGCCTTCGTTCCATTTTAGCCATCGCTTTTTCCTTATTTGCTGCTTTCATCCTTCTCCTCCAATCCCGGTCCTCTTCCGGTTTTCCTGTACTGTTTTCTGAGATACGACTCAAAGAGATCACGCCGGACAAGAACCATCTTTCCGTCAATCTTGTAAATGGCTTCCGCTTCTTTTGCCAGTCGGGTAATCGTCTTCTCCCTCAGCCTGTAGTATGCGATTCCATCTGCATAGCGGAAGAAACTGTGCCTTGCAAATTCCAGATCCTCATCGTCCAGCTGATCCGAGAACATCCAGAGTTTCCCGCTCACTGCTTCTCCTCCTTTCGCCGCCTCTCTTCTTTGCTCAAACCGCGCTTACCGATTCCCCTGGTCTTCTCATGAAAATTCTCGAGATAGGCATCGAAAATATCGCGGTTGATCAGCACCGTCCCTTCCATCCGGTACAGCGCTCCTGCCCGATCCGCGAGCTCGATGAGCTTGCGGTGCGAGATGCTGTACACGACCTCCGCTTCCTGATAGCGAAGAAACTTTTTCCGCAGCTTCTTCACCTCTTCTCGGACTTCTCTTGGTCTTGTGATGTCCTGATACTCCTGTTCCATACATTTCCTCCTTGTGGATTTGTGGGCAGATGCCCGGATAACAGGCATCTGCGTCATCTGGTTTCTATTCAAACAGGGATAAAAGGCTTTTCAGCCTCTTTTCCTGCTGTTTGCACGCAAAAAGGCACCCCCTCTCAGATTGATTCTGAAAAGGAGTGCCTTTAATGTTTTTGGAACTGGGACGTACGCTTTACTTTATACTGTCATCTGTTACGATGTACCGTCATTTGACTTTTTGTTGCACAAATGTTGTAAATCCGGTGTCACTGCAAAAAATCGGCCTGGATTTGTTGTATAAATCCGCAGGTTTTCCGCCCGTGATTTTCCCCGGATCAATACAGCTTCGCGCCGGCCGGGATGTGGTTGTCCACCATCAGAAGATGAAGCTCTTCCTCGCCGTTTTTCTCGTTCACCGCGGACAGGAGCATGCCGCAGGAGTCGATCCCCATCATCGCTCTCGGCGGGAGATTCGTGATGGCAATCAAGGTCTTTCCGACCAGCTCTTCCGGCTCGTAATAGGCGTGAATACCGCTTAAAATCACGCGATCCGTGCCCGTACCGTCATCCAGAACGAACTTTAAGAGCTTCTTGGACTTCGGAACAGCCGAGCATTCTTTTACCTTCACCGCCCGGAAATCGGACTTGCTGAAGGTGTCAAAATCCACGAAATCCTGGAACAGCGGCTCGATCTTCACACCGGCAAAATCGATCTTTTCGTTCGGCGTGAAGAACCCGGACTGATCAGAAACAGCCTCGGAACTCTTCTCTTCGCCGTCCTTTTCACCCGCATGTGCTTCTTTGTTATCCGCCTTGAGGGTCTTCATTGTCGGGAAGAGGAGAACATCACGGATCGCCGGCGTATCGGTCAGCAGCATCACGAGACGATCGATACCATAGCCGATACCACCAGTTGGCGGCAGACCGATCTCCATCGCATGAAGGAAGTCCTCATCGGTGTGGTTAGCCTCTTCATCACCGGCAGCCGCCAGTGCATCCTGTGCCTTGAAGCGCTCACGCTGATCGATCGGGTCGTTCAGCTCGGAGTATGCGTTACACATCTCACGTCCGTAGATATAGAGCTCAAAACGCTCTACCTTTGTCGGATCGGAAGGCTTCTTCTTCGTCAGCGGCGAAATCTCTACCGGATGATCCATGATGAAGGTCGGCTGAATCATCTTCTCCTCACAGAATGTCTCGAAGAAACCGTTCTCGATGTCACCGATCTTATGGTGTGCCTCGTACGGAACGTTATGCTGATCCGCCAGTGCACGTGCCTCCTCGAGGGTCTTTACCGTGTTAAAATCAACACCGCACTCCTCCTTGATGGCATCCGTCATCGACAGACGGCGGAACGGCTTGCCGAGATCGATCTCGGTGCCCTGGTAGCTGATGAGGGTCTTCCCACATACCTTCTCTGCGAGGTAGCGGAACATGCTCTCCGTGAGCTCCATCATACCGTTGTAATCGGTATAGGCCTGATACAGCTCCATCAGTGTGAACTCCGGATTATGACGGGTATCGACACCCTCATTACGGAATACACGGCCGATCTCGAACACACGCTCGAGACCACCGACGATGAGACGCTTGAGATAAAGCTCGAGGGAAATACGAAGCTTTACGTCCTCGTTCAATGCGTTATAGTGGGTCTCGAAAGGACGGGCAGCGGCACCACCGGCATTCTCCACCAGCATCGGTGTCTCCACCTCCATGAAGCCACGTCCATCGAGGAAGTTACGAATCTCACGGATGATCTGCGAACGCTTGATGAAGACATTCTTCGAATCCTCGTTCATGATGAGGTCAACATAGCGCTGACGATATCTCGTATCGGTATCCTGCAGACCATGGAACTTCTCAGGAAGCGGATAAAGCGACTTCGACAGAAGTGTAAGTGACTGTGCATGGACAGAAACCTCGCCCATCTTCGTCTTAAATACGAAGCCCTTTACACCGACGATATCACCGATATCCATCTTCTTAAACTTCTTGTACTCATCCTCACCCAGCTCGTCACGGGTGATATATGCCTGGATACGGCCCTGCTTATCCTGAATATGGATGAAGGACGCCTTACCCATCACACGCTTCTGCATGATACGGCCAGCGATCGATACCTGCTGATTCTCGAACTTCTCGAAATCATCCCGGATCTCCTGGCTGTGCTGCTCCTGATCGAATTTCGTAATCTCGAAAGGATCCTGTCCGGCAGCCTGCAGCTCTGCAAGCTTCTCCCGGCGCGTACGAACGATATGGTTCGTATCCTCTACCGGCGCCTGGTTCTTCTGGTTTTCCTGATTCTCTGCCATAGCTTCTCCTTGCTTTTTATGCTTACGCCTCGTGATCGTTGACGCGCTCCACCTCAAGTACGCGGAACTTGAGATCACCCGCCTCGGTCTCAACGGTCACCTCATCGCCTGCCTTGTGGTGCAGAAGGGCCTTACCGACCGGTGCCTCGTTGGAAATCTTTCCGGTCAGGCTGTTCGCCTCCGAGGAACCCACGATGAAGTAGGTCACTTCCTCATCGAACTCCTCATCATAGAGCTTTACACGGCAGCCGACATTGATCTCACCCTCGACAGAGTCATCCACGACCTCAACGTTCTTCAGCAGTGCCTCGAGCTCGACGATTCTCGCCTCGATGTCTCTCTGCTCATCCTTCGCTGCATCGTACTCTGCGTTCTCGGAAAGATCGCCCTGCTCTCTCGCTTCCTTGATCTTCTCTGCGATCATCTGTCTCTTGTTGACCTTCAGATCATGAAGCTCCGCCTCATACTTGTTAAGACCTGCACGTGTCAGTAAATTCTTCTTTACCTGCTCTTCTGCCATGTTTCCCATAGCTCCTTTCAAGACTTCCTTCTGCTCATCCACCCGCGATGAATCAGCATTATAAAACAGGCCGCTTCCGAATGGCCGGAAACCGCCTATCATCCATTTTCACGATTGCATATTGTAAAGCAAATCAGCTCCACTTGTCAACATTTCATCGCGTCCACCAGCGCATACAGCTCCTCGATGCTGCCGGCGGTATTCACCTTACCACGGAGCTTCGACGAGTCCGGGTAGCCCTCCGTATACCAGGCGATGTGCTTCCGCATCTCCCGGACCGTCGTGAATTCACCCTTATACTGAAGCATCAGCTCCGTATGATGGTGGATCATCGCGATCACCTCCTCGATGGAAGGTGCCGGCAGAAGCTCGCCCGTCCGGAGATACTCGACCGTCCGTCGGATGAGCCACGGATTTCCCTGGGCCCCGCGCGCGATCGCCACGCCGTCACAGCCCGTCTCGTCCATCATGCGCTTCGCGTCCTCTGGTGTGAAGATGTCGCCGTTTCCGAACACCGGAATCTTCACCGCCTCCTTCACCCGCCGGATCACTTCCCAGTCCGCTGCCCCACTGTAGAGCTGCGCCCGCGTCCGGCCATGCACCGTCACTGCCGACACGCCGGCCTGCTCCGCCATCTTCGCGAACTCGACCGCCGTATCGTCCGTTTTCTGAAAGCCCTTTCGGAACTTCACCGTCACCGGCTTATGGCAACGCTCTACCATCGCATGCAGAATCTCATACGCCAGCTCCGGATGGTTCATCAGATCACTTCCCTCATGATTGTTCACGATCTTCGCCACCGGACAGCCCATATTTACGTCGAGGATATCGAAACGATCCTCGATCCGGGACGCAATCTCCGCCATAATCTCCGGATCGGAGCCGAAGAGCTGCACCGCCACCGGATGCTCATCCGCCCCGGTCCGCATCAGCTCCTCGGTATTCTTATTATGGTAGAGGATCGCCTTCGCACTGATCATCTCCGTCGTCGTAAGACCGACCCCCATCTCCCGCAGGATCGTCCGGTACGGAAGATCCGTCACCCCCGCCATCGGTGCCATCGCCACATTGCTTGGGAGCTCCACATTTCCAATTTTCATATATTAATCATCCCCAAAAAGCGTATGGTACGCGGTCTGCTCCGCATTCGGGTCATCCGGCATCACCGGCATGTCCCAGGAACCCGTCATCCGGATCCCGCCCTGCTCCGACTCCGCGACGACATCCTGGTTCGATGTCTCCGCCGCGGACGTCCTCACCTCTTCCGAAGTCGCTCGACGCACCTCCGCATGGCCCTCCGGATTATTCGCACCCGGCTCCGCCTGCATGTCCGCCTCTGTCAGCTCCTCGGAAGACCGTCCTCTCCCATGCAGCATCTCCAGCGCCTGGTAGTAGGTCTCCAGCTTCGTAAACAGCGCCTCATAGCGCGTCGCCAGCTCCCCGATCTTCTTCTGTGCCTTCGCATCATCGAAACGAAGATCATCCTCCTCGTGCATCGACTTCAGTACCAGCTTCTGCTCCGCATTAAACGACATCAGAAAGACCCCACCGATCTCCTCGACATAATCCACCGCGATCAGCTTCAGCTCCTTCTGCACATCCTCCGGCAGATTCCCATACTCCGGATTCAGATAATACTTCTGATGATAGGCATTCGCCGCACACAGCACCACATCTTCTCTCATCATCGCACCTCACTGTTCTAAAAATCATCCGCATTATAACATCCATTCACCGTTCTGCAAAGTTAAGAAAAAGGAAAAGGGCGACTGCAGATGCAGTCGCCCTCCTGTGCGTATGATTTAGCGAACCAGCAGCTTCGCGATTCGATACTGCTCCTCGTTGATATCCTTCTTCATCTGAAGTGCTTCCTGGATAGCATAATCGACGAACTCGCCATGCTTATAAGCCACAAGGCGATTCGACTTACCCTCATGCAGAAGCTCTACGGCACGTGCACCCATCATCGATGCATAGTAACGATCCTTACAGGTCGGTGAGCCACCACGCTGGATATGTCCGAGAATGGTTGCTCTCGTCTCGATACCCGTCGCTGCCTCGATGCGCTTCGCCATCGATGTGCTGTGGCCGATTCCCTCGGCGTTGATGATGATATAGTGCTTCTTGCCTCTCTTACGTGCCTCGATGATACGGTTGATGATCGCCTGCTCATCGCCATCGTAGCGCTCCGGAAGCAGGATCTCCTCCGCGCCGTTCGCCACACCACACCAGAGTGCGATGTAACCGGCACGACGACCCATGACCTCGATGATCGAGCAGCGCTCATGTGAGGTCGAGGTATCACGCAGCTTATCGATGGCCTCCATCGCGGTATTGATGGCGGTATCGAAACCAATCGTATAATCCGTACATGCGATATCGAGGTCGATCGTGCCCGGCACACCGATGGTGTTGATGCCGAGTGCACTCAGCTTACCCGCGCCACGGAAGGAGCCGTCACCACCGATGACGACCATGCCATCGATGCCATGCTTACGGCAGATCTCGGCACCACGTGCCTGACCCTCCGGCGTTGTAAACTCCTGACATCTCGCCGTATAGAGGATGGTACCACCACGGCTGATGATATCGGATACAGAGGTCGTATCCATATCGACGATCTCCTCCTGCAGAAGACCCGCATATCCTCTCATGATACCCTTTACCTTGATGCCCTCGTGAATCGCCGTACGAACAACACTACGTACACAGGCATTCATACCTGGCGCATCACCACCGGATGTCAGTACACCAATCGTCTTCACAGCTTTCGTCGCCATAATCCTATCCTCCAGATATATTTACATTCTCCCTAAACACACCAGCAAGCGAGATTGTGATAGCTTTCACAAACTCGCACTTATAATAGTTTAGTTTTGTACTTTTTTCAATACCTTATATGAAACTCGAACGTTTTTTTCGCCGAGAAGCTGATCGAGGCTTTCCATCAACACCGGATCGAGCTGCACCGCATGCTGACGGTCGAGGCGTTTCACGGCCTTTTCCTGACGGAGATAGATCGCCACGCCATCTTCCCCGGGGTGTGCTCTCAGGAGCCGTTCCAGCGCCTGCTGCTCAGCAAAGTACTGGTTTTTATCCTGGAGCTGCAGCCAGAGCTCCTTCGGTGCCTCCGCGAAGGTATAGATCCGATCGGCGATCAGCTTACTGTCCTTCTCGCCGGAGCCGTCGACATGTCCCTCGATAAAGAGCTTCGCATCCGGCGCGAGCAGTGCACGCATCGTCTGGTAGGTCTTCGGGAAGACGACGACCTCCACGGTACCCATCCGGTCCTCGAGCTGCAGGAAGGCCATCTGCTGCTGTTTCCGGGTGGTCTTCATCTGCAGCTCCGTGAGGATCCCGCCGATCGTCACCTTCTGCTGATCACGAAGCGGCACGGTGCCTGTCTCATCGTCCCGGCGGAAGTCCGCACTCGTGGCAGAGACATTGGCATCCATCACGGCGCGATAGGCATCCAGCGGATGGCCGCTCAGATAGAAACCGAGCGCCTCCTTCTCGTACTGCAGCAGCTCCTCCTTCGAATACTCCGGCAGCTTCGGCATGCGGATACGGAACTCGCCCGCCTCCTGATTATCCTCCCCGAGGAGATCCGCGAGGGTCATCTGACCCGCCATCGAATTCTGCTTTTCCTTCACACGGCCTTCGATGATGGTCGGAAGGATCGCGATCTTCTCCCGGCGGTTGCCCGGGAACGGATCGAGCCCGCCCGCCTGGATGAAGTACTCGATGGCGCGGCGGTTGATCCCCTTCTCCGAGACACGGACGACGAAATCCTCGAAGTCCTTATACGATCCGTGCTGCTGCCGCTCCTTCACGATAGCCTGCGCAGCGCTCCGACCGACGCCCTTTACGGCACTCAGACCATAGCGGATCGCCCCTTCTGTGGAGACCGAGAATCCGATCTCCGCCTGATTCACATCCGGCGGCAGGATCGCGATGCCGAGCGTGCGTGCCACATCGAAGTACTCGGCGGTCTTCCCCATGTTATCCATATAGGAGGTCATGAGCGCCGCAAAAAACTCGGCCGGATAGTAGCAGCGAAGGTAAGCCGTCTGGTAGGAAACGACGGCATAGCAGGCCGCATGCGACTTGTTGAAGGCATACTTCGCGAAGTCGATCATCTCGTCATAGATGTGGTTCGCCGTCGCCTCATCGATGCCCCGCGCGATGCAGCCCGGGATGTGCTGCTCCGGATTACCATAGACGAAGTTCTTCCGCTCCTCCTCCATGACCTTCGTTTTTTTCTTGCTCATGGCACGGCGCACGAGGTCCGAGCGTCCCATCGAGTAGCCGGCGAGATCACGCACGATCTGCATGACCTGCTCCTGGTAGACGATACAGCCATAGGTCGTCTCGAGGATCGGACGGATCTCCGGGCAGTCGTAGCTGATCGATTCCGGGTGCTCCTTGCCCTTTATGTACTTCGGGATGAAGTCCATCGGACCCGGTCGGTAGAGTGCGACACCGGCGATGATGTCCTCGATGCCCTCCGGCTTCAGCCGCTTCATGAAATTCTTCATGCCGGCTGACTCGAGCTGGAACACGCCCTCACAGTGCCCGCCCGAAATCATCTGGTACACCTTCGGATCGGCATAGTTCATGTTCTCGACACTCAGGTCTGCATGATGCAGCTTATTCACATCCCGGATGGCATCCTTGATGACCGTCAGATTCCGAAGTCCTAGGAAATCCATCTTGAGAAGCCCCAGCTCCTCGATCGTCGTCATCGTAAACTGCGTGGTGAGGGTGCCATCTGCCGCCCGCGATACCGGCACGTACTCCACCAGCGGCTTTCCGGAGATCACGACGCCGGCCGCATGCATGGAGCTGTGGCGCGGCAGTCCCTCGAGACGCTTACTCATATCGATGAGGCGATGCGTCTCCGGATCCTCCTCATACATCTTTCGAAGCTCCGGATTCGACTGAAGTGCCTTATCGAGCGTGATGTTCAGCTCATTCGGCACCTGCTTCGCGATCATATCACACTTCGCATATGGAATATCCAGTACACGCCCGACATCACGGATGACACCGCGCGCGGCGAGCGTACCGAAGGTGATGATCTGCGACACACAGTCCTTACCATACTTCCGGGTCACGTACTCGATCACCTCCTGCCGGCGCTCATACTCGAAGTCCATATCGACATCCGGCATGGTGACACGCTCCGGGTTCAGGAAACGCTCGAAGACGAGATTGTAACGCATCGGGTCGATATCCGTGATGCCGATGCAGTACGCGACGAGGGAGCCCGCCGCCGAGCCTCTGCCCGGCCCCACCGCGATATCGTGCGTCTTTGCATAGTGCACATAATCCCAGACGATCAGGAAGTACTCGACGAAGCCCATGCTCGCGATCGTATCGAGCTCATAGTCGAGACGTGCCCGGTACTGCTCGCCATCCGCGCCGTAGCGCGCCCGGAGGCCATCCTCACAGAGCTTTCGGAGATAGCCCGTCGTGTCATAGCCCGCCGGCACCTGATAGCCAGGCACATGGTAGTGTCCGAATTCAATGCTTACATTACAGCGCTCTGCGATTTTATGGGTGTTGTCGAGGGCTTCCTCCGCATACGGAAATAAAGCCCGCATCTCCTCCTCGGACTTGATATAGAACTGCCCACCCGGATAGCGCAGACGATCCTGGTCTGTGATTTTCTTTCCGGTCTGGAGACAGAGCAGGATATCGTGCGGCTCTGCATCCTCCTTCCGGGTGTAGTGGATATCGTTTGTGGCGACCAGCGGAATCCCGGTTTCTTCATGTAACTGAAGTAAGCCTGCATTGACCTTCCGCTGCTCCGGATAGCCATGATCCTGAAGCTCGAGGTAGAAGTGCTCCGGCCCGAAGATGGAGAGGTAGCGCAGCGCCGCCTTCTTCGCCTCCGGATACATATTCCGGGTGAGGTTTCGTGACACCTCGCCGGCGAGGCAGGCGGACAGGGCGATGATGCCCTCGTGGTAGCGCTCGAGCGTCTCGAAGTCGACACGTGGCTTATAGTAGAAGCCGTCGATGAAGCCCGTCGACACGATCTTCATGAGGTTCGCGTAGCCCTGGTTATTCTCGGCGAGCAGCACGAGATGGTAGTAGCGGTCCTCGCCCTTTCCGACCTCCCGATCGAAGCGGGAGCCGCCCGTGAGATAGACCTCACAGCCGAGGATCGGCTTGATTCCCTGCTTCTGCGCCTCCTTATAGAAGTCGATGACACCGTACATCACACCGTGATCGGTGATGGCCATCGAATCCATCCCGAGCTCCCGGCAGCGCGCGATCATCTCCGGGATCCGACCGGCGCCATCGAGAAGGCTGTAGCTTGTATGAACATGTAAATGCGTAAAGGCCATCATACCCTCCAGTAAAAACAGATGCCTCTATTGTAGCATAGAATATACGCGAATGCTTGTTCTTTTTTGTACAGAAATTAAGGGAGACGCCTTTCGGCGTCTCCCTCCGTAATATTCAGCTCTTAAGCCTCCGCTCCGCAGAGATACTCTGTGATGCTCTTCAGTGCAGCATCCTCATCTTCACCGTCTGCGCTGACTACCAGCTCCTGTCCGTTGTCAAGTCCCAGTGCCATCATCCCCATGATCGACTTGGCGTTGACCTTACGTGGACCATCAGCCATATAAATGCGTGATTCAAAACGGCTGGCAATTTGAACAAGCATCGCGATCGGATGCTCATCCGGTTTTTTCGGTAACTGAACTACTACATTTGTATCCTTCATATAATCCTTCCTCGAAGATAGAACTCGCGTTAAACGCTCCTCCCTGGATGCAAGCATCACTTCACCGAACGCTCTTCGCTATCTTTACACTATATACCCGCGGTTTTTCCCCTTAACTCCGACGCGATCCTGGAAAGCTTCCGAAGTCGATGATTGGCACCGCTCTTTCCAATCGGTTCCGAGAGGCAGGCTGCAAGCTCGGTGAGGGTGGCATCCGGATTCTCCAGACGCTTCTCCGCGATCTCACGCAGTCCCTGCTCCAGGTTCTGAAGCCCGATCTCCCGGTCGATCAGTTCGATATCCTCCACCTGGCGAATGCCGGCGGATACCGTCCGCTGCAGGTTGGCTGTTTCACAGTTCACCTGGCGGTTGATCTTCTCACTGACCTCCTTGAGTATTCTGACATTCTCAAGCTCCATGAGGCCATCCACAGCACCCATCAGCTTCAGTACATCCGAAATCTGCGCAGCATCCTTCAGATACACAACCAGATGCCCGCCCCGCTCCATGATACGTGGCTCGAGGCCGAAGCTTCGGAAGACGTCGATGATCCGATCCGCCTCCTCTGCTCCACCGCAGACCAGCTCAAGATGATAATCCTTCGTCGGATCCGTGATCGACCCCGCACTCAGGAAGCGCTCCCGAATGAAGTCCCGCATCTCGAGATCCTTCGAACCATTGCTAACCATATTAATGTCTTTTTCAGAGACTGTAAAGTCTTTTTTGCGTAGCTCCTGTTTCACTCTGGCTGAAAAAGATGTTCTCGTCTTCGCTTCTGCGCCCAACTCTGCCTCCATACACTGTTCGTTCTGGTATATTTTACACGTCCTCTCCGAACGGCTTCTGTTCCAGGTCCTGCGCGCACCGGTCTGGACTGTGCTGCTCCGCACCGCTCAGCGTTCGATATCCCGGTGGTCGATGCGCAGTCCGTAATCCGCCGTTTTCTTCAGGCGCTCATAGAGGAGCTCTGCGATGGTGACGGAGCGGTGATGACCGCCCGTACAGCCGACGCCGATCACGAGCTGATTCTTTCCCTCCTCGATATAATGCGGGATCAGAAAGCAGATCATATCATAGAGCTTCTGGAGAAATTCTTCTGCGACGCCGTCCTGACAGACGTAATCGCGCACACTCTGCTCGAGGCCGGTATGGCTCCGAAGCTCCGGATCGTAGTAGGGATTCGGCAGGAAACGTACATCGAACAGCAGATCTGCATCCTCCGGAATCCCATTCTTAAAGCCGAAGCTGAGGATCGTCACCTGCAGATTCTCATATGCCTTCTGACCCTCGAAGATATCCGCGAGCTGTCCGCGCAGCTCCTTCGTGAGCAGATGCGAGGTATCGATGATGTAGTCGGCCTTTTCCTTGAGCCAGCTCATCTCCTTCCGCTCCGCCTCGATGCCGGTTTCGACACGGCCATCCTTACTGAGCGGGTGCGCACGCCGGGTCTCCTTGAAGCGCTTGAGGAGGGTTTCGTCGGAGGCATCGAGAAATACGATTTCGTAGTCGATGCGTCCCCGGATGTCCCAGGTGTCGAGCACCTCCTTCAGCAGCGGCAGATCCCTGCCGGAGCGCACATCGATCCCGAGTGCCGCCTTCGTGATCTGCTCATGACCGTCGACGATCAGCTCCGCGAATTTATCGATCAGCGGAATCGGCAGATTGTCGACACAGTAGTACCCCATATCCTCGAGGGACTTCAGTGCGATCGTCTTGCCGGCGCCACTCATCCCCGTCACGATTAAAAGTTTCCCCATAGCTTCACCTCCGGTGTCAGCTCTACGTGCTGCTCCAGGAGGACCCGCTTCCGAACCTCTCCGATCAGCCAGTAGATGTCTGCTGCCCGCGCGGTTCCGTCGTTGATGACGAAGCCGCAGTGCTTCTCGCTCACCTGCGCACCGCCGTGCCGGAAGCCACGGAGTCCTGTGTCCTCGATCAGCTTGCCGGCGAAGTAACCCTCCGGCCGCTTGAAGGTCGATCCCGCCGAAGCCTTGTCGAGCGGCTGCTTCTCCTTCCGCCGGTTCTGGAAATCGGCCATCCGCGCCTTTATCTCCGCCGGGTCTCCCTTTCGCAGTGCCAATGTCGCCGCCACGACGATATACCCTCTCTCGGGGATCACGCTATGCCGGTAGCCGAGCGCAAGCTCCGCCGGCGTCAGGGTCCGAAGCTCCCCTTCCGGTGTCAGGACGTCCACGGAGTACAGCACATCCTTCATCTCCGTGCCATACGCACCCGCATTCATCGTCACCGCACCGCCGAGGGTGCCCGGGATGCCGCGGAGTGCCTCCATACCGCTGAGCTCCTGCGTCGCTGCAAACTGCGCCGCCTTACTGAGCAGGGTGCCGGCCAGCACACGGAGATAGTAGATTTTCTCTTCGGCTGCTTCGTTCACTGCAGCACTGTTCTCAGATTCCGCAGCGTCCGACGCCACGCGCGCAGCTGTTCCGATCGAGGACGACAACCCGCGAAGCGGTGATGCCGCGTCGGAAGCATTGGCCTCTGGAAGAAGCTCGATGCCCTCCAGCGCACGGCCGATCTCTACGACGACATGATCGACGCCGGCATCGCTTACCAGCAGATTCGTGCCGTTTCCGATGATGTCATACGGGAGCTTCTCTTCGTGGAGGAAGCGAATCAGCTTCTGAAGCTCCTCGATATCCTCCGGAACCACATAGACCTTTGCCGGGCCACCGACCCGAAAGCTCGTATGCTGCTTCAGAGGTTCATTTTTCAGTATTTTCATAAATCAGTTTCCGTTCTTCATGTTTGCGGTGACACGCTCGTAGAGCACCTGCGCCGCGTTGTAGCCCATCTTCTTCGCACGGTTGTTGACCGCAGCACACTCGACGATGATGGCGACATTACGCCCCGGGCGAACCGGAATATCGTAGCAGATCACCTTGTTGCCGAGGAACTCGGTGTAATTATCCTTGAGGCCGAGACGGTCGTAATCCTTATCCTTCGACCAGTCAGCGAGCTTGATGACCATGTTGATGCTCTGGGTATCCTTCACGCACTCGACACCGAACATCTGCTTGACGTCGATGATCCCGATGCCGCGCAGCTCGATGAAGT
This sequence comes from Oribacterium sp. P9, assembly GCF_046365365.1. Lineage (NCBI taxonomy): Bacteria > Bacillati > Bacillota > Clostridia > Lachnospirales > Lachnospiraceae > Oribacterium > Oribacterium sp. P9. The sequence continues at coordinate 29,513 of NZ_JBKEIS010000008.1, read as the reverse complement.
GACGTGTGATATCCGGCGCACTGCCGACGAGGGTATCATCGGAGACCTTGCGGAGCTCGACGACGTCATCCGCCACGAGACGATGTCCACGCTTTATGAGCTCGAGCGCGGCCTCAGACTTACCGATACCGGAATCGCCCATGATCAGCACGCCCTCACCATATACATCGACAAGCACGCCGTGCACGGAAATCATCGGTGCCATCCGGACCTTCAGCCAGCTGATGATCGTCGCCTCCAGCTCCGTCGTCATACGCGTCGACTGCAGCAGCGGGATCCCCGCATTGCGGCACGCATCGATCATGCAGCTGTCCGGCTCGATCCCACGTGCATAGATAATGACCGGAATCGGATACTTCGACAGCGCTGCATACTTCGCACGGCGCTCCGGTGCATCGAAGGTCATCAGGTACGCCGTCTCTACATTACCGATGATCTGCACACGCTCAGAATCAAACTGGTCGAAAAAGCCCGCAAGCTGTAACGCCGGACGGTTCACATCCGGAATCGTGATATATTTATGGTCTGTATCGATATCTGGTGTCAGATTTTTGAGTCCTTCCTTCTCGATCAGCTCTGTAACACTCACCTTATCTACTGTCTGCATCTTCGTCTCTCCTTCATGTCTCTTCCTCTGGCCGATTTCATCCGAACCAGGTTCTGCCTGTCGACATACTAAAGTTAGTATATTTTGTTGAAGGGTAAAAATCAACTGCGAGGGGCACACAGCACACTATGCTATAACCGAAGCCGGGCCGTGGTGGAACGGAGGGCCGGCTTCGGAATCTACGTTTCAGTTTTCCGGCGCGTATGTAAATGGCAGGTCGAGGAGCTTCTGCTGAAGCGCGACGGCTTCCTGTCCGGGAACGCTGGAGTAGAGAGTGATCGTGCCTGCAGCGGCGGAAGCATTGACGAGATGCGCTTCCTGAAGGCGGCGCTTCGTTTCGCGGGCGGTTCCATAGGCACCGTCATAGAAGGTGAAGTCGTAGCCGAGGGCGTTTCGGATGGCATCCATCGCGAACGGGAAATGGGTGCACCCGAGGACGACGCTGTCGACGAGGAGGCCGTCACCGCCGTCTTCTTTTTTACGGAACGGGCGAAGAAGGTCCTGAAGATAGTCGAGGAGCTCGTCTGAGTTTTCCTTTCCGGCTTCCACGAGCGGGACGATGCCTGGCGCGGCGACCGGATGGATCTCGGCAGCATCACGGAAGCGACCGATCAGGTGGTGCAGCCGCTCGCCGTGAATGGTGGATGCGGTCGCAAGCACGAGTACGCGCGGATGTTTCGTTTCGGCGTGATCCACCGCAGACTTCACCGCCGGCTCCATACCGATGATGATGAGTTCCGGATACTTCGCACGGAGCCAGTCAGCCGCGGCAGAGGTCGCTGTGTTGCAGGCGATGACGATGGCCTTGCAGCCATGTGCCAGAAGGAACTGAACATTGGCATCCGACATCTCACGGATACGCGCCTCCGGCTTATCGCCGTAGGGCGCGTGGATGCTGTCCCCAAAGAATATATAATTTTCGTTCGGCATATCGTGGCGGAGGATCCGAAGGACGGAGATCCCACCGACACCAGAATCGAAAACGCCGATCGGAGAGCTTGAATTCATATGATTTACTTCCTGTTATATTGCTGTTATATTGCATTCGTACTAATATTCGTATCTTAGTTCATTTGGTGTGGTTCCGCAACTCACAGGGCTTCGGTCACCGTGAAATGCGGCTGAAATGCGTAGAACTTCCACTTGCACATTCCGGACGAGTGTGTTATAGTCCATAGGTATTTGTAAAACTATGTATGAGGTGGTGAGGATTTATGAAAATCGCACTTGTCATTATATTCTGTATTTTAGGCGTTGCTCTTTCCGCTATCATTCTGATGCAGGAAGGTAAGAGCCAGGGTCTCGGTGCCATCTCCGGTATGGCCGACACCTACTGGGGCAAGAACAAAGGCCGTTCCATCGAGGGCGGACTGGAGAAGTTCACGAAGATCGCAGCTGTGCTCTTCTTCGTCGTAGCGCTTGTTCTCGACGTTATCTGGTAATGACGAATAAGATTTGATACGATGTACCTGCATACGTTTTGTATGCAGGTTTTATTTTTTTATGAGGAAACTTATGCAGGATTATCAAAAGGAAAAACTCGCGAAGCTGATCGTGGATCTCGTGAAGGATCCGATCTATCAGCCGATGAAAGCGAAGGAAATGGCCATGCTGATCGGTATTCCGAAGCCGGAGCGTGCCGCCCTCCAGGAGGTGCTGGACCGTCTCGTATCGGAGGGCCGCATCGGCATCTCCCAGAAGGGAAAGTATGGCCGCACAGAAAATTTCACACATGTCGGCACCTTCCATGCGCATCCACGTGGCTTCGGCTTCGTGTCGATGGAGGGCCACGAAAATGAGCCGGACATCTTTATCCCGGCCGATTATGTCGGTGAGGCGCTCGACGGTGATCGCGTGCGCATCATCATTACACGAAGTGCAGACGCGAACCATCGCTCCGAGGGACACATCACCCAGATCCTCGAGCATGCCCATAAGGAAATCGTCGGCTTCTATCATAAGAATAAATCCGTCGGCTTCGTCGAGCCGGACAACCAGCGGATCCTGAAGGACATCTACATCCCGCAGGGTAAGGACATGCACGCCGTAAACGGACACAAGGTCGTCGTGAAGATCGTGAACTACGGGGATGAGAAACACAGTCCGGAGGGTGTCATCACCGAGATTCTCGGCCATGTCAATGATCCGGGCGTCGACATTCTCTCCATCGTCCGGGCATACGGGCTCCCGGAAGCCTTTCCGAAGGACATCATGCGCGCTGCCCAGGCGATCCCGGAGACCGTACCGGAGGACACCATCGCGCGTCGCCGGCAGCACGACTTCCGTCCGCTTACCACCATCACCATCGACGGTGAGGACGCGAAGGACCTAGACGACGCCGTTTCCCTCGAGTATGACGAGGCGACGAAGCAGTACCGCCTCTATGTCCACATCGCGGATGTCACGGAATATGTGAAGGAGCACTCGCTGATCGATCAGGAAGCCCTGAACCGCGGCACCTCCGTCTACCTCACGGACCGCGTGATCCCGATGCTGCCACGTGTGCTCTGCAACGGCATCTGCTCCCTGAACCCGGAGGAGGATCGCCTGACCCTCTCCTGCGTCATGGACATCGACGCCAGCGGCAGGATTCTGAACCACGAGATCTGTGAGTCTGTCATCCGCTCCGACAAGCGCATGAGCTACAGCGGCGTGCACGCGATCCTCACGAACACGGAGCTCACGAACGGCGAGGACATCGCATCCTACCTGCCGTATAAGCCGCTGCTCGAGCGCATGTACGAGCTGTCGCAGCTCCTCCGCAAGCGCCGCTATGAGCGTGGTGGCATCGACTTCGACTTCCCGGAGACGAAGATCATCCTCGATGCACAGGGCCACGTCACCGACATTCACCCATACGAGCGAAACGAAGCCCACATGCTGATCGAGGACTTCATGCTCGCGGCCAATGAAACCGTCGCCGAGGACTTCTTCTGGCAGCAGGTTCCGTTCGTCTTCCGCGTACACGAGAAGCCGGATGCCGAGAAGTTCCAGCAGCTCAGCCTCGCCATCGAGAACTTCGGTCACTTCATCCGTATCCGCGATGACGAAAGCATCCGCCCGAAGGAGGTGCAGAAGCTCCTCGATGCCATCGTCGGCACTCCGGAGGAGCCGATCATCAAGACAATGACCCTCCGCTCCCTCAAGCAGGCCCGCTACTCCACCGAGTGCTCCGGACACTTCGGCCTCGCGGCGAAGTACTACTGTCACTTCACCTCTCCGATCCGCCGCTATCCGGACCTCCAGATCCACCGCATCATCAAGGAGGACCTCCGCGGCGAGCTCGACAAGCGCCGCCTCGAGCACTATAAGAATCTGCTCCCGGCCGTCGCCGACCGCTCTTCTACCCTCGAGCGCCGCGCTGACGAAGCGGAGCGCGAGACCGACAAGCTGAAGGAATGCGAGTGGATGCGTCACCACATCGATGAGGAGTTCGACGGCGTCATCTCCGGCATCACGAACTACGGCATCTATGTCCAGCTCCCGAACACCGTCGAAGGCATGTGTGCTGTCCGCCTCATGGACTCCGACTACTACATCTTCCGCGAAGACAAGTACGAGCTAGTCGGTGAACGCACCGGCCGTACCTATCGTCTCGGTGACCACGTCCGTGTACGGGTGCTCAATGCAGACAAACTCACACGTACCATCGACTTCCAGCTCCTGGGCCCGGAAGACAGCGAGGCGTGAGAAACCACAGGTTGATTGAAATTCTGTAAAATTCCTGTCATACTAGGACTGTTCATCAGTAAGCACAGAGGTACTATCATGGCAAATCATGGAAAAGAAGAAGGCACCAAGCTCATCGCAAACAACAAGAAGGCCTACCACGACTACTTCGTGGATGAGACCTTCGAGTGCGGCATCGAGCTCGCGGGCACAGAGGTCAAGTCCCTCCGCCTCGGCCAGTGCTCCATCAAGGAATCCTTCTGCAACATAAAAAACGGAGAGGTTTTCATCTACGGCATGCACGTGAATCCGTACGAGAAGGGCAACATCTTTAACAAGGACCCGCTGCGCGACCGCAAGCTCCTCCTCCATAAGTCCGAGATCAATAAAATCCTCGGCAAGCTGAAGGAGGACGGCTACGCCCTCGTCCCGCTCCGCGTCTACTTCCGCCGCTCCCTCGTGAAGGTCGAAATCGGCCTCTGCCGAGGCAAGAAGCTCTACGACAAGCGCGCGGACCTCGCGAAAAAGCAACAGAAGCGCGAACTCGAGCGCGACTTCAAGGGCGCGAACCTTCGCATCTGATCTTAACAAAAAAAGACTTCGGATTTCTCCGAAGTCTTTTTTTGTGTTCAAATGTTTTACGAACGAAGGCTTACGCCGAGGCGCTCGAGTCCGTTCAGAATCTTCTTTACGACACTTCCGATCTCGTCGTCGGTGAGGGTGTGATCCTGTGCACGAAGGGTCACCTTGTAGGCCATCGACTTGAAGCCCGCGAGCACCTGTGCGCCCTCGTATACGTCGAAGAGCTCGACGCGCTCACAGAGCTTACCGGCGCGCTGTACGAGGATATCCTCGATCTGACCAGCGGTTACGGCGTGCGGCACGAGCATCGAGAAGTCACGGCTTACCGACGGGAACTTCGCCAGCGGAACGTACTTGGTGTCATCATTGACCAGTGGATATACCTCCGGCATATCAACGACCGCGACATACGCCGCCTCGCCGATGGCGTAGTTCTCAAGAACCTCCGGGTGAACCTCACCGAGGTAACCGATCACATGACCATCGTAGATGATATTTGCGCGTCTGCCCGGGTGCAGGAACGGCTTCGCACAGCCGGCTGCATCATAGTGGTAGCGGCCCGTGAGGCCGAGCTGGTTCAGGATCACCTCGACATCACCCTTCATCGTGAAGAAGTCGCCCTCGCCGATCTCACCGAGGGTCAGCGTCATACGCTCATCCGGAAGCTCCGTCAGCGGCAGTGCCTTCGGGATGTAGATGGACGCCATCTCATAGAGACGTGCATCACGATTGCGGCGGTTATAGTTCGTGCTGAGGGATGTCAGCATACCGTTCATGCTGGACGTACGCATCACCGAGAAGTCCTCACCGAGCGGGTTCAGAATCTTCACCTGCTGACGCTCCATCGCATCGGCCGGGAACAGGAGCTTATCATATACCTTCGGAGACTCGAAGCTGTACATGAAGGCCTGGGAATAGCCGAGCGCCTGTGCGTAGTGACGTACACGCTCATTGACCGCGAGGTCCGGAGCCAGTCCGCCGGCGACATCGCCACCCGATGGAAGGGTCATGGAGACATTCGCATAACCGTAGAAACGGAGAACCTCCTCCGCGACGTCACACATGCGGTGGATATCCTGACGGAAGGTCGGCGCGGTCACGGTCAGGGTGTCGCCATCCGCACCGATCTCGGTCGAGAGCTCGATCTTCTCGAGGTAGGCCTTCATCTCCTCTGCCGTGAGCTCGAAGCCGATCAGGTGATTGATCTCGGATGCCTTGCAGACCACGACCGACGGCTCCCGCTTCACCGGATAGACGTCGATGATGCCACCGACCACCTCACCCGCGCCGAGCTGCTCGATCAGGGCACATGCACGGTTGATCGCGGACTCTGCGAGGTTCGGGTCGAGGCCCTTCTCGAAGTAGCCGGACGCATCCGTACGGTTGCCGACCTTACGTGCACTTAAGCGGATGTTGGTACCGTCGAAGGTCGCTGCCTCGAAGACCATGGTCTTCACATCGTCGGTGATCTTCGAGTTCTCCCCGCCCATGATACCGGCGAGGCCGATCGCGCCCTCTGCATCGCAGATCGTCAGGATGCTGTGATCGAGGGTTCTCATCTGACCGTCGAGGGTCTCGAACTCGTCACCGTCCTGTGCGCGCTTCACGATGATCTCGTGGCCACGGATCTTATCGTAGTCATAGCTGTGCATCGGCTGACCGTACTCGAGCATCACATAGTTCGTGATGTCGACGATGTTGTTGATCGGACGGATACCGGCACTCGCAAGGCGGATCTGCATCCACTTCGGTGATGGTGCGAGCTGGATGTTCTTCACCATGCGTGCAGTATAGCGCGGACAGAGATCCGTATCCTCGACGGACACCTTGAGGTAATCGTGGATATCCTCAGCATTGCCCGACTTCTCCTCTGCCGGCATATGGAAGCACTTGCCGAAGGTCGCCGCAGCTTCACGTGCGATACCGATCACACTGTAGCAGTCCACACGGTTTGAGGTGATCTCATACTCGTGGATCGCGTCGTTCAGTCCGAGCAGCGTCGGCGCATCCTGGCCGACCGCGGTGCCCTCCGGGAAGATGTAGAGACCAGACTCCGGTGCCTCCGGATAGAACTCACGGCTGGAGCCGAGCTCCTCGATGGAGCACATCATACCGTAGGATTCTACGCCACGCAGCTTACCAGCATGGATCTCGATGCCATCCTCCGGAAGCGCACCGCCGTCATGTCCGCCGGCGACCTTACCACCGTCGAGCACGACCGGCACCACATCGCCGACCTTCATATTCGACGCGCCAGTCACGATCTGAATGAGCTCGGACGCACCGACATCGACCTGGCAGATGACAAGCTTCGTCGCATCTGGATGCGGCTCGATGGACTTGATCTGTCCGGTCACGATCTTATCGAGGTTTTTATTTAAAATGGTGCAGGTCTCGACCTTCGTACCGGTCAGCGTCATGGCATCTGTCCACTCCTTCGGTGTACAGTCGAGCTCCGGAACATACTCCTTGATCCAGTTCATGGATGTATTCATGCTATTTCCTCCCCTTCTTAGAACTGATTCAGAAAACGTGTATCATTCTCATAGAGAAGACGCATGTCATCGATTTCATACTTGAGCAACGCGATACGCTCGAGGCCCACACCGAAGGCGAAGCCCTGGTACTCGTTCGGATCGATACCGCACATCTCGAGTACGTGCGGGTGTACCATACCGCAGCCGAGGATCTCGATCCAGCCCTCACCCTTACAGAAACGGCAGCCCTTGCCACCGCACTTGAAGCAACTCACATCGACCTCTGCCGACGGCTCCGTGAACGGGAAGTGGTGCGGACGAAGCTTGGTCTTCGTCTCCGGTCCGAACAGCTCCTTCGCGAAGGTATCGAGGGTGCCCTTCAGATCTGCGAAGGTCACGTGCTTATCGATGACGAGACCCTCGATCTGATGGAAGGACGGGGAGTGGGTAGCATCCACGGCGTCCGAACGGAATACACGGCCCGGACAGATCATACGGATCGGAAGCTTGCCCTTCTCCATCACACGCGCCTGTACGGACGACGTCTGTGTACGAAGCAGGATATTGTTTCCGATATAGAAGGTATCCTGCTCATCTCTCGCCGGGTGGCCCTTCGGGATGTTCAGCTTCTCGAAGTTGTACTCGTCGTACTCGACCTCCGGACCCTCGACGACCTCATAGCCCATACCGATGAAGATACGCTCGACCTCCTCAAGGGCCTTCGTATTCGGATGCGCGTGACCATACTGCATCTTCTTCGCCGGCAGCGTCACATCGATCGTCTCGGCTGCCATCTTCGCCTCACGTGCCTTCTTCTGAAGCTCCGTCATATGCTCCTGAAGCTCCTCCTCGACCTGCTGGCGAAGTGCATTGACCAGCTGACCGAACTTCGGCTTCTCCTCTGCGCTCAGATCCTTCATGGACTTCAGCAGCGAGGTGATCTCACCCTTCTTACCAAGGAAACGAACACGCACATCATTCAGTGCATTCGTGTCCTGCGCTTCGCGGATACTCTCCTGCGCAAGCTTTTTCAGCTCTTCAAGCTTTGAATTATCCATTCTTCTCTCCTTCATGATAAAAAAATCCCTGCATGTCTTACGACACACAGGGACGAATCATCGCGGTACCACCCTTGTTCCCGCAGCCAATGCTTCCGTCACGACATCGTCACGAAGCTTCACCCACAGGCACTCACTATGCTTAACGCGCATCCACGTTCCGAACTACCAGCACCGCGCCTTTACGCAGGCCTTCCCCCGGACAACTCCAGTGCGAAAATTCGTATCAGAGATTTCTCAGACCGCTCGCAGCGTGTCACGGTCACTCTCTCAGGAGAAACGATTCTGAACTACTGAACACCTTCCATGTATTTATTCACTATAGGCTGTCTGACGCTCCACCACATTATATGGAAGAAAATCAAACTTTCTATAGTTTATTTCCTGACCACAGAAAAGTCAAGGGGGGCTTACAGGGCGTCCCGACTTCTCCTGTCATGCTGTATCATTGCCCCTACCGTTTCTTCTCCGTATCCGCTCACAATCCGTAATTAACTATCCGTATACCGCTCGTATATTATTCTTATAGTACCCATTTTATCCGTTCCATAGTATAATATGAATATCTGAAGCTGAATTATATGTTTATCCAGATTTATGAATACCCGAATATCCGAACGAAGGGAGATCATCACTATGACGCTTGAAGAGATGTGTGCGCGACGACGCGAGCTGGGCTTCAGCTACGAGAAGCTGTCCGAGCTGAGCGGGGTACCGGTCGGAACGATACGAAAGATTTTCGGTGGCTACACGAAGGCTCCACGGCTGGAGACGATCGAGCGACTGACACTGGTGCTCGCCCCGTCCCAGTTCCACCGGACGCACAGGAACACCGTGCACTATACGAATCTCGTTCCGGATCAGGCACTGCGCGAGTACGCCGGCGGGTATGGTGATCAGAGCGCTGCAGAAAAACTGCAGGGAAATTTTACGATTTCAGATCTCGAATCACTGCCGAAGGATAAGCGCTTTGAGCTCATCGATGGGTACATCTATGAGATGTCGCAACCGTCGATTCCGCATGTATTGATCATGCAGGGCATCTACCGTCAGCTCTGGGCCTGCATCGATCGCCATAAAGCGCCTTGTAAGGTCATGGTTTCGGATGTCGGCGTGCGCCTCGACCGCGACGACCAGACGTTGATTTCCCCGGACATCATCCTCTTCTGTGACAGGTCAATGCTGCAGTACCGCTACATCGATGGTGCCCCGGACCTCGTCATGGAAATCCTCTCGCCATCGAACCGGAAGTACGACCAGGAAATCAAGAAACTGAAGTACGAAAGCGCCGGTGTACGCGAGTACTGGCTGATCGACCCGGAACGGCAGAAAATCATCCTCTATTATTTCAAGGATCTCGCAGAGGACGACATCTTCATCTATGGTTTTCACGATCAGATTCCAGTCGGCATCAGCGAAGGAAAGTGTGAAATCGACTTCGATTTGATTTATAATGAGCTGGCAGAAGACGGATTTCTCTAAAGAAAATCAGCATACGCATCGCCTTCCAATTTGCATATGTCATCCGAGGGCATATATCCGAAGCAGATAAAAACCACATCACCCTCCGACATGCATTGTCGCTCGAGGGCTTAGATTAGAAGAGGCCAGAATGAAGGATTATTACATGGATCATGCGGCGACCACGCCGCTTTCGAAAGAAGCACTGGAGGCGATGATGCCCTACCTCACCACGGAGTATGGCAATGCTTCCACCGTCTACACCTATGGCCAGCGCGCGAAGGCGGCGATCGAGCGCAGTCGTCGTACCATCGCGACCACCATCGGCGCGAAGCCATCTGAAATTTACTTCACGAGCGGCGGCACCGAGTCGGACAACTGGGCGCTGATCAGCACATGCGAGGCTGGACGTGAACAGCTTTCGAAAACTCTGCAGCCGCAGGCTACTGCAGCCGCAGTCGACCAGAAATACCGGTGCAGCAGTAAAGCATTGATGAAGTGCGGTCATATCATCACCGACCAGATCGAGCATCACGCGATCCTCCATACCTGCGCGTATCTCGAGAAGCGGGGCTTCGATGTGACCTATCTTCCGGTCGACCATGAGGGCCATGTCGATCCGGATGCGGTGATGGCGGCGATCCGTCCGGATACGCTGCTCGTCAGCATCATGGTGGCGAACAACGAAATCGGCACCCTCGAGCCGATCGCAGAGATCGGTGCGCGCCTTCAGAAGCATGCAGCGGAAACCGGCCAGCGCATCCTCTTCCATACGGATGCCGTCCAGGCGTACGCCCATATCCCACTCGATGTCGATGAACTGAAGGTCGACCTCATGTCGGCGAGCAGTCACAAGCTGAACGGCCCGAAGGGCGTCGGCTTCCTCTATGTGCGCCGTGGCGTGAAGCTTCCGAGCTTCCTGCATGGCGGTGAACAGGAGCGGGGGCGTCGCGCCGGCACGGAAAATGTCGCCGGCATCGTCGGCTTCGCACGCGCTGCAGAGCTCGCCTGCGGTGTGAATACGCAGGAAAGCGCCGTCCGCGACCACCTCATAAAGCGCCTGCTTGTCGAGATTCCGTACACCAGCCTGAACGGGGATCCGACGCATCGTCTCCCGAATAACGTAAACGTCTGCTTCAAATATATCGAAGGCGAGACGCTCCTGCTGCTCCTGAACGAGAAGCACATCTATGCCAGTGCCGGCTCCGCCTGCGCCAGCGGCTCCCTCGAGCCGAGTCATGTACTGACCGCCATCGGCATCGCCCATGAGGACGCCTACGGAAGCCTCCGCCTCACGATCGGACCGGAGACGACGTTAGAGGATGTCGATGAAGTGGTGGATCTCATGAAGCCGATCATCGCCCACCTACGGGAGACGTCGCCTCAGTATCGGAACCGATTTATCACATCCTGATACACAGAAAGATTCCCCACGCTCCAGGAAGTCCGTGTCTATTTTGCCAGATTTTTTATCGAACGGTACGGATATCACGAAGATTCTTCGTTTCATAAATTGTACATCATCGCAATCAAGCGCTGACCTGCAACCCCGCAGATCAGCGCTTTTCCTATTTATTCCGTCTTAATAAGCAAGAGGGACAGGTCCAACGACCTGCCCCTCTTTCGCTAGATTGATCTAAAAGATAACGACGTATTCTACGAATTACTTCTTTGCCTTTTCGTCATTGATGGCTGCGATCATCTTCGGAACGACCTCGTAAAGATCACCGACGATACCGTAGTTTGCAACTTCGAAGATCGGCGCATTGGCGTTTGCGTTGACTGCGATAATCATATCGGAGTCCTGCATACCAGCCTTGTGCTGAATTGCACCGGAGATACCAAGTGCAACATAAATTCTAGGATGAACGGTCTTACCGGTCTGTCCAACCTGACGATCCTCTGTCAGCCAGCCGTTCTCAACGGTCGGTCTGGAACCAGCGACGACACCGCCACCGAGCGCCTCTGCAAGCTCCTCTGCGAGCTGCTTACCCTTCTCGACGTCCTTACTGATACCCATACCGACAGCGACGATGATATCCGCGCCTACGAGATCAACGGTCTTCTTTGCAGACTTCACAACCTCGAGAACCTTGGTTCTGAGATCAGCCTCGGAAATCTGTACCGGATACATCTCGATCTCGCACTGATCAGCCTTTGCCTGATCAAACGCTGCCTTCTTCATAACGCCTGGACGTACGGTAGACATGCAAGGTCTGAATCTCGGGCAGATGATGGTTGCCATAAGGTGACCGCCGAATGCCGGACGTGTCATCTTGAGGTTGGTATCTTCCATATCAAACTTCTGAGAATCAACGTCGATCGTCGAAGCATCTCTTAAGAACTGTACATAGTTGTTCATATCGATATCAAGGTGTGTACAGTCTGCGGTTAAACCAGTATGTAATCTACCTGCGCAACGAGGTCCGAGATCACGACCGATGGTCGTAGCACCGATGAGGAGAACCTCCGGCTTCTTATCCATCACGACATCACAGAGAACCTTTGCGTAGGCGTCGGTGGTATAGACGGCGAGGGAAGGATCATCACAGACGATCACCTTATCTGCACCATAGCCACCGAGCTCCTTTGCGATACCCTCTACGTTGTGGCCGAGTAATACGCCGATGAGCTTTGAGCCTCTCTGATCTGCGAGCTTTCTTGCTTCGCTGATCAACTCGAAATCTGTGTTCTGAAGCTTGCCGTCACGCTGCTCACAGAAGACCCAGATATCATGAAATTCTTCAATATTTGCACTATTGTAAGCCATATCTATTCCTTTCTGTACGACTCGTGTACGACATCAGATTACATGCTGCTTCGCAAGCTTCGACGCAAGCGCTGCAGCCGCTTCTTCTGCACTGCCTTCGATCATCTCAACCTGCCCCTTCTGAGGCGGTGTGAATGACTTGAAGATGTTGGTCGGGGAGCCCTTTAAGCCGATGGTATCCGGCTCGATGAGCGGCTCATCCTTCAGTGCATTGTAATCGAGAACCGTGATCGGCTTATCGAAGCAGTCGAAGATGCCCTTTACGGTCATATATCTCGGTGTGTTCAGCTCCTTGATGCAGGTGATGAGACATGGTGTCTGTACCTCAACCTGCATATAGCCATCCTCGAGCATTCTCTTGACAACGAGGACATCGCCATCCTTCTTGATGTCGGCTGCGTAGGTAACCTGCGGAAGGTGGAGCTTCTCTGCGATCTGTGGGCCAACCTGTGCGGTATCACCGTCGATTGCCTGTCTTCCACAGAAAATCAGGTCATCCTTACCGATACCCATATGATGGAGTGCGCCGGCGATGATCTGGGATGTTGCGAAAGTATCGGAACCACCGAACTCTCTTGCAGAAATCAGTACGCCATCATCTGCGCCCATTGCGATCAGCTCACGTAACATCTTCGCTGCTGGAGGTGGTCCCATGGTAACAACGGTTACCTGACAACCGGTAGCATCCTTTAACTGGAGAGCTGCCTCAACTGCATTCATATCATCCGGATTGGTGATAGTTGCCATAGATGCACGATCCAATGTACCATTTGCATTTACTGCAACCTTTCCCGATGTATCCGGAACCTGCTTAACGCAAACAAAAATTCTCATGTTCGATTCCTCCCATCAATGTAAAAGTGCACCAGAAATAACCATCTGCTGTACCTGGCTGGTTCCCTCATAGATACTGAAGATTCTGGCATCACGGTACATTCTCTCGATCTTGTACTCCTTGATGTAGCCATATCCGCCGAAGATCTGCAGTGCCTTATAAGCCACTCTGTTTGCCATCTCAGCAGCATATAACTTACACATCGCACACTTCATAGGGGTGTTAGGATCATTCGCGTCCATCTCCTGTGCAGCAGTATAGATCATGCATCTTGCAGCCTCGATCTCGGTTGCCATATCAGCGAGCATGAAGCTGATGGCCTGATTCTTTGCGATCGGACGTCCAAACTGTACTCTTTCCTTCGAATACTTAATCGCTTCCTCGAGACAGCCCTGAGCGAGACCCAGTGACTGAGCAGCAACACCGAGACGTCCACCATTTAAGGTCTTCATCGCGGTCTGGAATCCCTTATCCTTCGGTCCAAGTAACCACTTCTTGTTTACGCGAACATTATCAAAGCTGATATCTGAGGTCGGATAACCGCCGATACCCATCTTCGCCTCTGGCTTACCGGTGCTGATACCCGGAAGCTTCATATCGACGATAAACATAGAGATGCCCTTGCTTCCCTTCTGTGTACGATCAGTCTTTGCATATACAACAGCATAATCTGCGAACGGTGCACCGGAAATGAAGCACTTACGTCCGTTGATGATAAAATCATCGCCATCCTCAACTGCGTAGGTCTGAAGGCTTCCTGCATCAGAACCTGCACCCGGCTCAGTTAAAGCGAAAACGATATTCTTCTTACCAGCCGCAACGTCTGGAAGAATCGCCTGCTTCTGCTCCTCTGTTCCACACATAAGAACAGGACCAGCACCAAGAGAGTTCGGTGTGTTTACATAGATGGTTGCAACTGGCATTACTCTTGCGAACTCCTCACCCATCAGCATATAGGTAAGGGTATCACCACCCTGTCCGCCATACTCTCTAGGAATCTTGACACCAGTGAATCCATACTTCGCCATCTTCGCATAGAGCTCAAAATCGAACTCACCTGTAGCATCCAGTCGATCCTGAATTTCCTTCGTGAATTCCGTCTCAGCAAAATTACGGAAATTTTTTCTCAGCATCTCGTATTTTTCTGAAAGAACCATTCGTATTCCTCCTTCATAAAAAAGTCGGGCAATGACCGGTTAGGCGTCTAGGTCTAAGCATCATTGCCCTTATTTAATTGTTATTTGTTATCGCGAATATACAGAGCCTTGCTCTCAAGCATTCTCTTGATATCTTCGTCGGTATAACCTAACTCCTTCAGAACCTCTGGGCCCTGCTCACCGAGATCAGGAGCTCTGTTGTAATCCGGTGTGCCCATGTTGGTGAACTTAACCGGGAGACGTACGAGTCTTCTGGTGTTACCTGTACGGAAGGTCATATCATAGAAGCAATTATTTGCCTCTGCCTGCTTATCCTGAAGGATTTCCTCCCAGCTCTGTGCGAGGCCGAACGGAACATCATTCTCAGTAAGATTGTGTGCCATCTCGTCCTTCGTATACTTCGCAAACTCAGTGGTCACGATGTCGTATACCTCCTGGGTCTTTCCGTTCTTCTGGCAATCAAGAATCGGGAAGAAGTCAGCATTGCCGATCAGGTCCTCACGACCGATGGAGCGCATAACTCTCTCATAGTAGGTATTGTAATCCGGTGTGCAGAGCTGAATATAACGGCCATCACTGGTCTTGAAGCAGTTGTTTACCGGGTTTGCTGCATTACGTGCATCGATCGGATACTTTCTTGCGATGCCATCATAGTTTGCAGCCTGTACCATCATACCCATGTTGTAAACGGAGGTCTCGAAAAGGGAGGTCTCTACCTTCTCACCCTGTCCGGTAACCTTTGCATGATAAAGTGCAGCGAGGATACCAGCCGCAAGGTTCATACCTACGTTATGATCGCCGAGGCCAGGAACAACGTTCATCGGACGATCACTGCCCTGATGTAAGGAGTGAAGATATCCGCCACGTGCGAAGAATGCGGTGAAGTCAAATCCTGGAAGATCCTTGTCCGGACCCTTTTCACCATAGCCTGTGCAGATCGCATAAACCAGCTTCGGGAACTTCTCCTTCAGGTGGTCATAGTCGAGGCCAAGCTTCTCAAGAGCCTGAATTCTCCAGTTTGTGATCAGTACATCAGCTGTTCCAAGCAGCTTATAGAATGCTTCCATACCTTCCGGGGACTTCAGGTTGATGGATGCCTCTCTCTTGTTTGCATTCTCCAGCTCCCAGGTTGTATTCTCCAGCCAGTCGAGAGGTCTACCCTCGGATGGTGCTGTGTAACGAAGCGGGTCTCCATTTGGAGCTTCGATCTTGATGACATCGGCGCCACAATCGGCGAGGAATCTTCCTGCTGTAGCTGCTGCAATAAAGTTCGCAAGCTCTACAACTCTTACGCCTTCAAGTAACTTGCTCATAGTCATATTCTCCTTTTAAAATTATAGTTTTTATTCAATTACTTATTTTCATTCTCCAGTGGAAGAGAATCGAACTTTGTAACGATCATATGGATTACATATGGGATGACGATTACAGGGATGGTGAGGTATCCGAGGTACTTGTAACCTACGGCTACGATCTTATTAAGACCAAGCTGTGCGATTGCAAATGCAACAACGGTACAGATCAGGGTTACGATGATAACATCCTTACCAGGCTTTGCAGTCGGATCGAAGTTCGGGTTGAGGCCCTTACATACACGGTTCGACATACCAGCGATCATGTTTACGGCAGTGGATACAGAGCCGAGGATGATCAGGATCGAAATGATCGGACGAAGAACGTCTGGTGCCGGTCCCTTGTTCACGAGGATCATCAGAGGGATGGACTCCTTAGCGAAGTTCGGATCGTTTGTAATAGCGGTAAGACCGAGAACGGCCATGATGCAGATCAGACCATTGACGAAGAAACCGATGGTCATCGAAGCCTTCGCATCATCCGGCTCCTCAAACGGTGCTGCATGCTGAACAAGAAGGCCCAGAGATGCAAGCTGGAATGCAGAGTAAACAATACTCAGCCATAAAGCCTTGCTCATCGGTGCCGGTGCAGCTGCGCTTGCTGCGATGTTTGCCTGGATGTCACCCCACTGTACAACGATGTTCGGAATATAAACCAGGAACAGACCTGCTACGATGGCGATGGAAAGAACCGATGCAACCTTACGAACAACGTTTGTTCCATAAACAGCAACGATGAAAATGAAGATACCTACGAATGCGGTACCAACCCAGTGATTCACACCGAAGGATGCCTTCATGGTCTCAACACCGGTTGCGAATGCTGCTGCAGGTGCTACGCAAAGGGTTACGACATATACAAGCTTGTACAGGTTTGAGAAAATCGGTGAATACTTGCCATAAAAGCTGTTGTTGTAGCTTCTGTAGTCATATACATTGTGTCTCTTCGCATAACGAAGTGCATACCACTGATAGAATGCACCGATTAACTGTGAAATCAGGCAGGTTAAGAATGCCCAGTTACCAAACTGTACGAAATACTGTCTTAGCTGGTTACCTGATGCGAAACCACCACCAAACTGTGTCGTGAACCATACGAATGCTACGCCGATCTCGATGGCCAGGCGACTCTCTTTTTTACTGCTTCCCATTACTACTTCCTCCTAAAAAGTGCTTTATAAAACTTTATAAACATAAGAAACCGCCTTTCGAATTTCTTATGCTATGCACGGCACTCATGCGGGTGCATGGACATGCACCCGACGAGTACTCGCTTACATCAGAATAACTCGCTGAACGCCTCTAACTGTGTTGCAGCCTGCTCGTAGTTCACCATCTGACGGTCAACCTCGATATTTACCTGATGAAGTCCGGCAGCCTCGCAGGCTCTCTTGATCGGAACATAGTCAAACTCTTCCGGATCACAGAACTTTGTCATCAGTACGATGACACCGTCTGCGTTATGCTTCTTCGCCTGATCCACGATGTAATCGACTCTGGACTTCTTCGAATCATAAAGAAGTGTGTCATCATCCATCGCACAGTACTTCTCAACGAGACCGTCCATCGCATTCTGAACTGTCTCAGGAACGTCTACCTTATACTGTCTGGACTCGTTACATACATCATCAAATGCAATCTTGATGCCGTACTTCTCGAAGATCTCGAGGAGCTGTGGCGCATCTGCAAGAATTCCACTTACAAGAACTCTTACCTTACGCTCATCCTTCGGACCCTGCTTAAGCTCTGCAATCAGCTCCTTTACAAGAGCGGTATGCTCTTCCGGAAGCATGAACCATGCACTCTTAAATACATCGGATCTCTCCTGTGCCGTCATCTTATACTCAGATGCTACTTCCGCGAACTCACGCATCACTGCATTATGCTCGTTGTAGATATGATTTGAGTTTGCCAGGCTTGCGGTTGAGAAATGCGCACCTGTGATAGCTTCGAGGTCAGAAACCACTCGCTCATAGCCGGCCTTCGTAAAGCGCTTGCCATACTCCGGCTTTCTGTTCTGCGGATAGGTCATCGGGATAAACGGAATATCCTTTACGGCGTACTTCCAGTTCTGACCGATGCACTTCAGTGAATCGCAGAGCGAAGGAATGACGATCGCAGAAATGCCCTTGTACTCACCGTTGATTCCAAGCTCGAGGATCGACTGCATGATAGAGCAGATAAATGCAGGGAAGTACTTCTTCGCCTGATTGATCTGAACGTCTGCGCCCCATACACCCATCGGAACGAGGCCCATCGAATGGATGATTTCATTCGGTGTATAGTAGGTAACCGCGACCACCTTCTTACCTTCTGCAAGATACTGATCGAGCTGCTTTCTCGGATTGGAAGCCACTTCATGAAGCTTCGCAAAAATTTCACTTGATGTCATAATTACTTCGCCTCCTTATTTGTATCCATGATTTCCATCAGTCCCTGAACTCTCGTATCGTACTGTGCCTCAGAGAAGTTTCTCGGATCGGCCTGATCACCATCGAAGGAAACAACCGGAATACCGCATGCTTCACCGATCTGACGTGACATCTCCGGCATGAATCCGGACCAGAGCTTACATGAACGGTTGGTGTGTACCAGTAAGCCTTCTACTGAATCTGCCTTGCAGAGACGGATTCTCTTATCTCTTGCATGCTCAAGATTCATGCAGTTCGGTACCTCTGCGTATGCTCTGCACATATCTCTGAAGTCCTTATAGATGAATCCGAAGGCATCTGCATAAATGGTGGTAACCATGTTGATGCCACGGTTCTTCAGACCGCTGGAGGTTGCTCTCAGCCATGGCCAGCAGGCGATACCCTCAAACATGATTCTGTACTTCTCTTCTGCACGGAAAGTAGAAGTTCCGTTTACGTGGTTCTCCTCATACTCTCTGTTCAGAGTTGCCATCGCCTTGGCTGCTTCTTCCTTACCTCTTGCGGTAACCATAACCGCCATGTGATTTAAGAGATCGAAGCCATTAAATGGTGATGGAACATACTTTGCTGTTGCGGTGGCATCGAGCCATGCCTTACTTGCTTTTCCAGAAATCTCCTGTACCTGCTTGAACTTCTCATCGCTCCACTTATGACCGGTGATTCCCTCAAGCTGATGAATGGCATCCCACATCTGTCCCTCGATGTAATCGATCTCAGCCTCGGATACTTCATAATCCGGGTTGAACGGAATATCAATCATGATCATCGGAATATTGAGTTCCTTCGCGATATTCTCATACCACTTGATCATACAGTTACAGATATTGTTTGCGCAGAGTACATAATCCGGAAGCGGCATATCCTGCTCAGGTGCACTCTTCAGTTTCATGTATGCAAGAGAGATACGGGCATATGCGCAGATATCGTTGCTGTAGCCTTCGCTCTCTGCCTCGGAGCACATTCTCTCTCCGCCGCCTCTGGCTGCGATACCAGCTGCCTGGTTCTCCGGGTAGCAAACGGTAAGCCCTAACGTCTCCGGAATTTCTACCGGGAAGTTACTCGAGCACCAGCCGACTAACTCGCCACGCTTTTTCGCTTCGACTGCATTATCATATGCAGCTGCTGCGATGTTTCTCAGCAGTACCTTCGCAGAATTTGGATCTGGTGCCGGTCTCTGTTTCTTGATTTCCTCTCCCATAGATAAAACCTCCTTTATTTATTTAAAGATTTTTTAAAAGCATAAATAGAAGCGCCTAAAGCTCCCATAAGCTGTGCTTTCTCGTCATATGCGATCGTGACACCAAGCTCATGCTCGAGTGCATGTCGTACGCCGCCGTTATTGGCCACGCCGCCGGTCATACAGACCTCTTCGCGGATGCCGACGCGTCTTGCAAGAGACGCCACTCTGGTGGCAACGGAGTTACAGATACCTGCCACCACATCCGCAATATCTGTTCCGTTTGCAAGCTGTGAGATCACCTCAGATTCTGCAAATACGGTACAGGTACTGGAAATCTGTGCCGGATGCTGCGCCTTCGCCGCTTCCACCTCGAGATCATCGATCTTCAGGTTCAGGATGTTCGCCATGACATCCAGGAAACGACCGGTGCCTGCTGCGCACTTATCGTTCATAACAAAGTTATCGAGCTGTCCCTGCTCATTCAGTGCGAGCACCTTCGCATCCTGACCACCGATGTCAATCACGGTTCGAACAGAAGGAAATACAAAGTGTGCTCCGATGGCATGGCAGCTCAACTCGCTGACCTGATAATCCGCATCGTCATAGGTCTGCCGTCCGTATCCGGTGGCAACCGTTGCTTCTATATCCGATAATGTTAAATTTGTCTGTTTCAGAACATCCTCTACTGCTCGCTGGACACCACTGGTACCAACCGTCGCTACGATAATCGAAGATGCTACGATATCTTTTCCATCCTGAAGGATAACCGCTTTCGCAGTTGTTGATCCTATATCAACGCCTAATGTAAACATTGTCCCTCCTTATGTAATCTTGTTCTTTTGTCTACTTGTATACTAGTGAATATCAAAAGGGCAAAATACATTGTTATTATTCTATCAAGGCTTGTGCATTATGTAAATAGTAATCTGCATGGTGTTTCCTGTTTTGTGCATTTAACTGATAATATTTCGAAAATTTGTTAATTTTTAAACTTGTATTTTTACCCAACGTTTCTTTTTCAAGTTTCAATGATGACTATTGATCAACTTCATAACGATTCTACGCTTCAATATAAAAAATCCCAAAGAGATGGTTTACATTACGTAAATTCATCCGTTTGGGGATTCATGTCAGTACGCTTTAAATATTACTGTCGTATAAAGTAGGATGGATACTCCTTCATCGCACGATCTGCGATCGTCGTGATGGTTTCCAGATGCTCTGCCAGTGCTTTCTGTGCCAGAAAAATATCTTTACTTTTTACTGCCTCCAGAATATGTCGATGTTCCTTTATAAGTTCAGGAATACGATTATCGAAGGAAACGTCAAAGTTTCTCCACCGCGCGATGTGCCCCATGTACGGGCCAAGTAGTGCAACCAGCGACTCTCTTCGTACAGACTGGATCATCGCCTCATGAAATTCACTGTCCAACCTCGGGAAGTTACCATGGTAGTCGATTTCATGAGAGCATAATTCCTGCTTCATCATATTCTCTTCAAGCTTCTCAATCAATGCATTCAGTCTCTCGTCTGACAAATAGGATATCAGCTCGAAGATGACTTCTTTTTCGATGGCCGTTCGCAGCATCAGAAGATCCGCAATATAATTCAGATTAATCAGTGAAACGAAGGTACCTCGCTGCGGATATACTTCCAGAAATCCTGTCTGCTGAAGTCTGGAAAAAGCAGCACGTATCACCGTACGGGAGACTTTATACTGCTCTACCATCTGGTTCTCGCTCAGCATTTGCCCGGGCTCATAGCTCAGATCGATGATCTGCTTTCGGATTTCTTCATAGATCTCGTCACTATTCATGGTTTTTATCGCTGCTATCTGATTCAGATTTATTTTATTATTCATTTGATATCCTTCATTGCTGGTAAACCCGTTTTATAGTATACCAAATTAGTAGGATAAGTAAAGCGTCTGTCCTCCCTCTCGGATGTATCCATACGGTTCTATCGTTTTATTTCTTCTCAGAACCTTCCGGAGATTCGGATGTACTTTCCTCATCTTCAAACAGTGGGCGATGCAGATCGAAGTAGGTATACATGCCTTCTGCAATCAGATCACCATTCTCGTTATGAATCTTCGTGTCGTACACGGAAATCGTTCCGCCATTCTGTACCACATAGGCTTCCGCAATCAGCTTTTGAAAGCCTACGCTCTTACGAATAATATTCAAGCCGCCACTCAGCGTCACGCTCTTCGTTCCCCTGGAAGCTGCAGCGGCACCGCTTGCAGAATCCGCGATGGAGAACAGAAGTCCCCCATGCACGATACCAACAGAATTCATGAGCTCATGATGAAGATCGATTTCTACCCGACCATATCCTTCTTTGATATCAACGACACGCAGCTGCAGCAGCTGACCATAAGGATTATTCTCGGAATTTCGATAATCCATCACCTTTTTATAAAATGCTTCATCCATTTTCTTCATATATCAACCTCACATCGCCTGTTTTAAAATGAATCATCTTCTGCCTGCGGCCAATGCTTCTGCCTTTTCATCATCGCCAGACGATCTTAAACCGCGCCCGCGGAGTGATGATGCTTCGCCTTATGCATTGACATAGCACCGCTCATTCGGCGTCTTCGTCAGTTCGATGGCCTGATGCTTGATTTCAGCGATATCGATCTTCCCAGACGCAGTCATCGGAAATTCATGAAAGCTAAGCACAAACTTCGGAACTTTATAGGACGCAATACGTGGCTTCAGGAAGGCATAAAAGCTTTCCATATTCAGTATATTTCCGTTTTTCGGAATCACGCAGGCAGCCACCTCTTCCTGACGGAATTTCGATGGCACACCAACGACCTTTACGTTCTCTACCATACCGGAACGTAAAATCACTTCTTCGATTTCCATCGGCGAAATATTTTCACCACCACGAATGATCATATCTTTCAGGCGACCGGTGATACACAGCTCCTCTTCATCATTGAAATAGCCGATATCTCCCGAGCGGAACCACCCGTCAGCGGTAAACGCTTCCGCGGTTTTATCCGGACGCTTATAGTATTCCTTCATGACATTGAAGCCACGGAACTGGATCTCGCCACGCTGGTTCGGTCCCAGAACTTTTCCGGATTCCGGATCAACGATTCGTCCTTCTACATCCTCCATAAGTCGTCCGACGGTCACCGCCTTCTTTTCAATCGGGTCATCCCATCCGGCGAACGATACCGCAGCTGACATCTCCGTCATACCAAACGAAGGCTGCAAATGCATATTCGAAAAACGTGCACTGATTTCTTCATACTCATCCGGTGGCAGCGGCGATCCTCCAACGACACCAGACTTCAGACTCTCTCCGTTCAGATCAGCATATTCACTCTTATGAATCAGTGCCAGATACATACTCGGTACACCGATCATAATGGTACAGTGATACTCTGTAATCGCTCTCCATACGGTCGCTGTACGGAAATACGGAAGCAGATGCATCGTAAAGCCGGTGGTTACACAGCCGACAAGTGCCGTGATCAGGCCGAAGCAGTGGAACATCGGAGCCGAAACACACATCTTATCTTCTTCTGTCCAGCGCATATAATGCTTCGTATGCAGTGCATCGTTGATGACGCTATAGTGTGTCAGCACGACGCCCTTCGGCATTTCGGTGGTTCCGGATGTAAAAATGATAAACACAGGATCCTGTGTATCTACCTGCTTTTCTGCATCCCGCACCTGCTGGATCGTCTCCGCACTCTTCTCGTTCTCCGAAAAGCTGTCGAGCGACATCCAGATGCCGCCTTCCTTTTCGTCAATATGATAAAAGTGTTTCACTGACGGTGTACGGCGCTTAATGTCCGGGATCAGGTCATCATATACTGTATCCTTACAGCCACTACCATAAAACAGGAGTTCAACATCGGACTGGTGAAGAATACTGCTCATTTCTTCTACACGATAATAGGTATTATATGTGCAGACCACTGCACCGATTTTTGCAAGTGCAAGCGCCGTGAACACGAAGCTAGGGGTATTCACACTCCAGATACCGATGTGCTGTCCCTTTTTCACACCATACTGATTCATCAAGCGTCCGGCATAGGCATCTGTAATTTCATCGAGTTCACGAAACGTACAGGTCCATTCTGCCTGCTCGAGTGCAATATGATCCGGATATTTCTCCGCCATCGTTCTCAGACAGTCTGCGATTGTCCGATTCACCAGTTCCATGTAACATCCTCCTTGAATCAACTTTTACCCTATCAAAGTTATTCATCTTGTTGAGTTGTATACAAGTCTACATCCTTGATATAAATATATCAAGCAGAAACTAAATGAATTTTGGACAAAATGCTGCCGTCCGCCAGTACAGTGTTCCTCCCGCATCCGGCTTCGTATTCTTCGCAGGTCGAGAAGCATCATCGGCGCCCACCGCACGCACGAGGAGGTTTGTGTGCGTGAACCCTGCCCAGCGTGCGAGCTCCATCGCCTCCTCGAAGCCGCCGTCGAGCAGCTCCTTCTGATGCGCATCCGCGGAGATCAGGATCTCTCCGCCGAGCGCATGGAGATGCCGAAGCAGCTCCGGTCGTGGATACAGTTCCCTCTTCCGCCCGCGGTTCACTGCGCCGCAGTTGATTTCAAACGGCAGCCCGTACGGCACGAGCGCCTCCATGGCCCGCTGCGCCGGCAGAAGGTAACGCTCACTCATCTCATCGAGGAAGTGGCCACCATCTGCGCGCGAGAGATCATTGAAGCGCGTGATCAGATCGAAGTGCCCGATAAACGTCGGGTGCAGCCGTGTCGCCACCATCGCCTCGAAGCGGTAGTAGTCCGCGGACAGGGCGTAGAAGTCGCCGCCATAGTACTGCCTGCACTGGTCATGGAGCATGCCAATGTCTCCATCCACGCCGATCAGATCCCAGTTTTCGGAGCCCTCAAGGTGTGTCCCGAAGGCAGCCGGTGTCGACCACACAGAAGAGCCAGGCACCGGCACGAAATGCGTCGAACCGATGGTGTATTCCGCACCGGCCACACACGACGGATCGTAGACATTGTCCAGCTCCGCACCTCGGAGGATATCGATTCGGTCGCGGTACGCCACCTGCAGACGGCAGATTTCCTGTGCGTAGGCCACGTAGTCCATCGAGACGCCCGGATCCATGTGCCCGCTGAAGCCGAGATGCGTGAAGCCCTTTCGAAGCGCCTCCTGCACCACGGCCTCCGCCGCGTCGGAGCCATCACAGAAGGTGGTATGCGTATGATAATTTGCTTTTAAGTTTCTCATGAGAACTCCTGTCACATCTCAAACGCCGTATCCGAGGCGAAGAAAATGTTGTTCTGCGGCACGAATGGACTGATCTCGTCGTCGCACTGCATGAGAAAGGTGTATGCAAACACCTTCTGAAAATTCTTCCGCTCGCGGCGCATCTGAATCGAGTGGAGGCCACGAAGCGCCGTCACCATATTGGCGGCGTAGAGGCCACCATCCGTGAGGCACTGGTGGAACAGCTGCGCCGACGCCTGCATGGATGCGCTCGACTTATAGCCGATATATGCATCGTTCAGGATGGCGTCGTAGCGGAGTGAATCTTCCTCCGCAGCGGTATGAGCCTCGCGGTCGCCTGCATTGGCCACCCTCACAGACGCATCCGTAGCGGCAAAGGTTGCGGACAGTTTTTCCAGATATCGGTGGCCGTCGCCGACGATGACGCGGAGTCGGTCCGAATACTGTGCCTCCAGCGCGCGCAGACCGAAATAATCCCGAGCGACCTCGACGATCGTCGGGCTAAGCTCCACCACGTCGATCGACTTCTCCGGATACTGCTTCAGAAAAAACCGAGGGTAGGCAAAGCCGCCGCCCCCGATCAGCAGTACCCGCCGCGCCGACGGATGCAGGCGGAACGCCCACTCGAACTCGCGCATATACTCGAACGCGAGCTCATCCGGACGCAGCGGATCCAGGTACTGCGCCGACTGCATCGCCCCATCGACGAGCAGCAGCCGCATGTGTTCCTCGTTGTAGAGCCCCTCACAGACCTCGATCGACTGCCCGAGCGGGTCCCGCGTTTTATAAACTGTTTTCTTTTCCTTGATAAACTCTTCCATGTACAGCTCTTCGTTCTCCCACAGATTTTGCCCCTTGGTACTCGCCTGGCAGGCATGATACCTGAAAATACCGCAGAACATGCCTACACTCCCGAAATTCACCATCATGAACCGCAGGCACGTTTCCTTCAAAAACCAGGCATCATGCCTGCGTCACCTTCTTCTCCGCCGCGAGTGCTTCCTGAATCCGCTTATAATGCAGGAATTCATCCGCCTCGTGCAGCGCGCGGATCTCGTCCATCGTCGCCATGCGGAAGTCGATGGCCTCCGACTGCTCGATCGTCACGTCCGCATCCGCGAACTCCAGCTTCACATGATAGATATCGACGAAATAGTTGTCGCCGCGCTTCAGGTCCTCGTTGCGGTACCCGTAGATCGGCGTCCGCATCACCGCCGGCACCGCTGAAATATCGAGTCCGGTCTCCTCGCGCACCTCGCGCGTCACCGCGGTGAAGCTGTCCTCGCCTGCCAGTGCTCCGCCACCGGAAACCTCCCAGGCCCCCGCCGCCCACTTCTTCGTGAGCGCACGCTGCGTGATGAGAAAACGCCCGTCTGACGGGCGCTCGATCAGCGCCAGCACGTAGAGCATGAACTCGCCCGCCTGCAGGAAGCTGCTACGCGGCACGACACGGCCCGTCCGGCGCTTCTCGCTGTCATATATATCCATTCGCTCGTCTTTTGAATCCATCTCTTCTTCCCCACATCTCATGTTCTTCGGCCAATGCCTCTGGCGTCAGCTCTTCACTTCCCGAGCGGCTTATCTTTCGACCGGTTCTCCGCCCATTCTTTATATAAAGAATCATCGAAACAGCTGTCATTCCCGCGGTGGCACGCCGGGCCATCCTTCCGGACCTGCACGAGAATCGCGTCACGGTCACAATCCGCTTCCATCGTCACGATGTGCTGGTAGTTTCCGCTCGTCGCGCCCTTCAGCCAGAGCTCCTGCCGCGAGCGGGACCAGAAGCAGGTGAGCCCCTTCTCCAGTGAGATACGAAGCGACTCCCTGTTCATGTACGCCAGTGTCAGCACGCGCTTCGTCTCAAAATCCTGTACGATGCACGGCACCAGCCCCTTTTCGTCAAACTTCACCTTCTCGATATCAAATGTTTCGACTGCCATTCCTGTCCTCTCCTCATCTGTGATACGCTGCCAACATTGTACTATAGAACGTAAAAAATGGAAGCAACACTCTGAATGTACACTTCAAAATGTGCCCCCATCTTTCTGTGAATCAACGTCTGACCGGGATGCCTTCCGCCTCTAGTCTCTCCTTCAGGTCTCCGATCTTCACCTCGCCGAAGTGGAAGATCGAGGCGGCGAGGCCGGCAGAGATGTCCGGAATCTCATGGAACAGCTTCACGAAATCCTCGATAGAGCCGGCACCGCCGGATGCGATGACCGGCACCTTCACGAGCTCATTCACCGCCGCGAGCATCTCGAGGTCGAAGCCCTGCTTCACCCCGTCGGTGTCGATCGAGTTCAGCACGACCTCACCCGCACCACGCTTCACGCCATCCCGGATCCACTCGAGTGCATCCATGCCAGTATCGATGCGGCCGCCGTTCAGGAACACATGATAGCTTCCGTCCACGCGCTTCGCATCCACCGACAGCACCACACACTGATTACCGTACTTCTCTGCCGCTGCATTGATGAGATCCGGATTCCTGATCGCGCCCGAATTCACCGACACCTTATCAGCACCGCACTTCAGCACACGGTCGAAATCATCGACGGTGTTGATGCCGCCGCCCACGGTCAGCGGGATGAAAATCTGCCGCGCGACCGCGGTCAGGATGTCCGTGAAGAGCTTCCGCCCCTCGAAGCTCGCGGTGATGTCATAGAACACGAGCTCAT
Organism: Oribacterium sp. P9; assembly: GCF_046365365.1. NCBI lineage: Bacteria > Bacillati > Bacillota > Clostridia > Lachnospirales > Lachnospiraceae > Oribacterium > Oribacterium sp. P9. The sequence continues at coordinate 2,014 of NZ_JBKEIS010000008.1, read as the reverse complement.
CCGCGCCCGCATCGCTGTAGTATTTCCCGAGCTCCACCGGGCTGCTCACATCGCGCAGTCCCTCGAAATTGACGCCCTTCACCACGCGCCCGTCGCGCACATCCAGGCACGGAATAATTCGTTTCGTAATCATCTCTGTTACCTCATCATCTGCCTTCGGCCAATGCACTTTCACAGGCACCGTCCGCTGCGTTCTGTCAGCAAGACTTCACCGATCTCCCGATGTCGCCTGCCAAAGCATCCCTACTGCCCGACACATCATCCGCGTGCGACGTCCAGCGCATCCTTCAGCTTGATGGCGCCGTTGTACATCGCCTTGCCGAGAATCGCGCCATAGAGCCCCATGTCGCGGAGTGCCCGGATGTCCTCGAGCGTCGACACGCCGCCGGACGCGGTGATGTCGATGCCGTCAAGCCGGCTCAGGCGCTCATACAACGGCAGATTCGTGCCCTTCATCGCGCCGTCCTTCGAGATATCCGTGACGATCGCGGTCTTCACACCGAGGCTTCGCAGCTTCCACAGGAAGTCGAACATATCGACATCGAGGACCTCGACCCAGCCCTTGACGGCCACCCGGCCATCCTTCGCATCGACGCCCACGGCGATCCGCTCGCCCCAGCGCCCCACCGCATCCCGCAGGAAATCCTCATCCGTCACGGCCTTCGTGCCGAGGATGACCCGCGCGACACCGGCATTCAGATAGCGCTCGATCATCTCGAGACTGCGGATCCCACCGCCGATCTCCACCTGGAGCTTCGTCTCATGGCAGATTGCCGCCACCACATCGAAGTTCGGCGTCGTGCCGTCCTTCGCGCCCTCGAGGTCCACGAGATGCAGCCAGCGTCCGCCGTCCGCCTCGATGCCCCGGGCTGTCGCCACCGGGTCCTCGCTGTACACTGTCATCTTCTGGTAGTCGCCCTTCAGAAGCCGTACTACCTTATGGTCATATAAATCAATCGCTGGAAACAGCAGCATAGTTCCTCCTCACAGTGCAGCAAACGCCTTCAGGATCTTCAGGCCGACAGCCCCGCTCTTTTCCGGGTGAAACTGCGTGCCATAGACATTGCCCTTCTGAACTGCGGCGGTCAGCGGCACACCGTACTCCGCGGTCGCCGTCAGATGCGCGTCACAGTCGAAGGCCGCGAAGCTGTGCACGAAGTACACACAGTCGCCCTCCGTGAGATCGCGGAAGAGCGGGCAGTCATCCACGAAGTGCAACGCATTCCAGCCCATGTGCGGGATGTCGAGATGCGCCGGGATCACACCCTCGATCGGACGCACCTCACCCGGAATCAGCCCGAGGCCCTCATGCTCCCCATACTCGAGGGAGCGGTCGAACAGCAGCTGCATGCCGAGGCAGATCCCGAGAAACGGCTTCCCCGTCGCCGCCTGCGCCTTCACGAAATCGAAGAGCCCGCAGTCGCGCAGCTTCTGCACGGCGTCACCGAACGCACCGACCCCCGGCAGGATCACATGATCCGCCTGCCGGATGACCTCCTGATCCGCCGTCACCACCACCTCCTCGCCGATCGCTCTGAGAGAGCTCTGCAGCGAGAAGAGATTTCCCACGCCATATTCGATGATTGCAATCATAGTCGTCCTTTCAATCTGATTCTCCCAATCGGTTTTTCTGGTACTTCCTTTTTCGCAATACTGCATATTATAGAATGAATGACATTATGTAATTTCAAGTTTGACGCAATACATGCCTTGTGAAAAATTCGACATTACCTCTATCGTTAAATTCTTACACATATGCAAAATATTTAAGGATATAGCTAATGTCATTATTTTTAAACAAGCTCTATTGCGTCAAATATAATGTCAATATTTCTTTAGAACCTTTATTGCGTCAAACCAGGTAATGTCGAAATTTTTAAAAGTACCTTATTGTGTCAAATTTCAAAATAGATAATGTCATCTCATCTATTTAATGCTGTTTTGCGAAAAATGAGTATTCCGGGCGATTCTGAACCGCCGTTCCGGCGCCACAGTACCGCTGTTCCGTTTTAGA
>NZ_JBKEIS010000055.1:0-690 GCF_046365365.1 Oribacterium sp. P9 | reverse complement strand
GTAATTGATATCCATACGAACTCAGAAAAAAGCAGCCACGCACTTACACGGGGTGCGGATTACTACAGGAGGTAAGGAACCATGACTACACAGAGCACTATAGATAAACTCATCGAAATGCGTCTAACCTCCATGTCGGATGCATTCCTGACCCAGCTGCAGGATGCCCGAATGAGGGACATTTCCTTTGAAGACCGTTTCGGAATGCTGGTGGATATCGAATACAGCAACCGTAAGAGCAACAGTCTGAAACGGCTGATCCGTAATGCCGGATTCGACCAGCCAGATGCATATATCGGTGATATCAACTATACCTCCGGGCGGAAACTCAACCGCAGCCTGATCGAGCGTCTGGCAACCTGTGAGTACATCACAGAGCATCGAAACCTGTTCATCACAGGTGCCACAGGGAGTGGAAAGACCTACATGGCATGCGCTTTCGGTATGGAAGCCTGCAAGCGTCGATACACTACGAAATACGTTCGACTCCCAGATCTGCTCCTGGAGTTAGAGATGGCACGTAACGATGGAACTTACAAGAAGGTCCAGAGTAAGTATGCCAATCCGGTTCTGCTGATCATCGATGAATGGTTACTGTTGAAGCCAACCGCATCAGAACAGCACGATATACTGGAACTCCTACATAGGAGACGCAAGAAGTCGTCAACCATCTTTTGTTCTCAGTATGAT
>NZ_JBKEIS010000054.1:0-699 GCF_046365365.1 Oribacterium sp. P9 | reverse complement strand
ATCGCCGAGCTGATTGGCCCGCAGTTTCGGGAAAAAGTCAGCACGACACTGAAGAATCGTTTAACAGCTGCGCGTCTAAATGGATCGCCTGAGGAAATGGCGAAATGTGTCGATTCTGATAAACGTGAGTATCTTCCTACTGGCGTAACTGAACAGCTCGCTTCCTTGAACTTCATTGAACGAGGATATAATCTCTGTATCCTCGGCGAGTCTGATGCCGGAAAGTCTTATCTTGCAAGGGCTATCGGAATCAAAGCCTGTAATCGTTATAACGTTGGTTATTTTTACAGCGAAGAGCTGCTGGAGAGTATGGTTGCACTGAAAGAACAGGATTATGACAAATACGCTCGTAAGATGAAGAAGTACCTGAGATGGGATTTGATCATCCTGGATGATTTCCTTCTCCACACGATAACAGACGAGCGTGAGATCAAGATACTTTTCGAGTTACTTGAAAAGCGAAATGAACAGCAAAAGAGCACTATCGTCTGTTCTCAACGTAATCCGGAAAACTGGAAGGCGATGATTCTCAACGATGAGGTATCCGCGAATTCCATCATGAAGCGAGTAACAAAGCACTATACAATCAAGATCAATACTAGATAATCCATGTCACTTAGTTAAAAATGAGCGGCCGTTTTGCATCGGAAAGCGGCCGCTCAAAAACGGAACAGCGACCGCTGAGCTCTGTAAACTGCA
>NZ_JBKEIS010000053.1:0-731 GCF_046365365.1 Oribacterium sp. P9 | reverse complement strand
TGCATGAGCGGAAGCCATGCACTAAAACGCCGTGCGGTGTGCTTTCACCGGCCGGCATATACAGCCGGAAAGTCTTATCTTGCAAGGGCTATCGGTATCAAAGCCTGTAATCGTTATAACGTTGGTTATTTTCACAGCGAAGAACTGCTGGAGAGTATGGTTGCGCTAAAAGAACAGGATTATGACAAATACGCTCGTAAGATGAAGAAATACCTGAGATGGGATTTGATCATCCTTGATGATTTCCTGCTCCACACGATAACAGACGAGCGTGAGATCAAGATTCTTTTCGAATTACTTGAAAAGCGAAATGAACAGCAAAAGAGCACTATCGTCTGCTCTCAACGTAATCCAGAGAACTGGAAGGCGATGATTCTCAACGATGAGGTATCGGCGAATTCCATCATGAAGCGAGCAACAAAACACTATACAATCAAGATCAACACCAGATAATTCATGTCACTTGATTAAAAAAAGAGCGGCCGTTTTGCGTCGGAAAGCGGCCGTTCAAAAACGGAACAGCGACCGCTGAGCTCCGTAAACTGCATGTCGGCAAATCGCTCATCTTCAATCAGCACCCTAGGAACCTGCAAAAAAGCAAACGGCTCTGTCCCCCTTCCGTAGAAATAATCAAATCCCATTTTGGTATCTCCTTCCTTTTGTTTTGTAGACTAAACCCCCATGCCCCGCTTTTGGCACCACCATAAATGAAACACGGGCACCGGCAAGTA
>NZ_JBKEIS010000007.1:72553-113052 GCF_046365365.1 Oribacterium sp. P9 | reverse complement strand
TGTAAAAAAATAAGACCCACGCTTTCGCGTGGATCTAAATGTTAAGTTGACGACATTGGGGTCTGACCCCATTAAATTTTTATAAACAGAATCTAAAGTTGGAGTTTATGGGGTCCAGACCCCATAAACTCTCGGGCAACCAGCCCCAGCCGTTGATTTTACATGGAATTTACATCAGCCGGAATGCAGACTTTACATTCCGGCTATATCTTTGTGCTTACTGGTCGGCATCAGGTCTATAATCAGAGAAAAAGAACGGTCGCCGGAACGGCCAGAGAGGGGAGTACATGAAACAGGCAATCATTGACATCGGATCGAACTCGATCCGTCTTACACTGTATGAAACGAATGCGCAGGATTTTCAGATTCTCTTTCGGGAGAAGATCATGGCGGGTCTTGCCGGCTATGTGGAGGATGGCAGACTGAGCGCAGAGGGCATCGAGTGTGCCTGCGCGGGTCTACTCAGCTTCCGGACGATTCTGCAGACACTGAACATCGAGGGCGCGCGGGTCTTCGCGACGGCCTCGCTTCGAAATATTACAAATACAGCACAGGCGCTCGCCGTGATCCAGGCGGCGACCGGCTACCAGGTCGAGATCCTGTCCGGCGAGGACGAGGCGCTTCTCGGCTACACCGGTGCGATGCGTGAGCTCTTCATGTCGAGCGGTGCCTTCCTCGATGTCGGCGGTGCGAGCTCGGAGATCGTGACCTTCGACGAGGGAAAACCGGTGGACTACCAGAGCTTCCCGGTCGGCTCACTCAGCCTCTACCGGCGCTGCGTGAAGAAGATCCTGCCGGGAGAGAAGTCCCTCGCGCGGATTCGGAAAACGGTGAAAGAAACGATCTATCTCACGGACGGGCAGCAGGCCCGGCCGCTGCTGGTCTGTGTCGGTGGCACCTCGCGTGCCGTGCTGAAGCTCGCGCGGGTCTACTACCACTGCTCGGAGGACTGCCGCAGCATCACGGCAGAGCAGCTGGACGGCCTCTGTGATTTCCTCTGCAGCGGGGATAAGGCCGTGATTGATCTCATCCTGAAGCTCGAACCGGAGCGGATTCATACTCTGGTACCGGGCATCCTGGTACTGCAGCACATCGCACATGTATTTCAGGCGCAGCAGCTGCTCGTCAGCAGGTACGGCGTACGGGAAGGCTATTTATGCAAGAGAATACTCAGAAACGATACAGATACACCCAGAACAGAGAATTAAGCTGGCTGCGCTTTGATCAGCGCGTGCTCGAGGAAGCTGCTGATCCGTCGGTACCTGCACTCGAACGCCTCAAGTTCATCTCGATTTTCTCCAGCAATCTGGATGAGTTTTTTATGGTGCGTGTGGGCAGCATCTTCGACCTCGCGCGCATGACACCGGATGACCGTGATAATAAAAGTGGCTGGACGCCGGAGGAGCAGCTTCACCACATCTATGAGGTGATCCCGGGACTTCTCACGATGAAGAAGCAGATCTACAGCGCCGTGATGGAGGAGCTCGGACGAAGCGGCATCCAGGATGTCGAGATGGAGAAGCTGGACGCCAGCGAGCTGAAGCTCGTGAACCACTTCTTCAAGACGGAGCTGCTGCCGGTGCTGTCACCGATCCTCATCGGACCGAACCATCCGGTGCCACACCTCACCAACAAGCGTCTTTACGGCGCGGCTCTCCTCGAGGATAAGAAGGGCCATAAAGCCCTCGGGATCGTGCCAATGCCGGAGACCGCCGCACCGTTCCTGACGCTTTCGGATGGAAAGCGCTACGTGCGTACGGAAAATATCCTCCTCCGCTGGCTGCCGACCATGTTCGATGCCTACACGGTGAAGGAGAGCTGTGTACTGGCAGTCACCCGTAACGCCGACATCAGCTTCGATGATGATAAGTTCGACGATAATGAGGCGGATTTCCGCAACCAGATGACGAAGCTCCTGAAGCTCCGTGACCACCTCGCGGTCATGCGTGTCGAGCTGAACACGCAGATTTCCGGAGAATTTCGGAAGCTGCTGTCCTCCGTCGTCCGTGTGGAAACCCATGAAGTCTTTGTGGATAAGTGTCCGCTCAATATGCGCTATGTCTTCCGTCTGATCGGGGCACTCCCGAAGGAACTCTCCATGCGCCTCCAGTATCCGGCACATCATCCGCGCTGGGCCGAGGATCTCCGCCGGGATCAGCCGATGATTTCGCAGATCCGTCAGCGCGATCGCCTCCTGTTCTACCCGTACGATTCGGTGGACCCGTTCCTGCATCTCCTGAACGAGGCGGCTGAAAACCCGAAGGTGCTCTCCATCAAGATCACGATCTATCGTATGGCCTCCTCTTCGAAGATCGTGCAGGCCCTCTGCCGCGCGGCCGAGAACGGCAAGGAGGTCCTCGTCGTCATGGAGCTGCGTGCCCGCTTCGATGAGGAGAACAACCTCGAGTGGTCGAAGATGCTCGAGGAGTCCGGCTACCAGGTTATCTACGGCACCGAGGGCTTCAAGTGCCACAGCAAGATCTGCCTCATCACGATGCGTAGTCACAACCGTACGATCTACCTCACCCAGGTCGGCACCGGCAACTACAACGAGAAGACGAACGCGATGTATACGGACCTCAGCTTCATGACGGTTGACCAGACCATCGGTGAGGACGCGTCGGCCTTCTTCCGCAACATGCTCGTGAACAAGCTCGATGGCGAGTACAAGCGACTCCTCGTCTCCCCATACGGGATCAAGCCAATGCTTCTACGGAAGATCGACGAGCAGATCACACGTGGTCGCGACGGATATGTCTGCATCAAGGCGAACTCTGTCACCGAGCGCGAGGTCATGGATAAGCTTGCAGAAGCCTCCCGCGCAGGTGTCGAGGTGCAGCTCATCATCCGTGGCATCTGCTGCATCCTTCCAGGTGTCGCAGGTGAGACCGAGAACGTACACGTCACCTCCGTCGTCGGACGCTTCCTCGAGCACGCCCGCATCTACCAGTTCGGCCGTGGCGCAGACGCCGAGATGTATATCGCCTCGGCAGACCTCATGACACGAAACCTGAACCGCCGCGTCGAGATCGCGTGCCCGATACAGGACGAAGAGCTTCGTGCCGAGCTCCGCTGGATCCTCGACGCCCAGCTCCGCGACAGCGCGAAGGCGAGCCTTGTTCTCCCGGACGGCAGCTACTGCCGGAAGCACAGTGCGGAGCCGTTCGACTCCCAGGACTACTTCCTGCATACCTCCATGCATAAGCCGACGGAAGCCGTCGCGGAACCGATCCGCCTCGCAGAACGCCTCCGCGGCCTGCTGGATAAATTCAGACGATAAAAAAGAGGCCACAAGTCCTCTTTTGTCTGGAACGACAGGGCGGGAGGAGCCAGGAACGTCGGCAGAAGAAACCATACGTAGAGACCGTGAAGAATCAAAATCCCACCCATTAGAAGTACTTAGTATTTTCCCTGGACCCTCTAGCAACGCTGAGTTTTCATCAAGAAAACTCAGCGATTGCAGAGGGCTTAGTACTTCTTATGGGTGGGATTTTAGAGTCTTCCGGTCTCGGAGTACTGTGTTTCTGCTGCCGACGCTCCTGGCTCCTCCGAATTTCTGATGGGCAGAAACTTAGTCCTGCCGCCCCGGCACGGTCTGAACGAAATTCTGAATCGTCTGCAGCTTCTGGTACTCCGCGCTGTCCTTGATGCCCGGCTGCTTCAGATAGTGCTCCTTGATCTTCTCGAAGGTCTCCGGACTCAGCACATGCTCGATCCGGCAGGCATCCTGACCTGCGGTATACGCACTCACCCCGAGCCGCACCAGCATATTCGTAAGAACCACATGCTTCTCGTAGGTCGCCTTCGCCGCCGCCATCCCGGCCTCCGTCAGCGCGATGTAGCCATTGTCATCCACCGTGATCATGCCCTCTTCACGCAGATGCTTCATCGCCACGGAAACCGACGGCTTCGAAAATCCGAGCAGATTTGCGATATCGATGGAACGCACCACCTGCTGGCTCATCGCCAGCACCAGAATACTCTCCAGATAATTCTCCGACGACTCATGTGTCGCATACGTACTCATATCGAAACTCCTTTTCAGAAACTTGAAGATTTCATCATGTATCCCCGATAGTATAACACATCTGAGCGGATATCCGCGAAAGTTAGATATAACTAATTATTTTAACGAAAGCTATTGACTTGAAAAAAAGTTAGTGCTAACTTACTAGCGTGAAGTTAGCTTCGACTAATTAGACGGGACTAATTTATACTTTTATGTAGAGGCGGCGGCCATCAACATCATGTAAAGGAGGTACGATGATGCCATTATCGATGGGAACACAGGGTGAAGAATATGAGATTCAGCGCATCGGAGGAAATGACAAGACGCAGCATTTCCTGGAGTCACTGGGATTCTATGCCGGAGGCAAGGTGAAGATCGTTTCCTGTAATCGCGGCAATCTGATCGTACAGGTGAAGGAGTCGAGACTGGCACTGGACGAGACGATGGCCCGTAAGGTCATGATCAGTGCGTGAAGACGCGATAACATCCGTAGACGAGCACAGGAAGCATCGTGGGTGAGTCCATAGCCACAGCAACACAGTATCATCCGCAGCGTGTCTGCGCTTTATAGATAGATGAGGAGGGAATAGAGTTGAAAACATTAAGAGAGGTTCAGCCAGGTGAGGATTGCGTTGTAGCGAAGATCACCGGTGAGGGTGCCATCAAGAGAAGAATCATGGATATGGGAATCACGAAGGGGACGACTCTTCATGTGCGTAAGGCAGCGCCGCTCGGCGATCCGATCGAGATCACCGTACGTGGCTACGAGCTTTCCGTCCGGAAGGCCGACGCCGAGATGGTACAGGTCGAGACGAAGGCCTGAGCACAGCAGATCCTGAGCGGGCGGTGCCCGGATGGAAGCATTGGCCACGGAGGACGTGGCGGAGAATGAAAATCTTAGAGGGGGAAAATCAAATGGCAATCACGATTGCACTCGCAGGTAATCCGAACTGCGGAAAGACGACGCTGTTCAACCAGCTGACCGGATCGAACCAGTACGTTGGTAACTGGCCAGGCGTTACAGTAGAGAAGAAGGAAGGTAAGCTGAAGGGCCACGCAGATGTGACCATCGCCGATCTTCCGGGTATTTATTCACTTTCTCCATACACACTGGAGGAGGTCGTTGCGCGAAACTATCTCATCAACACGAAGCCGGATGCGATCCTGAACATCGTGGATGGTACGAACCTCGAGCGTAACCTCTACCTCACCACACAGCTGAAGGAGCTCGGGATTCCGGTGGTGATGGCCGTGAACATGATGGATGTCGTAGAGAAGAACGGCGACCAGATCCGCCTCGACCAGATCGAGAAGTACCTCGGCTGTAAGGCAGTGAAGATCTCCGCGCTGAACGGCACGGGCATCAAGGAGGCGACCGAGCTCGCGATTCATGAGGCACAGACCGGTTCCACCGAGATCGTACACAGCTTCTCTGAAGAAGTCATGAATGCGATCCTCCAGATCGAGGAGAAGATCGCCGCCTACGTTCCGGAGGGCGAGAAGCGCTTCTTCGCGGTCAAGCTCTTCGAGCGTGATGATAAGATCCGCCACGAGATGATCGGTGCCGGCCAGAACGTCGACGTCGAGTCCATCATCGCCGCGGTCGAGAAGGCGGAGGATGACGACGCCGAGTCCATCATCACCAACGAGCGGTACAGCTACATCCAGAACATGATCGCCGCTGCGTACACGAAGAGGCATGTCGGTAAGCTGTCCACCTCCGACCGGATCGACAGCATCGTCACGAACCGCTTCCTGGCGCTCCCGATCTTCGCAGCCGTGATGTGGCTCGTATACTACATCTCCATCTCGACGATCGGTGCGATCGGTACCGACTGGGTCAATGATGTCCTGTTTGGCTCAGACCCGTGGTCTTTCTTCGGCCTCTGCGAGCTGCCGTCGATCCCGGGCCTTTTCGAAGGCATCCTCAGTGCACTCGGCACCGGTGAGGTATTGACAAGTCTCGTCCTCGACGGTATCGTCGCAGGTATCGGCGCGGTGCTCGGCTTCCTGCCGCAGATGCTCGTCCTGTTCTTCTTCCTCGCCTTCCTCGAGGGCTGTGGATACATGGCGCGTATCGCCTTCATCCTGGATCGAATCTTCCGTCGTTTCGGTCTCTCCGGTAAGTCCTTCATCCCGATGCTGATCGGCTCTGGCTGCGGCGTTCCGGGTGTCATGGCATCGAGAACGATCGAGAACGAGCGTGACCGTCGTATGACGATCATGACCACGACCTTCATCCCGTGCTCCGCGAAGCTTCCGGTCATCGCCCTCCTCGCAGGCGCGGTATTCGGCGGTGCTTCCTGGGTCGCACCATCCACGTACTTCCTCGGCATCGCAGCCATCATCTTCTCCGGTATCGTACTGAAGAAGACGAAGTGGTTCGCAGGTGACCCGGCTCCATTCGTTATGGAGCTCCCGGCGTACCACCTTCCGAGACCAATCGACATCCTGAAGTCCATGTATGAGCGTGGCTCCTCCTTCGTAAAGAAGGCCGGCTCGATCATCCTTCTGTCCACCATCGCGGTCTGGTTCACCTCCTCCTTCGGTATGCAGGACGGCCAGTTCGGCATGGTCGACATGGACAACTCCATCCTCGCGGCCATCGGTAACGCGATCGCCTGGATCTTCACACCGCTCGGCTGGGCAGACTGGAAGTCCGCTGTGGCTGCCGTGACCGGCCTCGTCGCCAAGGAGAACGTCGTCGGTACCTTCGGTATCCTCTTCCATTATGAAGGAGCAGAGGAGCTCGCCGAGGCAGGTGACCAGATCTGGAACCTCGTACAGGCGAACTACTCCGGTGTCGCTGCCGGCTACAGCTTCCTCGCCTTCAACCTGCTCTGCGCACCTTGCTTCGCAGCGATCGGCGCGATCCGTCGTGAGATGAACAACGCAAAGTGGACCTGGAGAGCGATCGGCTGGGAGTGCGGTCTCGCGTACTGCGTCGGTACGGTCATCTACCAGATCGTCGGCCTCTTCACCGGTGAAGCCCACTTCGGTATCTTCACCGTCATCGCCATCGCCCTCGTCATCCTCGGCATCTGGGCCCTGGTTCGCCCGTACCACGAAGCGACGGAGCTCTCCGACAAGTTCGACTCCGTAGCCGCCGCGGCACAGAAGTAATTTCAGAAGTATTTCAGGTCAATGTCTCCGGGCACCACGCAGATGGTGTAGCTGGAGGCATTGCCCACCGAAGGATCCGACAGATGCTTCCCGGACGATGATGATCACGGGATCGAAGCATCATTCTCAGAAAGGAGGAACTATGGGAGATCTCATCGTGGGAGGACTGATCGCACTTATGGTGATCCTCATCCTCCGAAGTCTTCATAAGGCCGTCGCGAAAAGCGGCGCCTGCGCGTTCTGCAGCTACGCGAAAAACGGCTGCGACCACGTCGGCCATCACGAGCTCGACCTCGAGCGCGCCGAAAGCCGGCTGAACGCCACCCAGAAAGCGATTCTCGCGAAACATCGCAGACAGAATTAACTGAAAGGGGCCAGTGTGATGACGAATCCTCGAGATGATCGTCATTACGCTGGCTTCTTTGCTGTTTCCGCGTTTTAACACATTATAGCCGCGAAGTGCCCAGGAAATTTCCCCTGGACACATCGTTATCATTGTAACAGGGCCGTAAACTGTGATAAAATAGATACAATTTTATGAATGTACGCCCGGAAGGACGTCGGGAGAGGCAGAAAATGAGTAAAGAGAAGTACATGGCATATATCGGTTCCTACAGCTACACGGGCAATGCAAAGGGCATCACCGTCTGTGATGTCGATGTAGAGAAAGGAACCTTCACGAAGCGGACCGAGATCGAGGTGAACAACTCCTCCTACCTCGTCGCATCGAGAGATCAGAAGACACTGTATTCCATCGCGGATGAGGGCGTGGTTTCCTTCCGTATCCTCGAGAACGGTGCACTGCAGAAGCTGAACACCCAGAACATCCGTGGCATGCGTGGCTGCCACCTCGCGATCGACCAGTTCGATCAGTACCTGATGGTCTCCGGCTACCACGATGGCAAGGCGACCCTGCTCGCACTGAATCCGGACGGTTCCGTCGGTCCGATCGTTGATGGCGTCTTCGATAAGGGCATCGGCTCCGTCGCAGAGCGGACCTTCCGTCCACACGTATCCTGCGCACGCATGACGGATGATCAGAAGTATATCCTCGTCGCAGACCTCGGGATCGACCAGGTACGCATATTCCGCTTTGATAAGGTGGACGGACGGATGCGTCAGATCGACACGCTCCGCTGTGAGCTGAAGTCCGCACCGCGTCACTTCCGCTTCTCGCCGGATCGTAAGTTCCTCTACCTCATGTATGAGGTGAAGAATGTCGTCGATGTTTACCGTTTCACCGAGGGTAAGAGGCCGAACGACATCAACCTCGAGAAGATCCAGACCATCTCGACCCACAACGACCCGTCGAACAGCCCGCTGATCGCGGCATGTCAGATGCGCTTCTCACCGGATAAGGATGCGAAGCATCTGTTTGTGTCCAATGCTGGCATCGATACGATCACGATGTATGAGCGTGATGTCGAGACCGGCCTTCTGACCATGAAGAGCTCCCTCCCGGTATCCGGTGTCTATCCGAAGGATTTCTGTATCTTCCCGGATGAGAAGCACATCGCGGCCGCGAACAACGAGTCCGGCACGATCACCTTCTTCTCGATGGATTATGATACGGGTATGCTCGTGATGAGCGCCCGCGATATCCCGGTGGATGAGCCGAACTGCATCTGCATGGTGAAGCTGCCATCCGGTAAATAAGCTTCAGAGTCACATGAACATATAAAATGAAGGTCTCTGCCGCCACGCGCGGCGGAGACCGATCGATACACAGTGGGATGGAGAGAGCACAGGCGCTCTCCATTCCGCGTTTCAGGGGGACATCTATGGCAGGCAATACATTTGGAAAACTCTTTCGTATCACCACCTTCGGTGAGTCACACGGACCGGCACTCGGCGTCATCATCGATGGCTGTCCGGCTGGCCTCGCACTGTCCGTCGAGGACATCCAGCCGTATATGGACCGGCGGAAGCCGGGCCAGAATCTGAAGGCTACCCAGCGGAAGGAGGACGACCAGATCGAGATCCTCTCCGGTGTTTTCGAGGGAAAGACGACCGGTACGCCGATCGCGATGATGGTTCGAAACAGTGATCAGCACAGTAAGGACTACTCGGATATCGCCCACGTGTTCCGTCCGGGCCACGCCGATTACGGCTTCTATGAGAAGTACGGCTTCCGCGACTACCGTGGTGGCGGTCGCTCCAGCGGTCGCGAGACCCTCGCGCGTGTTGCTGGTGGTGCCGTCGCAGCGAAGGTGCTGTCGGATCTCGGCATCACGGTGGACGCCGAGGTGACGGAGCTTGCCGGTATCGACGTGACGACTCCGGCTGGCCAGGAGGCGGCCGACCAGCGCATCCTCGAGCTCCGCGAGGAGAAGGACAGCGCCGGTGGCGTGGTGACCTGCTTCGTCAACAACATGCCGACCGGCATCGGTGAGCCGGTCTTCGATAAGCTCGACGCTCGCCTCGCTCAGGCCGTGATGTCGATCGGTGCGGTCAAGGCCGTGGAGATCGGCGACGGGACGAAGGCAGCCCGCGCCCTCGGCTCCGAGAACAACGATGGCTTTGAGGCCGTCGCGGTGCCGATCGCCCCGATGGAGGTCGATGATGACGACGAGGACTACGAGCACCAGCCGAGCCTCGAGGATGTGAACCGCGCCCGTGCGCTCCATGACGAGACGCCACTCACGGAAGAAGAGTTCGAGGAGATGCTCGCAAGTGGTGAGCTCGACGGCATGGAGGAGGTCTTCCGTGTGAAGACGAACCACGCCGGCGGCATCCTCGGCGGCATGTCTGACGGCGCCGAGATCGTCCTCCGTGCCTACTTCAAGCCGACGCCGTCCATCGCCCGCCCGCAGGAAACCGCGAACGAAGAGGGCGATAACATCACGATCGAGATCAAGGGCCGCCATGACCCGACCGTCGTCGAGCGGGCCTGCGTCGTCGTGGAGTGTATGGTGGCCATCACCGTACTCGATGCGCTCCTCGAGAATATGGGTGCGCAGATGGAGTTCCTGCACGAAATCTATCCGCTTGATTAAGCGGGAGAGAAAGAGTATTTTATTAGTAAAGTAAAGCGCTTTACTGTCGCGCGGGCGGGTGCCTCCGCGGAGGACGACTGCATTGGCCGGGACAGTGGCGGAAACGATGACGAGACAACAGGAGGTATGAACATGGCAGATCAGATGTCAAAGGAGTATGATGCAGTGAAGGAGCTCGGTCTCTGCGTACTGCATGTAGGTATCAATGCAAACGGCGAGGAGGATGCACTCAGAATCGCAGACGAGTTCCAGACCCTCATGGGCTTCATCCCGAGAGTCGGCAACAGCTCCATCTTCGCTTCGGACCTCATCGAGATCATGAAGAAGGACGGCCCGGGCGAGAAGGGCCACATCGCGATCGGCTGCCATGACGTAGACGCCGCGGTCGCTTTCTTCGAGAAGCGCGGCATGGGCGTGAAGCCGGAGACCGCAAAGAAGAACCCGGACGGCAGCCTCATGTTTATCTACCTCGATAAGCAGATTGCAGGCTTCGCGATTCACCTGAAGCAGTACTGATTTATACGAATCTTATGCGCCGGAGGATAATCCTCCGGCTTTTCTCTTGTAAATCCTTTTTCACATGCTAAAATAGATGCGCATATAAACCTGCGACGGCAAGGCACGAAGGATGTGCGACGGTGCCGACGCATTCAAAAAGAAAGGCTATGATTATGGCAGACAAGAAACTTGTCGAGCAGATCACTCCTATGGGGGAGGATTTCGCTCAGTGGTACACAGACGTTGTTAAGAAGGCAGAGCTCACGGACTATTCATCCGTCAAGGGGTTCATGGTCATCCGTCCGGCTGGCTATGCGATCTGGGAGAACATCATGCATGAGCTGGATCAGCGCTTCAAGGCGAGCGGCGTAGAGAACGTAGCGATGCCGATGCTGATTCCGGAGTCCCTCCTTCAGAAGGAGAAGGACCACGTCGAGGGCTTCGCACCAGAGGTTGCCTGGGTAACCGAGGGTGGACAGAAGAAGCTCGAGGAGCGTCTCTGTGTACGCCCGACCTCCGAGACACTGTTCTGTGATTACTTCTCAAAGGTTGTAAAGTCCTATCGTGATCTCCCGCAGATCCTCAACCAGTGGGTATCGGTCGTTCGTTGGGAGAAGACCACCCGTCCGTTCCTGAGAACCCGTGAGTTCCTGTGGCAGGAGGGACATACCGTGCATGCAACCGCGGAGCAGGCTGAGGAGAGAACGAAGCTTATGCTCGAGATCTATGCGGACATCTCGGAGAACGTGCTTGCGATCCCGGTCGTCAAGGGACAGAAGACCGAGAAGGAGAAGTTTGCCGGTGCCGTAGCTACTTATACCATCGAGGCTCTCATGCATGATGGTCAGGCACTTCAGTGTGCGACCTCCCACAACTTCGGTGCGGATTTCGCGAAGGCCTTCAATGTACAGTTCCTTGATAAGGACAACCAGCTGAAGCCGGTATACGAGACTTCCTGGGGTATGACCACCCGTATGATCGGTGCGCTCATCATGGTACATGGTGATGATTCCGGTCTCAAGCTGCCACCGAGAATCGCGCCGACGCAGATCTGCATCGTTCCGATCCAGCAGAAGAAGGAAGGCGTGCTTGAGAAGGCATACGAGCTGAGAGATCAGCTTCGGAAGTCCGGCTTCCGCGTAAAGGTAGACGATGGTGACAAGTCACCGGGCTTCAAGTTCGCGGACTGTGAGGTACGTGGTATTCCGCTTCGTATCGAGGTCGGTCCGAAGGATATAGAGGCCGGTCATGCCGTACTGGTACGTCGTGATACCCGTGAGAAGATCCAGGTTTCCTTCGACGAACTCGCGGAGGAGACCGGAAAGCTGCTCGAGCAGATCCAGCAGGATATGTACGACCGCGCGAAGACCTTCCTCGAGGAGCATACCTCCAGCGCGACCAACATGGACGAGCTCGTCGATATCGTAAACACCAAGCGTGGCTTCGTGAAGGCCATGTGGTGTGGCTGCCGCGAGTGCGAGGATAAGCTGAAGGAGATGTCCGGCATCACCTCGAGATGTATCCCGTTCGAGCAGGAGACCATCAGCGATACCTGTGTTGTTTGCGGAAAGCCGGCGACGAAGATGGTATACTGGGGACGT
This sequence comes from Oribacterium sp. P9, assembly GCF_046365365.1. Classification (NCBI taxonomy): domain Bacteria; kingdom Bacillati; phylum Bacillota; class Clostridia; order Lachnospirales; family Lachnospiraceae; genus Oribacterium; species Oribacterium sp. P9. Next base: position 100,825 of record NZ_JBKEIS010000007.1, on the reverse strand, counting down.
GCATACTGATCTGATTTGAATATCGGGTGCCGTAGAGCTGTCGCGACTGCGACAGCTCTTTTGCGCTATGCAGGCATTCCATGTTAAAATAAGTATAATGAAAAAAATCAAATTACCTTCAAATGTAGAATATATCATCCATCAGCTGGAGCGTGCGGGCTACGAGGCCTACGCGGTCGGTGGCTGTGTGCGCGACAGTCTCCTCGGGCGGGTTCCGGGCGACTGGGACATCACGACGAGTGCGCGTCCGGAGCAGGTGAAGGCGGTGTTCAGACGCACCATCGACACCGGGATCCAGCATGGCACCGTGACGGTGCTGATGCCGGCGGAGCAGGCGGATTCTTCTGCGGCTGGTGAGGCGTCCGATATCCAGAGAAATGCGCGCAGGGCAGCATCGCAGGGCGCGCATTCCGGCACAGCGCATGCCGGTCGTTCGGCGGAGCACCCCGGGGCGAGGTCCGCACCGGTCTGGGAGGGCTATGAGGTCACGACCTATCGGATCGATGGCGCCTACCTCGATGGTCGTCACCCGAGCGTGGTGCAGTTCACGCCGTCGCTCCATGAGGATCTCGCGCGCCGCGACTTCACGATCAACGCGATGGCGGTCAATGACCGGAGTGGTATCGTGGATGACTTCGGTGGTCTCGAGGACCTCGGTCGTCGTGTCGTCCGCGCCGTCGGCGAGCCGGAGCAGCGCTTCCAGGAGGATGCCCTTCGCATGCTCCGCGCCCTCCGTTTCTCGGCCCAGCTCGGCTTCGACATCGATCCGGCGACCTGGGAGGCCGTACGGAAGCTTGCGCCGAACCTCGAGCACGTCTCGAAGGAGCGTATCGCCGTCGAGCTCACGAAGCTCCTGATGTCCGACCATCCAGAGCACATCGCGCTGGTATCGACGAGCGGCCTCTCCGAGTACATCAGTGAGCACTTCGCCGACGCCTTCCACGACGCGATCGACGTGCCGGATGACTATCCGGTCTATCCGTGGATGCCGTCCGACCTTCCGGCCGAGCGCTACCTCCGCTGGGGCGTTTTCCTGCGCGGTGTGCCGGACCGTGCGCGCGGCATCCTCCGGGAGCTGAAGATGGACAATGATACCATCGCGAAGGCAGGCACCGTCGCGCAGCTTTTCCAGGAACCGCTGCCGGACTCACGCTACAAGATCCGGAAGAAGCTGTCGGAAGTCGGCTACGAGACCTACGAAAACTATCTGCGGGCCGTCACCTGCCTGCTCCTCGCGGCACGTGATGCCGAGTGGATGCGGCCGTACCTCGACGCCGCCTGCCCGAAGCAGGAGACCGTGATCATGCCATGCTGTCAGACCGCGACGAAGCCAGACAGCGCCTGCAGCGCACCGGAGAAGCACGAAGACCCTACGGCGGAGCTCCTCGACTGCATCCGACGGGTACAGTTTGAAGTGGCGGCCATCCGCGTCGCGGGCGACTGCATTGAACTGAAAAACCTCGAGATCAGCGGACAGGACCTTATGGCGATCGGCATCCCGCGTGGGCCGGAAATCGGGCGGATCCTGCACGCACTCCTCGACCAGGTGCTTCAGGACCCGTCGCAGAACCACCGCGCGCGACTGACGGAGCTCGCACGTGGCATGATGCAGTGAAGAGAAGAGGACACGAAGAGTCAGCCAGATGAGGACCCGGAGGGGCTCTACCTCCCGGCTGGACTGTTACTAAAAATTCAGTGAAACTGCCGTGAACATGCCCCGACGCCTTGAAGCGGATGTGCAAAATTGATATATTTATAATAGCTGAATTTTTCAGAAAGAGAGGGCAATCTATCTATGTATCAGGATGAATATAAGCGTTGGCTTCATGCCGAGCTTCAGGATGTTGACTTAAAAACCGAGCTTCAGAATATCGAAGGCGATGATGACGCGATCAAGGAGCGTTTCGCCGTTGCACTGAAGTTTGGAACCGCTGGCCTCCGCGGCACACTCGGCGCAGGAACCAACCGGATGAATATCTGGGTCGTTCGTCAGGCGACACAGGGTGTGGCAGACTGGGTGAAGACCCAGGGCGGAACACAGACCGTTGCGATCAGCTACGATTCCCGTCTGAAGGGCTGGAATTTCGCACGTGACGCAGCCGGTGTGCTGGCAGCGAACGGCATCCACGTGCGCATCTACGATGAGCTCATGCCGGTACCGGCCCTTTCTTTCGCCACCCGTTACTATCACTGCAACGCCGGCATCATGGTGACCGCTTCCCACAACCCGGCGAAGTACAACGGCTATAAGGCCTACGGTCCGGACGGATGTCAGATGACCGATGAGGCTGCGGACATCGTTTACCAGCAGATCCAGAAGACCGACGTGCTCACCGGCGCGAAGTACATGAGCTTCGCCGAGGGCGTCAATAAGGGTCTCATCCAGTTCGTCGAGGACGACTGCAAGAACGCACTCTACGAGGCGATCGAGGCACGTCAGATCCGCCCGGGTATCGCGGCGACCTCCGGCCTCAAGCTCGTGTACTCACCACTGAACGGTACCGGCCTCGTTCCGGTCACCCGTGTACTGAACGACATCGGTATCCACGACATCACGATCGTGCCGGAGCAGGAGTACCCGAACGGCTACTTCACCACCTGCTCCTATCCGAACCCGGAGATCCTCGACGCACTGAAGAAGGGCCTCGAGCTCGCTGAGAAGACCGGCGCGGACCTGATGCTCGCGACCGACCCGGATGCAGACCGTGTCGGCATCGCCATGAAGTGCCCGGACGGTTCCTATGAGCTCGTCACCGGTAACGAGATGGGCGTACTGCTCCTCGATTACATCTGCGCAGGCCGCACCGAGCAGGGCACCATGCCGGCGAAGCCAGTCGCTGTGAAGTCGATCGTTTCCACACCGCTGGCCAATGCTGTCGCCGAGCACTATGGCGTCGAGCTTCGGGAGACCCTCACCGGTTTCAAGTGGATCGGTGACCAGATCGCACAGCTCGAGGCAGCCGGGGAAGTGGATCGCTTCATCTTCGGCTTCGAGGAGTCCTACGGCTACCTTGCCGGCCCGTATGTACGTGATAAGGACGCCGTGATCGGCTCCATGCTCATCTGCGAGATGGCTGCGTACTATCGCTCCATCGGATCCTCCATCAAGCAGCGCCTCGAGGAGATCTACAAGGAGTATGGACGCTACCTCAACAAGGTCGATTCCTTCGAGTTCCCGGGCCTCAGCGGTATGGATAAGATGGCCGGCATCATGAACGAGCTCCGCACGAATCCGCCGAAGGATTTCGCCGGTAAGAAGGTCGTGAAGGTCATGGATTACACGAAGCCGGAGGAGACCGGACTTCCAGCAGCGAACGTCCTGATCTACTCCCTCGATGACGGCTCCACCGTCGTGGTTCGCCCGTCCGGCACGGAGCCGAAGATCAAGGCCTACTACACCACCCTCGGAAAGGACCTCGCAGAGGCTGAAGCCGAGAAGGAGAAGCTGGCAGCCGCACTCGAGCCGCTGTTTAAATAAGCGATGATCAAAGATGAAGTATGAAGCATCGTAGGTGCCCGTTACGACAGGACGCACGAGCGGTGCAGATATGAATCAAGCCACGGTGGAGGGCTGCCATCAGAGAGAGGCGGCCTGCCACCGTGTTTTTTATTTGGACCGGCCCGGCGATGGATACGTTTGCGGTCGCTAGAAGTGCAACCCGGGCCTGGTCCTCAGATTTAGTGAGGTGTTTTGTGAAGGAACGAAATCTGAAGCTCGACAACGCAAAGGGCATCCTGATCACCCTGGTGGTGATCGGCCACATGCTGCTCCCGATCCAGGGCACGACCCGCGGCGTCACAAATTTCTTCTATATGATCTACGCCTTTCACATGCCCGCCTTCGTCTTCATCTCCGGCCTCCTCGCGCAGCGCATCTACATCCGCGTGCCGAAGCAGGCGCATGCTCCAGCCGAAAACTGTGCACAGCGCCACCCGCATCACGCGACCAATGTTTCTGCCACTCAGCAGGTGACTACCGTGGGTCACTTCAACGGACATCGCTGGTGCTCGACCCTCTGGCTGTACCTCCTGTTTCAGTTCATCCTGTTCTTCTCGGAGATTCCCGCCTACGGCCGCACGACCCGCTTCCCGGACTTCCTTCATACCTCCGGTGCACCCTGGTACCTCCTCGCCCTGCTCCTCTGGTATCTGATGATCCCTTTCTTCGCCGGGTGCCGAGGAAAAGTGCTTCCGCTCCGGCCTGCATGTTCGAATCGTCGCCACCAGCCGAGTGAGAGGCGGGCGCAGTCGGACGAGGGTCTGCAGGCGGGCAGGGCACAGCGCGGCATCCCGTGCAGTCTGATCGCCTGGATCCTCCTCACAGGCCTGTCCCTCGCCGGCGGCTACCTCGCGAGCGGTGCCCTCGCCGGTATCGGCGACTTCCTCGCCCTCGATCGCGTCATCGCCTTCGCCCCGTTCTTCTTCGCCGGCTACTTCATCGGCCCGGAACGCCTGATGAAGTTTCTCGGAGTGCAGCAGGAGAGTGTAGCGGCACCGAAACGCGCGACCTCCCGGCGTCGGTCTTCGGAAGGGACTTCAAAGCGTGCCGATCGAGGCATTGTCCTGCTCCTGATGGCGCTCGGCCTCCTCTGTTTCGCGCTGATCGGCACGCAGACCTTCGACCGCCTGCTTCCGTACCGAAACGTCGTCTACGGTGCCTGGTACTACCGCTTCCATCCAGAGCAGAACCCAGCCGCCTTTCCGGGCGCGCTCAGCTCGCAGCTCTGGCTGATCCGCCTCGCCTGGTTCCTCGTATCCGGCCTCATGAGCTTCACGCTCCTCGCCCTGATGCCGAACCGGCAGATCCCGCTCCTCACCACCATCGGGCAGCGCACCCTGCAGATCTACATCCTGCACCGCCCGATCCGTGACCTCCTCCTCGCAAGCGGCTTCATCACCGCCGCCGGCCCGGAAAACAGCCTGCACGTCCTCCTGCTCATCGCCCTGTCGCTCCTCATGACCCTCGTGCTTTCCGCCGGCATCCTCCAGCGCCTCTTCGACGCCATCCAGAAGCTTCCGGACCGGCTACTCTGAGTCTTCATAGAAAGGAATTTCAAGAAAAATGTGGGTTTTCGTTAATGGTTTAAAGGTCTTTCAGAATTACACTCTGCTGCAGTGGGCGTGGTTTTTCATGTTCTACTGCATCTTCGGCTGGTGCTTCGAGTCGACCTACTGCTCGCTGAAATCGATGCGCCTCATGAACCGCGGCTTCTGTCACGGCCCGTGGCTTCCGATCTACGGCGCCGGCGGCACGCTTTTCCTCATCTTCGCCTGGCCCTACCGCGCGAACCTCATCACGACCTTCCTGATGGGCATGCTGGTCGGCACCGGCCTCGAGCTCATCACCGGGCCGCTCATGTACCACATCTTCCACATGAAATGGTGGGATTACAGCCAGAATCCGCTGAACTTCCGCGGCTACATCTGCCTCGGGGCGTCCCTCGGCTGGGGCGCGATGGCGCTCTTTTTCGTGCATTTCCTGCATCCGCGTGTGGCGGAGCTCACCGTGGACTGGACCCCGATCGGTTATATCGTCGTCGTCACCATGCTCTACACGCTCTTCGTCGAAGACGTGATTTTCTCTGTACTCGGTGCCCTCGATATCCGGAAGCGTCTCGAGACCCTCGCCGCAAATTCGGAGGAGATTCAGCAGCTGAAGCTGAGTATCTCGGAAGCTCGCGAGCATCTCGAGGAGCTGCAGGAGGCGGCGCGTGCCAATGCCTCTGAAGTGAAGATCGTCGCGGAGTCGGAGGGACGTCTGGCGGCCGCGAAGCTCGCGACCGAGGAGGCTGCCCGCGCTCTGCAGGCTGCCCGTGAGACGGGCACCCTCGCGGCGCGCAGCCTCGCCGAAAACGGCGTCCAGGCGGCGCGTGCCGCTGTGGACAGCGGCATGCAGACCGCGCGCAGCGCGGCGCAAAGCGTCGCCGACACCGGCGCGCAGGCCGTGCGCACGGTTGCGGAAACCGGCCGCAGCGCCGGTGAGCTCGGCAAGTCCGCCGTCCAGCGCAGCCTCGAGCTGCGCCGTCGCCTCGCCGAGGAACGCCGTCGTCGCCTCGAAGAGCGCCTCGCCATCCTGGAGGATGGCGGTGATGCCCGCAGCGGCCGCATGAACTGGTGGGTCGGCAACACCCTTCGAAACAACCCGACCATGACCCATCACCCACGCCACAGCGCAGACTTCGAATTCTACGCGCGTCTCCGCGCCTCCTCACAGCGCCACCGCGAGAGCTTCGAAAAGATGGAAGCCCGCATCGACGCCGAAAAAGCGAAGGACCGCGCCGCTGAAGAGATCTGACATCCTGTCTGACAGCCCAAACCCGCCGATACTTCGGCGGGTTTTTCATATAAATCATGAGAAATATCAAATATTTGATAATTTTGAAAAAAGTGGATAATTATGACTAATTTCACCGAACTTGCGCAGATACTCAGACTATCTACTATTTTCATATTTGATATATATTGGATAAATTTGGACGGAATCATACATACGCTTATTTGCGTACGATCTAAGATCGGCTTGATTCATAAAAAGTAGATATGGATTTTGAAGATATCTTACCTTCATCGATCTCTTCGTATCCAATAATCCTTCTATTTAAAAATCTTGGATAGTTGTCACGCATCAGCTCTTATGAAACTAGCATTTTGATATCCATTATTTTTGAAATACTAAAATAATGGATAGTTTCTTCTGCAAGAATCGATTTTCACCCGCAAAACATATCCATTATTTATAAAAAGAGCTAAAAGTGGATAGTGCTCATTCATTTCCGTCGCTACTGTTCTTCATGCGTCCATTTCCGGTCTATTCGGAACGACACCCGCACTTCTTTTTTTCGGCTATCGAAAATATTCCCAAATACTACTTCAAGCGCGCGAAGCGTTGGGGTACAATGAGAAGAAATGAGAAGCAACGTCTGTACCGGGGGCTGACCCCTGCGTACCCCCGGGCATCCCCTTCCGGATTTCGGAAGGGGTCTGACCCTAATCACTGAACGACACAAACGCCCGCCATCCGCGGGCGAAGGAGGAAGATATGGCACTTTCGAAAAGTATGCAGCAGCTGGTCGCCGGCAACTCCGCGATCCGCAAGATGTTCGAGCTCGGGCAGGAGCTCGCCGCACGCGTCGGCCGTGAAAACGTCTACGACTTCAGCCTCGGCAACCCGGCCTCGCCGGTCCCGGAGGAGGTGCGCGATTCCATCGTACGCATCGCGACAGAGGAAGCGCCGAATTATGTTCACGGTTATATGGCCAATGCAGGCTACCCGGAGGTGCGTGCCGCGGTCGCGGAACACCTGAATCGCCTCCACGGCACCGATTATGATGCCCAGGACATCATCATGACCGTAGGCGCGGCCGGCGGCCTGAACGACGTCCTCCGCGCACTCCTTGATCCAGGCGACGAGGTCCTGACCTTCGCCCCGTTCTTCACCGAGTACCGCAGCTACGCCGCAAACTTCGGCGGGAAGCTCACCATCGTCCCACCGGATACCGCACACTTCCAGCTCGACATCGACGCCGCGGAAGCCTGCATTGGCGAGCGTACGAAGGCCATCATCGTGAACAACCCGAACAATCCGTCGGGTGCCGTTTACACCGAAGAAACCATTCGGAAGCTCGGCGCGATGCTGGAACGTAAGGAGCAGGAAATCGGCCATCCGATCTACGTGATCTGCGACGAGCCGTACCGCGAGCTCGTGTACGACGGCCTCACCGTCCCGTACATCCCGAATATCATCAAAAACGCGGTCTTCCTCTACAGCTTCAGCAAGACCCTGTCACTGCCGGGCGAGCGTATCGGCTACATGGCGCTGGCGAAGCGCGCAGACGATCACGACACGATGATCCAGGCCCTGACGATCGCGAACCGTTGCCTCGGCTTCGTGAACGCGCCGTCCCTCCTGCAGCTCGTCGTGAAGGACTGTCTCGCTGTAGAGGCCAATGTTCCGTTTTATGACCGGAACCGGAAGCTGCTGTATGCCACCATTTCCGGCCTCGGCTTCGAGTGCGTACGACCAGAGGGTGCCTTCTACATGCTCGTGAAGGCACCGAACGGCAGCGCCGCGGACTTCGCCGCCGCCGCGGAGAAGCTCAACATCATCATCGTCCCGTGTGACGGCTTCGGCCTCCCGGGCTATGTACGCATCGCCTACTGCGTCGACTACGCGATGATCGAACGCTCCATCCCGGCCTGGGAACAGCTCGCGAAAATTTATGGGGTCAGACCCCATTAAATTTTTCTAAACAGATTCTAAACTGAACTTTATGGGGTCAGACCCCCTTACGTACATCCTCTCAAACTGAAAAATCCCGCCGGAGCTTCTTCGCTTCGACGGGATTTTCATGTTTGTGCTTTATGTCAAGAGATCAGCCAAGGGGGGAGCCGAACTCCTATGAAGTATATGGAAAACGGTCATGCTCGATGGAGCTTCATGAATCTGCTGGAGCGTTTGTGCATCGCCCCGTCTTTCATAAAGAATCGTAAGCATTTGCGACCGTTTTTTTAGAAGGGGGCTCCGGAGTGTATTTCAACTCCGGAGTATGAGTATGAAAAGCGTTTCTTCGTTACATCTCTGTAACTATGATATATGATACAGGGCACTTGTGACTGAAGTATGTCGCCAGACTAAAAGAACTCTAAAGAATCTAAACAAAGTCTAAACAGAAGCGAAAGGATCATTTACGAGATTCTTTCGTGCCCGAACTCCACAATTCTGACTTTAAAAACAGAGGGCCATCGATTATACTATAGAAGATTCTATGTTGAATTACTAAATTCGCCCTGCGCGCCCATAAGCCGGGTGGCTCACGAGAGCAGCTTCGACGGGATTTCTTCGGACGGGTATCGGAAACGGTACCGACCGTGCGTGGCGCAGCGCAGAGAGCTGCGTATCCTGACAGGGCTTCGTTTTATACACCGTTATATAGTAGGAGTTTTTCATGTTTTCACTGATTTCAAATGATATCGGCATTGATCTGGGTACCTCCAGCATCCTTGTATATATAAAAGGCCGCGGCGTCGTTCTGAAGGAGCCGTCCGTGGTGGCCGTTAACCGCGATACGAACACCGTGCTGGCGTACGGTGAGGACGCGCGTCTCATGCTGGGCCGCACCCCGGAGAACATCTCGGCGGTTCGTCCGCTGCGCCAGGGCGTCATCTCGGACTACACCCTGACGGAGAAGATGCTGAAGTACTTCATTCAGAAGGCCGTCGGCAAGCGTACCCTCCGGAAGCCGCGTATCTCTGTCTGCATCCCAAGTGGTGCGACCGAGGTCGAGAAGAAGGCCGTCGAGGATGCCGCTTACCACGCAGGTGCCCGTGAGGTCACGATCATCGAGGAGCCGGTAGCGGCGGCCATCGGTGCCGGCATCGACATCAGTAAGCCGCAGGGCAACATGATCATCGACATCGGTGGTGGTACCGCGGATATCGCCGTGATCGCACTGGACGGTCCGGTCGTTTCCGAGTCCATCAAGGTGGCCGGCGACGACTTCGATGAGGCCATCCTCCGTTATATGCGGAAGAAGCATAATCTCCTCATCGGTGAGCGTACCGCCGAGGATATCAAGGTCAACATCGGCTGCGCCAGCAAGCGCCCGGAGAACGTTACCATGGAGGTCCGCGGACGCAACCTCGTGACCGCTCTCCCGAAGACCGTCATCGTGAGCTCGGACGAGATCATGGACGCGCTGCTGGAGCCGGCGATGATGATCGTCAATGCTGTGCATAACGTACTCGAGCGCACGCCACCAGAGCTCGCTGCCGACATCTATGAGCGCGGCATCGTCATGACTGGTGGAGGCTCTCTCCTGTATGGCCTCGATAAGCTTCTACAGGAGAAGACCGGCATCAACTGCGTACTCGCCGAGGACCCGCTCACCGCGGTCGCCATCGGCACCGGTAAGTTCATCGACTTCGCGAGCGGTGACACCGACGAGGACTGACATCTTATTCATCAGGGGTAGCCTTATTCAGGCTGCCCTTTTATTGACTTCAGCCGACGACCGTTCGTATGGCCAATGCAGTCGACGGAACTGCGGTGGCGGGCGGTGAGGGCTTCAGCAGGCACGACACGTTTACATTTTCGGGAGAACACACCGTGGAATATTTTGAGGGCTATATCGATCATATCATTTTCCAGAGTCCGGCGACGGGCTACACCGTGATGACGGGCGTGATGGAGGGGAAGACCTACACCCTCGTCGGTACGCTACCGGGCATCGAGGCAGGCGAGAATATCAAGGCGGATGGCCACGAGGCCACCCACCAGATTTATGGTACCCAGTTCGTCATCGACCAGTACCAGGTCGTCGCGCCGAAGACTCAGGAAGCCGTCGAGCGCTACCTCGGCTCCGGCGCGATCAAGGGTATCGGTGCCGCGATGGCCTCCCGGATCGTGAAGAAGTTCGGTGACGATACCATGCGCATCATCGAGGAGGAGCCGGAGCGTCTCGCTGAGATCAAGGGCATCTCCGCGCGGAAGGCGATGGATATTGCGGCCTCCGTGAACGCGAAGCGTGACATGCAGGACGCTGTCATGTTCCTCCAGAAGTACGGCATCTCCATCAACCTCGCCGGCAAGATCTATAACCGCTACGGCAACGAGATGTACGACATCGTCCGCGATAACCCGTACCGTCTCGCAGAGGATATCGAGGGCCTCGGCTTCCGGACCTGCGACGAGATCGCGCGGAACGCCGGCATCGCGGAGGACTCCGCCTTTCGTATCGAGTCCGGCATCCAGTACGCGCTCGGCATGGCAGAGGGCAACGGTCACTGCTACCTGCCGCTCCCGGAGCTCTGGTCCTCCGTTGAGTCGCTTCTGAACATCACGATCCAGGACCTGAACCAGTACCTCCTCGAGCTCCAGATGAAGGGCCGCGTCATGGTGAAGTCGAGCCGTCCGCGCAGCATCTCCGATTTTCTGGACAGCGCGGCCAATGCGGGCGATGCCGATGCCCCTGTCTACGACGCGAATCCGGCGCTGCATGCAGACCCGGCGACCCACGTCTACCGCGCCACGATCTACTACACAGAGCTCCAGGTCGCGACGCTGCTGAAGGATCTGAACGTCACGGTCGAAAACGCGGAGCTCGACGCGAAGCGTGCGCTGACCATCGATGAGATCACAGAAAAGCACGGCATCGAGCTCGACCCGCTCCAGCGCGACGCCGTGCTCACCGCCGGCCACTCCGGCCTCCTCGTCATCACCGGCGGCCCGGGCACCGGAAAAACGACGACCATCAACACCATCATCCGCATGTTCGCGGACGAAGGAAAGACCATCCTGCTCGGTGCCCCGACCGGCCGTGCTGCGAAGCGTATGTCGGAGGCCACCGGCTGGCCGGCCTCCACGATCCACCGCCTCCTCGAGTACCAGGGCCGCCCGGACGAGGACGGAGAGGACGGCGACCAGGTGCGTGGTCACTTCGAGCGCAATGAAAACAACCCACTCGAGTGCGACGTCGTCATCATCGATGAGATGTCCATGGTCGACATCTTCCTCATGAACGCCCTTCTGAAGGCCATCCACCGCGGCACCCGCCTCATCATGGTCGGTGACGCGAACCAGCTGCCATCGGTCGGTGCCGGTAATGTCCTCCGCGACATCATCGCCTCCGGCGTGATCCGAACCATCCAGCTCCGCCACATCTTCCGCCAGGCCGCCGCGTCGGACATCGTCGTGAACGCCCATAAGATCAACGAAGGCGAGCCGGTCGACCTCAGTAAGCGCTCGAAGGACTTCCTTTTCATCAAGAGCCAGACGCCGGATCAGATCTTCGCGGCCATCGCCGCCCTCGTGCTGAACAAGCTCCCAGGCTACCTCGGCGTGGATCCCTTCGACATCCAGATCATGACCCCGCAGCGGAAGGGCGCGCTCGGCGTCGAGCGTCTGAACCAGCTCCTTCAGGAGCAGATGAACCCGAAGAGCAGCCGCAAGACGGAAAAGGAAATCGGAGGCACCCTATTCCGTGTCGGCGACAAGGTCATGCAGATCCGAAACGACTACAACCTCATCTGGGAGATCCGTGGCCGCTACGGCATCCCGACTGAGAAGGGCGAGGGCGTCTTCAACGGCGACATCGGCATCATCACTGAGATCAACAGCTTCGCCCAGAACCTGACGGTTCGCTTCGACGACCGCTTCGTCGAGTACGCCTTCAAGGACTGCGAGAGCCTCGAGCTCGCCTACGCGATCACGATCCACAAGTCCCAGGGCTCCGAGTACCCGGCGGTCATCGTCCCGATGTACCAGGGCCCATCCATGCTCATGAACCGGAATCTGCTCTACACCGCCGTCACCCGCGCGAAGTCCTGCGTCTGCCTCGTCGGCAACCCGCCGATCTTCGACCAGATGCTTCACAACGCGTCCGAGGCGAAGCGCTATTCCTCCCTCGGTGAGCGGCTCCAGGAGGTCTCTCATGACGAAAATTCACTCTGAATCGGCTATCCCGGGTCCGAGGTCAATGTCTCCGGCTGCACGCAGTCACGCTGCGGACATCCCTCCGACACCCGCAGCAGCCTATCCGCCGATGACGACATCGGCAGCTCGATCGACCAGGACGTCCGCGGCGAAGCAGTGGCTCCTGTCGGTTCTTTTTCCGCGCCGCTGTCCGGTCTGTGAGGAGATCGTCTCGCCGCGCGGCGCGCTGATCTGTCCGGACTGTGAACGCAAGCTTCACTTCCTGACAGAGCCGACCTGCCAGATCTGCGGCCGTGAAATCCTCGCCGACGACGAGGAGCTCTGCGAGAGCTGTAAGCGCCATCGCTTCTTATTTAAGAGAAGCATCGCCCTCGTCGGCTATGACGACGTCGCGGCGCGCTCCATCAGCCGCATCAAGTATACCGGTGCCCGCGAGTTCCTCGACTATTACGGGCGGGAGGCCGTACGCCGTCGAGGCGAGGAGCTTCGCCGCATGCAGATCGACGCCATCGTACCGGTGCCCGTCCACCCGAGCCGAAAGCGGAAGCGTGGCTACAACCAGGCGACCGTGCTCGCCGAGGTCATGGGCGCAGAGCTCGGCCTCCCGGTTTACGAAGCGGCACTCTACCGGCGTAAAAAAACCGCCGCATCGAAGGAGCTCAATGCGGCGGAACGTTTGAAAAATCTAATGTCGGCCTTTTACGCGGGGCCGATCCCGCAGGATCTCCGGCGGGTGCTGCTGGTCGACGATATCTTCACGACCGGCGCCACCATGGAATCCTGTACACGGACGCTGCTCGCGGCCGGAGTGGAAGAGGTCTACTGCTTCGCGCTCGCGATCCGCTCCGAGCGCTGATCACTTCACGCGGGTCCAGTAGTCGCGGGCCAGCTCGATCAGATCGAGCATCGGCTCCGAGGTGTAGCGGTCCTTCCGGTAGACGGCGACGGCGTGCATCATCGGGTGCGTACTGAGGTGGATGAGCTTCACGCCCTTCGGGATGGTGGTGTGATGTGAGGCGCTGATCAGCGCGGCACACTCGTCGGCGGCGACCAGGGCGAGCTGGTAGTTGATGCCCTCGGCATCCATGTAGGTGTCTGGCTCGAAGCCGGCCTCCTCGAAGACCTGCTCGGAGACCATACGCTCGGTGGAGTCCTTCGCGCCGAGGCAGAACGGGACATCACGGAAGCGACGGATGTCGATGACCTCATCGCCACTCTCGTCGATGATGGTTTCCGAAGCCAGTGGGTTCGAGCTCGCGACGGCGAGCATGATTTCGACATCGGCGAGGAACTCGTAGTGCAGGCGGTAGTTCTGCTTGTCGCCCATGAGGATGATACCGAGGTCGATCGTACCGTTTTTGACGAGCTCCTGTGCCTTCAGCCCCTTCATGAGGTTGAGCTGCAGCTTGACGGTCGGGTGCTGACGGTGAAACTTCTTATATAAAGAGGTCATCATGTAGTCAGCCTCGACGCCGGCGGCACCGACCGCGATCTCCTCGTTGTGCAGCTTCGCGATATCGGAGATGCGGGAGTAGCAGTCCTTCTTCATGGCGATCATCTTCCGGGCGGTATCGACATAGATCCGGCCGGCCTCGGTGATGGCCCACTCGTTACCACGACGATAGAAGAGTTTGGTGCCGAGCTCCTTCTCGAGATTCAGCAGCTGCAGATTCAGCGCAGGCTGGGAGATGAAGAGCTTGTCAGCTGCGCGGGTGATATTCTTTTCCTCCGCGATACGGATGATATTTTCGATACGACGTAGATCCATGGTGGCCTCCTGACGTAGTATTGCCTTCGGTGCTCAGGCGGGCGATGATGCCGCGCCGGAAACATTGGCCGAAGGATGGTGGACATAACATAGTAAGATACCTGTGATTCAAGTATATACGGCTCTCTAAATCTATGCAATAGAACTTCTATCAAACTCTTGAAAAAATAAATAATGGACGCCCGGCGGCAAACGCTTGACGCATAGGGTGCTTCATGGTATAGTTGCCCCGTAATCAAGGGCTAGGCCCTATTTTTTATGCACTAATTTCGTAGTCATGCGAAGTTAAGAATCATTGGAGGTGAAGAGCCGTGCGTACAAAGATTATATTAGCATGTACAGAGTGTAAGCAGAGAAACTATTTCACGACGAAGGAGAAGAAGAATCATCCTGAGAGAATGGAAGTTCGTAAGTACTGCAGATTCTGTAAGAAGCACACGCTTCATAAGGAGACGAAGTAATGAGCGAGAAGAAGAATTCCGGTTTACAGGACTTCTTCAAGGGTCTTAAGACGGAATATAACAAAATTATTTTCCCGACGAGACAGGACATCATCAAGGAGACCACCGCAACCATCGTTGTCAGTCTCCTGGTCGGAGCGCTTATTGCTGTTCTTGATCTTATTATGAAGACGGGACTTGGTTTTATCATCAGATAAGGGGAAACTATGTCAGAAATTAATCCTGCAGCTCGCTGGTATGTAGCACATACCTACTCAGGCTATGAGAACAAGGTTAAGATGGATCTGGAAAAGACGATCGAAAACCGTGGTCTTCAGGATCTGATCTTCGAAGTCAGCGTACCGATGCAGCCGGTCATCGAGATGAAGAACGGCGTCGAGAAGAAGTCTGATAAGAAGATGTTCCCTGGCTATGTTCTCGTAAACATGATAATGAATCAGGAAACCTGGTACGTAGTGCGTAATACACGTGGCGTAACCGGATTCGTCGGCCCAGGATCAGAGCCGACACCTCTTTCCGAAGAGGAGATCAAGGCACTTGGCTACAGAGCCCAGGAGGTCCTTGTAGATTTCGCGATCGGCGATACCGTAAATGTTACTTCCGGTGCATGGAAGGATACGGTGGGTGTCATCAGTGAGATCAATGATCAGAAGAAGACTGTTACCATCTCGGTTGAGATGTTTGGCAGAGAAACTCCGGTAGAGTTATCCTACGGAGAGATTCAGAAACTCAGATAACGAAGTATGGGAGGGTTAATCAGATCTGCTGATTACCCCGCAATTACCACAAGGAGGTGCCTCATATGGCAAAGAAAGTAGAAGGATACATCAAGTTACAGATTCCAGCTGGTAAAGCAACTCCAGCTCCACCAGTAGGTCCGGCTCTCGGCCAGCATGGTGTTAATATCGTTGCATTCACTAAGGAATTCAATGCAAGAACAGCAAACGAGGGTGATGTTATCATCCCTGTAGTGATCACTGTTTATGCAGATAGAAGCTTCAGCTTCATCACGAAGACTCCTCCAGCAGCCGTTCTGATCAAGAAGGCATGCAAGCTGCAGAAGGCTTCCGGTGAGCCAAACAAGAACAAGGTTGCTACCATCAGCAAGGCTGATCTCCAGAAGATCGCAGAGACTAAGATGAAAGATCTTAACGCTGCATCACTTGAGGCTGCTATGTCTATGATCGCAGGTACCTGCAGATCCATGGGCGTTGAAGTAGAGAAGTAATAGGGAGGTCAACTGATTATGAAGACAGGTAAGAGATATACAGCAGCCGCTCAGGGCTTTGACAGAACGGTAAAGTTCACCGAGGTTGACGCACTTGAGCTTGTAAAGAAGAATGCAACAGCAAAATTCGACGAGACCATCGAGCTCCATATCAGAACTGGTTGTGACTCACGTCACGCAGACCAGCAGGTTCGTGGTTCTGTCGTCCTTCCAGCCGGCACAGGTAAGAAGGTAAGAATCCTCGTATTTGCAAAGGGCGCTAAGGCCGATGAGGCTCAGGCAGCTGGTGCAGATTTCGTAGGAGCTGAGGAGCTTATTCCGAAGATCCAGGATGGCTGGTTTGATTACGATGTAATCATCGCTACTCCGGATATGATGGGTGTTGTTGGTCGTCTCGGTCGTGTACTTGGACCGAAGGGCTTAATGCCGAACCCGAAGACCGGTACTGTTACCATGGATGTTACCAAGGCAATCGCTGATACTAAGGCTGGTAAGGTCGAGTATCGTCTTGACAAGGCAAACATCTTCCACGTAGCAATCGGTAAGGCTTCCTTCACAACTGAGCAGCTCAAGGAGAACCTTGATGCGATCATGAGCGCAATTGTAAAGGCTAGACCAGCTACATTAAAGGGAACCTACCTGAAGTCCGCTACACTGACTTCTACCATGGGTCCTGGCGTTAAGATGGATACCGTTCAGTTCGGTGCTTAATCTTGACAAAATAGGGTATTGACAGCGGCGTGAGCCGATGTTAATATACACTGCGTATTAACCCGAAGACAGCAGGTGGTGCGTCCGCACCGTAAGTCAGAACGCCTGCCGAGGAAAGATACAAACGATTTTAGTTTGTTCAACCCCGTGTCTTTTGGCATGGGGTTTTCCTTTTGTAAAGGTTTATACGAAAAAATCTTATAAGGAGGAAGAACCGAAAATGGCAAAGGTTGAATTAAAGCAGCCGATCGTTGACGAAATCAAGGCACTCCTTGATGGCGCTGTCGCTGTTACTGCCGTTGATTATCTCGGACTTACGGTTGAGCAGGATACTGAGCTCCGTAAGCAGTTAAGAGAGGCTGGTGTTACTTACAAGGTATTTAAGAACACCCTGATCAAGAGAGCAGCAGAGGGTACAGATTTCGCTCAGCTCGACGGCGTACTTGAGGGTCCTACCGCTATTGCAGTATCTAAGGATGATCCTGCAGCAGCAGCTAGAATCATCGCTAAGTTTGCTGAGAAGGCTACGAAGCTTGAGCTTAAGGCAGCTGTAGCAGAGGGCAAGCTTTACGATCAGAACGAGGTCAAGGTACTCGCAGCTATCCCTTCCAGAGAAGAGCTTCTCGGAAGACTTTGCGGATCCCTGCAGAGCCCGATCGCGAACTTCGCACGTGTCATCAATCAGGTGGCAGAGAAGAACGCAGAGCCAGCTGCTTAATCAGCAGATGGACATCCAAAGCCGCGTAAGCGTGTGGAGGAACCTGAACTCACAGGTGGTGAGTACCGCAGTATCGACTGCAAGACATAAAAGAATTATTTTGAACTGTGCATGAGCACAAAATTTCAAATGGAGGAAATTAAAATGGCTAAGTTAACTACAGAAGAGTTTATCGCAGCTATCAAGGAGCTTTCCGTTGTAGAGCTTAATGACCTTGTAAAGGCTGTTGAGGAAGAGTTTGGCGTATCTGCTGCTGCAGGTGTTGTTGTTGCTGCTGGCGCTGCTGCAGCTCCAGCTGAGGAGAAGACTGAGTTCGACGTAGAGCTTACTGATGTTGGTCCTAACAAGATCAAGGTTATCAAGGTTGTACGTGAGGCTACTGGTCTTGGCCTTAAGGAAGCTAAGGAGGCCGTTGAGGCTGCACCTAAGGTTCTCAAGGAGGCTGCTCCGAAGGCAGAGGCTGAGGATCTCAAGGCTAAGCTTGAGGCTGAGGGCGCTAAGGTTACTCTTAAGTAATAAAAGCGACATTAAGTCAGATCTTATACAGAGTCGGAAGGTAAGTTACTTGCCTTCCGGCTTTTTTATGTGAATCAGTACGATAAGAATTACCAGACACTGTCTGGCAAATTTTGTACGTTTTTATGCCCCAGCCGTCCTCCCTGCACTATAATTTTAATAACTATCTCTACGATTATTTGGTATAATAAAATAAGGACTGTCTAAATATATTTGCTTCGCATCCCGCGAAGCGCACTGAACAAGGCATATTTATGATTTGTACAAACTGTGGAAAAGAAATACAGGATGGCGCGTCGTTCTGCCCTTACTGCGGAGCGCTGTTTGCTGACGGCTTAGTCCGGATCCACTACGAGGCGCAGTTCGAGAGCTCAGCGGAGACGCTTCCGGTCTATAACGCGGAAACCGTGCGCGCGGCCTGGGACCGTCAGAAGGCGACCATCGGCGACGACCTTTCGGCGAAGCTCGATCAGATGGCAGAGACCCCGTCGTCCAATGCAGGCGATCTCAACGCGGATGGCGCAGCCTCGACACTTGCTGCCGCCGGCGCATCGTCGTCCAATGCAGGCGACCTCAATGCAGATGGCGCAGCCTCAACACTCACTGCAGGCGCTGCATCGTCGGCTGATGAAGGCGATCTCGGCACGGATGACGCTGCGGCCGATCCTTGCGTAACGCAGGATGGTGAGCATGCTTCGGAAGAAGATGCTGAAGATGCCGCAAACACGCCTGCGCGTGAGGATATCGACGCAGATTTCGATATAGACTTCGGCGATTCCTTCGGAAGGAAACGCGATGCTTCATCGAAAGCGTTTGCTGTAGAAGCTTCTTCGGAAGACGAGGATTACGACCCGGCAGCGGAAGACGAAGCGATCCTGGATGAGTTTTACAAGAAGGCCCTCCGCTTCGAGGCGGAGGAGCGTCGCCGCCGTGAGGAAGAAGAGCGCAAGGCCCGTGAAGAAGCGGAGCGTCAGGCCCGTGAAGAGGAAGAGGCGAGAGCGGAGGCCGAGCGTAAGGCACAGGAAGAAGCCGAAGCCCAGGCGAAGAAGGACGCAGAACGCGCCGAACTCGAAGAAGCGATGAAGCAGGAGCTTCTCAACCTCGCCGCCCATAAAACCCTCGGCACCCACATGTTCGACGATGACGAGGAAGAAGCAGAGACTTCTGAGGTTGCTGAGCCTGTAGAAGAAACCGAAGAGGAAACGGAATCCTCTGAGAAAACTGAAACTGTAGAAGATACAGCGGAAGCTACTGAAGAGAAAACTACGGATGTAGAAACGGAGGATACATCTGAAGACTCGACAGAAGAGACGGAAGTTGCAGAAGAGTCAGAGACTTCAGAAACGACGGAAGCCGTAGAAGGGACAGAAGAAGCTTCTACCGAAAAAACGACAGACGAAGCGGCTACCGAAGAGGAATCTGCTGAAGAAGCAGAAACTTCCGAAGCAACCGAATCTTCCGATGAGGTTGAGCTGGTAGAAGCAGAGGAAGCTTCCACTGAGGAAACAACGGACGAAGTAGCAGAATCTGAAGAAACAGAAGCAGTAGAGGAAACCGAAGAAACTTCCGAGGAGGAATCAACCGAAGAAACAGACGAAGATTCTGAGACCGCAGAGGTGGTCCCGATCGCGGATCATCTGCCGGATGATCCAGAGGAAGAGTCCGAGGAAGAGTCCGAAGATGATTCAGACGATGACGATATCGATGATGATGCCGATGACACAGAAGCTGATCTCGATGATGATGCCGATGACACAGAAGCTGATTCCGATGAGGCAGATTCCGACGAGTCCCTCGATTCCGATGAGACAGATTCTGACGAGTCCCCCGACAGCGATGCTGACGCTTCCGACGATCTTGACACTGACGACTCTGATGACGCGGATTCCGACCCCGCCGCTGATGACTCTGACGAAGACTCTGAGACCGCCACCGCCGAGGATTCCGACTCCGCTGACGGCGAGCACACGGCAACCATCACTCCGCTCAACGATTATGATCGTGTCGACCAGATGCTGGGCGTGAGCGACGTCACCACCGACACCGCTTCCGCGGCACACGCGCACAGCGCGAAGCGGTTTGTGAAAGTCGCGATCGCAGTGATCGCCGTCGTGGCCGTAGCATTGGCGGGATGGTACCAGATGCCAGCCACGAAGGAAAGCCGGATCCGCAGACAGGCGGAGAAAGCATACGCAGCTGCCGACTATACGACGGCCGCAGCGGCCTACCAGCAGCTGTTCGGCTACGGTGTGCAGAGTGAGGAAATCTATCTCCACGCCGCCGACGCCTACGCAGACGCCGGACACCACGCCGAGGCCGTGGCACTCCTGAAGAGCAGCCTCGCAGACTACCCGGACAGCAGCGCGCTGAAGGACGAGCTCGAGGCGCTGGACCCGACGGTTCACTTCGACCCGGAGAGCGGCGACTTCAGCGATCCGGTCAGCGTGAAGCTGAGCACCGACGCCGGCGATCCGATCCGCTACACGATCCAGCGGGACGGTGACAGCACGACGCCGGAGACGATCGAGTATGCCACCCCGGCCGAGCTCAGCTACAGCGGCCGCTACACCGTGACCGCCCACGCGATCGCGCGGGACGGCGAGGCAGGCAGCAGCTTCACGCAGAGCTACGAAATCCGGCTCGACCCGGACAAGTACTCGCTGAACGACTGGCATGAAACCGCCGACGGCGTGCAGTACCTCGACGAGGATGGCCGCTTCGTGACCGGCTGGCAGACCATCGACGACCAGAAGTATTACTTCGACGAGGCGGGCTACCGCGCGACCGGGCTCACAGAAATCGACCGCGACACCTACTTCTTCGACGCGGATGGCGTGATGCAGACCGGCTGGCAGCAGTCGGACGACGACTGGTACTTTTTCGACGAGACCGGTCGGATGCTCACCGACGTCTGGATCGAGGATACTTACTACGTCGGTGCCGACGGAAAGATGCTGAAGGACACCACGACACCGGACGGCATCGCCGTGGACGCAAGCGGCCGCAGGGCCTCCGACCTCGTGACCCTGTTCCAGCAGCACCCGAAGGCGATGGTGGTTATCCAGACCGCCGACCGGCAGAAGACGGGCGACTACTCGACCTTCGCGGCGAAGGCGTACTATTCGCACAGCTCCGACACACCGGAGGGCGACAGCACCGACGTCACCGTGAAGATCAGCAACCGCGCATGGATGCACTACATCGATAAGAAGCTTCCGGACGCGCTGGTCACCGACGCCTACCACTTCCTGCCGCACATCGGCATCCTGAATCCGACCTTCGACGACGACGGCGTCATCACGAAGTTCGACTTCATCCTGGGCAGCCAGGGCTGATCGCGGCCAATGCTTACATCCTGCACCCGCTCGCACATCTGCGTGCCTGCGGCCATGCAGCTCCGTTCACTCCGCCCGCGCGGCCACCGAAACCCGCGGGCGACATGCATAGACACCATAGAGGAAAAACGATGAATAACACCTTTGCATTCAACCACTTCAACTTTAACGTCAAGGACCTGGACCGCTCCCTCAAGTTCTATAAGGAAGCCTTCGGTCTCGAGCCGGTCGAGGTCAACGACCGCCCGAACTTCACCCTCGCCTTCCTCGGCGACAACACCACGAGCTTCCGTCTGGAGCTCACCTACCTCAAGGACCGCACCGAGGCCTATGACCTCGGCGAGCAGGAGTTCCACCTCGCGCTCCGCACTCCGAACATCAAGGAAGCGCACGACCTCCACACGAAGATGGGCTGCGTCTGCTTCGAGAACGCCCCGATGGGCATCTACTTCGTCGAGGACCCGGACGGCTACTGGATCGAGGTGATCCCGGACCGCACAAAGCCACAGTCCTGGCCGGAAGAAGCGTAACCATGGATTTATTTGAGTATATGGCGGAGAAGCAGAAGGAGTCCGACGCGCCGCTGGCCTCCCGCATGCGCCCGGAAACCCTCGACGACATCGTCGGCCAGGAGCAGATCATCGCCCCGGGCACCCTGCTCTACCGCGCGATCCGCGCCGACAAGCTCGGCTCCCTCATCTTTTACGGCCCGCCGGGCACCGGCAAGACGACCCTCGCGCAGGTCATCGCGCACACCACGAAGGCTGACTTCGAGCAGGTAAACGCCACCATCGCCGGCAAGAAGGACCTCGAGGAGGTCATCGCCCGCGCGAAGCAGAACCACGGCGGCTATGGTCGGAAGACCATCCTCTTCATCGACGAGATCCACCGCTTCAACAAGGCGCAGCAGGATTACCTCCTCCCGTTCGTCGAGGACGGCACCGTCATCCTCATCGGCGCGACCACCGAGAACCCGTACTTCGAGGTCAACGGCGCGCTGATCTCCCGCTCGCGCATCTTCGAGCTGAAGCCACTCTCCCGCGAGAACATCGCGACCCTCATCGATCGCGCTCTCACGGACACGCGGAAGGGCGTCGGCTCCTTCCATGCCTGGATCGACGACGACGCACGTGAGTTCCTCGCTGATGCTGCAAACGGCGACGCCCGCGCGGCGCTGAACGCCATCGAGCTAGCGGTCCTCACCACCGACCGCGATCCGGACGGCCGCATTCACATCACCCTCGACGTCGCCTCCGAGTGCATCCAGAAGCGCGCGGTGCGCTACGACAAGGACGGCGACAACCACTACGACACTGTGAGCGCCTTCATCAAGTCCATGCGCGGCTCCGACCCGGACGCCGCCGTCTATTACCTGGCCCGCATGCTCTCCGCCGGCGAAGACATCAAGTTCATCGCCCGCCGCATCGTGATCTGCGCCTCCGAGGACGTGGGCAATGCAGACCCCATGGCGGCAGTGGTTGCGACCAACGCGTTCCTGGCGGTGGAACGTGTCGGCATGCCGGAATCCCAGATCATCCTGGCCCAGGCCGCGACCTACGTTGCCTCCGCACCGAAGTCGAACGCCTGCTCCGCCGCGATCTTCGAGGCCATGCAGGAGGTGCAGCACTCCGGCAACCTCCCGATCCCATCCTACCTGCAGGACGCCCACTACAAGGCCAGCAGCAAGCTGAACCGCGGCGTCGGCTACAAGTACCCGCACGACTTCCCAGGCAACTGGGTCGAGCAGCAGTACCTCCCGGACGGCGTGAAGGACATGGAGTTCTACCACTACCCGCATAGTCATAGAAGAAACGCAGAACTTGAGATTTCAGAAAAGCAGGTTGCAGAAGGAAAAACGCGCCCGGCGAGAGAGGCACTGGCGGATCTCAGGGCGAAATATGACGTATAGCCTGAACGATCAGCTTTTTCCACATCCACAGATTTACGAGCGAAAAGAGCCCTACCTCTTCAGAGGTAGGGCTCGATCTTTCATATGGATTATTTTCTGTTTTCAGCTTACTCCACGACGGTGATGGTGTCGGCGGTTGCGACACGCATGCGGAGGGAGTCCACGAAGCTTATCTTGACCTTCTTGCCAACGGCTGCGGTGGCGTCGGAGAGGAGCTGGTCGTCGCCGCTGACGCTGAACTTGAACTCGGTGGCGTCGTCACACTGGAGGTAAACGACGTCGTCCTCAAGCTTCGTGAGGGTGCCCTGTACGGCGTAAATGTCAGAAGCAGGGTCGTCCATCATGTCGTCGGTCAGGACGCGGAAGCAGGTGGCGTCATCTGCGCCGAGCTCGCCGATATAGAGGATCTGTGCGTATGTGCCGACCGCCGGCTCACCGATATCGAAACCATAGCTCGCGCGCTTGAAGGTGTACTCGGTGCCGTCCTGCGGGCCGTCCTCTTCGTTTCTGCCTTCCTCCTCACGTACGGTGATAGAGTCGTCGGTCAGTGCCGTGATCTCGCCGTACACCTGGGTGTTCTCGGAGAAGTCGGAGTTGGTGTTCTCGTACGGTACATCCATCTGAACCTCTGCGACCTTCATGCCATCCGTCGGGTCACCCTCGCCGGCGTAGTAGATGTCGACCTCGTCACCCGGCATCCAGCTCCATGCCGGATTCGTGTGTGCCTCTGAGAGGTCGACCGTGATGCTGCTGCCATCATCGAGCTCGACGGTCAGCTGATTACCGTCCGCCTTCTGAATAGTCGCATAGAAGTCGCTCATGTCATCAGTCGCGATCGTACCCTCGACCGTCTCCTGCTTTCCGTCCTTCTTACCGCCACAGGCAGAAAGAGACAGTGCCATCATCGCCATCAGCAGTGTGTATGTTAATTTCTTCTTCATGTAGTTCTCCTTTGGTTATTCCGTAAATCCATTTCTCTGTTGCGAAGCCTGACACAAGCTTATCCTCATGCTCCTCACTGCGCTTCCGCAGCCAGACAGCCGACGATAAAATCAAGCGAACTATAAGATACCACGCAGAGGCGAACAGTTCCATTTCTTTCCTCTTAAGGCTTTATTAAAATTCCGTTCATGCTTCGTCCGATTCGCAATGATGCACTATTTATAATAGGAAGCTGTGTTTGTTTTGTGAATTCTAAAAGATCTTACTGCCGACAGGAGAAATGCTTCTGCCATGCTCCCCAACTGCCCGTTTTTTTTATAACCAACAGTTTTATAAATATTGTCATTAATTCACTAAAGACATAGAAAAATGACGAAAATTTTAGCGAAAATGCAACGAAACCACGAAAGTTACGAAAACGTGTACGAAAACCGGTTTATATATTGAACTGGCCGCGCGAGGGGCATATATTAAGTTTGAGTCAGAATCTCTGTAAGAAAATCGTAAGAATTAAAGTTCTGCATCAGATTTTTCAGTATATTTAAGATTTCATCTTGGGGGAGAAGAAAATGAGGATTCATCTGAAAAAACGTTTCACAGCGCTTATGCTGGCGGGCATGATGGTGACATCGAACGTGCTGCCGGCGTATTCCGCGACGGATGGCATCGCCGTAGAGCAGGCGGACGCCAGCTACGAGGCTGAGGCCGCATCTGCGGACGCATCCGCAGATGCCGAAAATTCGGAAGTTGGGGGGGGCATCATCTGAACAGGGTGATGCCGAAAAACCAGTGATCGATGCCGATGACACCGACAGCACCACGGATGCTTCTGGAAATGCCGCTTCCGACAGCGCCTCTTCCACCGTTGCTTCCGGTATGGAGAATACCGGTGTGGTTTCTGGTGCAGAGAACGTAAGTGACGCATCGAACACCAGTGCTTCTGGTACAGTGGGCTCGGATACCTCGGAGAACACCGGGGCTCCTTCTGTTGCTGAGAAGAGCAATATGATCGTGCTGGAGACCAGTGCAGCATCGACAGAAATCGAAACTACCGGCGCAGCGACGGATATCACCGGCGGCGCAGTCGCAGGTTCGGATGCCAATGTTTCGGGCGGCACATCTACCGCTGCTTCTAGTGCCGGCATCACTGCGGGCGGTGCAGACGCAGGATCCACAGCACCGGGCGAAAGTGCAGTAGAAACCGGCGCAGTTGAAACAACACTAGCCGAGAGCCTCGAGTCGATTCCGGAGACCACCGTCGAGGAGACGACCGTTCCGGAGAGCACTGAGGCGGCGAAGAAGGTGAAGCTCAGCTTCCATGTCGTTGACGAAGACGGCGAAGACATCGACGAGAAGTATGCAGACGTGAAGGTTTCCTTCGATCAGGACGGCGTGCTTACGCTTGATGACAGCGAGAAGGCACCGGTCAGAAACATTCGTAAGCTCACCGGCACCCGCCTCTTCGGACTGCTGAGAACCTATTCGAAGAACTATACATATAAGGAAGCGACCCTGGACGGCGACATCATCCGCGCGATTCGCAAGACGACGGACGAGGATGAGCACACCGTATATGAGTACACGATGGACGGCGAGAACTGGACTGCGTTCGAGGAGGACAGCGAGATCCTGCTCGTTTACTGCGCGCCGGAGACGAAGGGGAGCGGTCACGCCGAGTACATCGAAGAAGGAAAGATTAAGGTCGTTGTGGACCTCAAGAAGGACCTGCCGGAGGGCGTTGAGCTCCGCGTGCAGGAAGTGACCGATGAGGACCAGAATTACGATGCCTACATGACTGCACTCGATGATGCGGCGAAGGCATCGGCTTCTGAAATCGAGAAGCACAGCAACGAGAATACCCTGCTCTATGACATCGCCTTCATCGGCCATGACGAAGACGGCCAGGAGTATGAGTACCAGCCGGGCGAGGACGTCAGCGTGAAGGTTTCCTTCCTTGGCGGCCAGCTCGCAGGTGAGCTCGGTGCTTCCGACGCGGACAATGTGGTCATCAAGCACCTCCCGGTCAAGGATGAAGTGAAGGAGAACGCAGCGAAGGACGGTCAGCGCACCACCGCGGACATGACCGACCTCAGCGCAGACGACATCAAGGTCGAAGACGTCAAGAAGGCAAAGGTGACCCTCGACACCGAAGCGAAGATCGCGACCGTAGATGAAGAGGAGAAAGAAGACGAAGAAAAGGAAGTTGCCGAGTCGAAAGATGAAGTGACATTCGGTGTAGAGTCCTTCTGTGTATTTGCTTTTTCGGCAGGCGGTTTGAATAATGCTGCTTCATGGGAAGGCAGTCAGACTATTTCAGTAAAGTCGTTCAAGGATAAGTTAGGGCTGGCTGGACATACTGCGATATATGCAAGCGTATTAGATAATACGAGTGACCATCTGGAGGGGTCTATCGTTGTTGATACGTTTAATGATTCTGGTAATAACGAGTTGAATGCTCAGCAGAGATTAGTGACGCAAAACGAAATACAGAGTATTACGATTACTAAAAAAGTATCCGATGTTTCGAGTGCGTCTCGGAAATTTAAGATGGGTTTCTATTCGGATTCGAATGGAACGAATAAAGAAGCCGGCATTTCTGATGTTACGGTAACTGTACCGGCAAATGAATCATCGGGAAGTATCTGTATCAGACGTGCTGACAATCCGAGTTTATTTAATGTATTAGCAGATCATTCACTTTATGTGTATGAAATCGATGATAAGGAAAATCCATCAAAAGATGCTTTTTATGATGCGGATGGAAATAAAAAGTATTCTGTAGCATATGAAAACCCTGAAAACAGTTCGATGCCGAATGAGATTGAAAGCGATAAAGGAGAATTTGGTAATTACATTAACGTTATTAATCGTGCTGATCAGTATGGAGCGATGAAATATTTTGGAGAAAAAGGCTTTCATACATATTTAGGATCAGACTACGCAGACGATATATATGTGGACGATAATAATCAGATTAATGCGGATGCGAGTCAAAATAAGTACCTTTGGATTAAGCATGCTGATGGAACAAATAGTATTCGCTTAAAGGATTATAGAGGCCTTGCTGGTGATAAAACGGATACATATATTCATCATTTAGGAGCAGAGGAATTTGAGCGCAGAACGAAATTAAAGGAAAATCTTGGACAAAATGAGGATGATTTAAATTGCGTATTTGCACAAGAATCCATACGACTTGCAGATGCGAAAAGAGGAACAACGACAGGTAAGACGAATTTCAATGTTCTTAATGTTATAAGTAAATTCGGAAATCTTAAGAGCGATCTGGAAAATAATAATTTAGGGTTTGGTGAAAATTCAATACAAAATGGCGATGCTATAAAGGACCTGCTGAAAGATGATGAGAAAGACGACGAATACTTACTGATCAATATTGATGCAACAAATAAGGAATCGTATACCTTAACGCAGATTAAAATTGATGGAGAAACTGCGGATTCTAATGATGGATATCCAAGAATTGGATCTCATGTTATTTATAATTTTGTTCAGAAAACATCCGATGGCAAGACATTTGTTCCATATACAGGTGAGATAAGGATTGATAACGTAGCTGCCGGAATGATTTTTGCACCGAAAGCAACCGTTGTGCAGGTAGGCGGATTCCGTGGAAGCATAGTGGCTTATCATGTGAGTCGTCCTCATGACGCATCAGAAATCCATCAGAAGTGCATCGGAAGCAGTGAGAGACGATATGTAGATATTACAGTATCAAATACTGCACCAGGACCAGAAACGACGAGTATAAGTGTTGCCAAGGTGTGGGACGATTCGGAGAACCAAAACGGCAAGAGACCGGACTCTGTCAAGGTACAGCTGAAGGCAGATGGCAATGTTCAGGAAGAAGTTGAGCTGAATGCAGGAAATAACTGGAAGCACGAGTGGACAGACCTTGCAAAGAAGAACGGCGGTACAGATATCACATATACCGTGGAGGAGGTTAACGTACCGGACGGTTACACAGCAAGTGTAACAGGTGATGCCAAGACTGGCTTTACGATCACGAACAAGTACACTCCAGAATCAACGAGTATCAAGGTTAAAAAGAAGTGGGCTGATTCGAATAACCAGGATGGCAAGAGACCGGGCTCTGTCAAAGTGCAGCTGAAGGCAAACGACGTTCCAAAGGGAGCAGAGATTGAACTGAATGCAGGAAATAACTGGAAGCATGAGTGGACAGACCTTGCAAAGAAGAACGGCGGTACGGATATCACATATACCGTGGAGGAGGTT
>NZ_JBKEIS010000007.1:0-72338 GCF_046365365.1 Oribacterium sp. P9 | reverse complement strand
TAACTGGAAGCATGAGTGGACAGACCTTGCAAAGAAGAACGGCGGTACGGATATCACATATACAGTAGAAGAGATCGATGTACCGGATGGCTACAGAGCAAGCGTAAGTGGCGATGCCGAGACTGGATTTACGATCACCAACACGCATACGCCTGCAACCACCAGTGTCCTCGTTAAGAAGACCTGGGATGATTCTAACGATGCGTCTGGTAAGCGTCCTTCAGAAATCAAGGTGAAGCTGTATGCAGATCATGTGCTGAAGGAAGAGCAGACGCTGAGTGCGGATGCAAGTGGTGACTGGTCGTATGAGTTCACGGGTCTTCCGGTATATAAGGAAGGAAAGGTGGGTCAAAAGATCAACTACACCGTAACCGAGGAAGAGATTCCTGGTTATGTACTGACGGATTCGAAGTCTTCTACAGAAGATGGTAAGACCGTGGTACAGCTGACGAATAAGTCGATCGACTTCAAGGTCAACAAGTTCGAGCGCACCGGCACGCGTGAGCTGGATGGTGCGAAGATCCAGATCAAGGATTCCACAGGTGCAGTGGTTGCGGAGTGGATTTCGAAGTCGGGTGAGACGCATGATTTCGGTTCGAGCCTGAAGGCGGGGCAGACCTACACGATTCACGAGGAGACAGCGCCGAGTGGTTATTACACGATCAGCGATATGAACTTCACCGTGGGTGAGAAGGGTGAGATCACACTGGCAGGCAGCTCCGATGATGTCAAGCTTGAGGACGGTGTCATCAAGATCTGTGATGAGCGGATCAAGTCCTCCGGCGGTAGCGGTGGTGGAGATCATCCGCATCCGACACCAGAGACTACACCGGCTGAGACGACACCTGCGGAGACGACCGTACCGGAAACTACGCCGGTAGAGACGACAGCGCCGGAGACGAATCCGGGTGGCGGCAATGGCGGTCACCATGGTCCGTCTGAGGAGGTCGAGACTGACGAGTTCGGTAACGTACTCGGTGCGAACCGTGGCCGGAATAAGAAGGGCCAGGATGGCGGTAATGTAAAGGGAGCAAGCAGAGGAAAGACGAGAACGGGCGACGAGTCCATGATGTCGATCTTCGGTTTTGGATTCCTGGCAGCCGTACTGGTACTGCTCGGATGGTTCGGCATTCGATTCACGAAGAGAAATCGCCGTTAATTCGGTAGAGTAGAAAGAGAGAGGGGACAGGCCGTGTGGCCTGTCCCCTCTTTATAAAACTTATTCTCCAAATAGCTGCTGAGAGTCCAGCATCAGGGTGAATGGTCCGTCGTTCAGCAGCTCGACCTTCATGTCGGCGCCGAAGCGGCCGTGCTCGACGGTCGGCACGTACTTCCGGCACTCAGCCATGAAATACTCGTAGAGAGCATCGGCCTTCTCCGGGGCACCGGCCTCGATGAAGCTCGGGCGGTTGCCCTTTTTGCAGTTCGCATAGAGGGTGAACTGGCTCACGACGAGGAGTTCACCGCCGACATCGGCGAGGGAGCAGTTGGTCTTGCCGTTTTCGTCCGGGAAGATCCGGAGTCCGCAGATTTTCTTGACCATGCGGTCTGCAAGCTCTTCGGTATCCGTTTCGGCGACGCCAAGGAGGATGAGGAAGCCGCGGCCGATGCGGCCGATCTGTTCACCGTCGACCGTGACGGAGGCGTGGTTGACGACCTGGATAACACATCTCATAGTGGTTTCTCCTTACTTAAACTGATTCAGTTCGCGGTTGTAGTGATAGTCGATGCCGGCGAGGGTCGCTTCGATGGTGGCCTGGTCGGCGTCGAGGGCGTCGCAGAGAGCCTCGAGCGAGTTGTAGTTGTCGCGGAGCTGGGTGTTCAGGTAGCTCAGCAGCATGACGGGATCCTTCGGTAAATTCATCTTCGTTCCTTTCTATGTTGTGAAATGTGGCTCGAAATACTATAATGTTCTGTAATCTGCGGCGAAGCCGCATCCGAAAGGAGTATAGCATATGAGAGACGAGAATTGTATTTTCTGTAAGCTTGCCAATGGAGATATTCCGACGACCACCCTCTACGAGGATGACACCTTCCGCGTGATTTTCGACGCGAGCCCGGCGACGGTGGGCCACGTCCTGATCATCCCGAAGGAGCATTATGAGGACCTCACGCAGCTGCCGGACGAGGTGGCAGCGCAGGTGATGCCGCTCGCGCGTCGCATCGGCATCGCGGAGATGGAGGCGCTCGGTGCGAAGGGCTTTAACGTCGTGCAGAACAACGGCGAGGCGGCCGGTCAGACCGTACATCACTTCCACACGCACGTGATCCCGCGCTACGGCACAGAGGACGAGATGGTGCTCTGGAAGCCGGGCACGACCGACGCGGCGGAGCTAGCGGATACCTGCGAGAAGCTGCAGGCGGCGCTGAACAACGAGCGCTGATAGCATATCGCTGTGCCCCTGGGCGGACGCGGGCGCTTCACTGCGCCTGGGCCAATGCTGGGGCCGCAGCATAGATGGGAGAAGTTTATTCGATGATGACGAAAAAGATCGTGCTGACCGGTGGTGGTACCGCTGGTCATGTCACTGCAAATATCGCACTGATGCCGCGTCTTCGGGCGGACGGCTATGAGGTGCACTACATCGGTTCCTACGACGGCATCGAGAAGAAGATGATGGAGCACGAGGAGGTGCCGTACACGGGGATTTCCACGGGGAAGCTGCGTCGCTACTTCGATCTCCGGAATTTTTCGGACCCGATCCGTGTGCTGAAGGGCTACGGGGAGGCGAAGCGGGCGCTTCGGCGGATCCAGCCGGACATCGTGTTCAGTAAGGGTGGCTTCGTGGCCGTGCCGGTGGTCTGGGCGGCGCATGCCCTGCATATTCCGGTGGTGACGCATGAGTCCGACATGACGCCGGGACTCGCAAACAAGCTCTGCCTTCGTGCCGCGAGCCGCATCTGCTGCAACTTCCCGGAGACGACGAAGTCGCTCCCGGCGGGCAAGGCCGTGCTGACCGGTTCGCCGATTCGTGAGAAGCTTCTGCAGGGTACCCGCGAGGATGGCCTCGCGATGACCGGATTCAGCGGTGAGAAGCCGGTGCTCATGGAGATCGGTGGTTCCTTGGGCTCTGTGGCGATCAACACAGCGCTCCGCGCGATGCTGCCGCAGCTCCTCGAGAAGTACGACGTGATCCACATTTGCGGGAAGGGCAACCTCGACGAGTCGCTCGCCGACACGCCGGGCTATAAGCAGTACGAGTTCCTGTCCGACGGACTCCGGAATCTCTACGCCCTCGCCGACGTCGTGATTTCCCGCGCCGGTGCCAATGTCATCTGCGAGCTGCTGGCACTGAAGAAGCCGAATATCCTGATCCCGCTGCCGCTCGATCAGAGCCGCGGTGATCAGATCCTGAACGCGGAGTCCTTCGAGAAGCAGGGCTTCAGCTACGTCCTCGACCAGCATGCGATGGAGAAGGACTCGACGCTTCTCTCGACGGCCATCGAGACCGTCTATGCGAAGCGCGCCCAGTACATCGCCGCGATGGAGCAGTCCCAGCAGGGGAACGGCGTCGACCAGGTCATCGCCGTGCTGCGGGAAGTCGTAAATAATAATTAAGAGGTTTAGAAATGATTGGAATTATTGGAGCAATGGATGAAGAGGTCGAGAAGCTGAAGGCGGACATCACCGACGCGGTGACCGAAGTACACAACGGACTCAGCTTCGTGACCGGCCAGCTGAACGGGAAGGACGTCACCGTGGTGCGCTCCGGCATTGGCAAGGTCAATGCTGGCGCCTGCACAGCGGTGCTGATCGACCGTTTCGCCGTGGACTGCGTCATCAACACCGGCATCGCCGGATCCCTCGACGCCCACATCAATATCGGAGACATTGTCCTTTCGGAGGATGCAGTGCAGTACGACATGGATGCGACGAACTTCGGCTACCAGCTCGGTGAGATCCCGCGCGTCGGCACCATGGCCTTCCATGCGGACGACCGTCTGATCGCTGCCGCGGAGGAGGAGAACCGCCGCGTGAACCCGGAGATCCGCACCTTCATCGGCCGCGTCTGCAGCGGTGACAAGTTCGTCTCCGACAGCGACACGAAGAACTGGATCATCAAGCACTTCCAGGGCCGCTGCTGCGAGATGGAGGGCGCGGCCATCGCCCAGATCGCATGGCAGAATAAGGTGCCGTTCGTCATCATCCGTGCCATCTCCGACAAGGCCGACGACTCCGCCCACGTGGACTACCCGACCTTTGAAAAGCAGGCCATCGAGCACTGCGTGAAGCTCACCGAAGCACTCGTAGCGAGAATCTGATGAGCGAAACATCATGAGGTGCTGTGCCAGACATTCCTCCATGTGCAGGTAAACGACAACATGCACACGAACGCGTAGAGTGGAAGTGCGCATCCATAAGGGAATACTGTTATATCAAAAAGACCGTTCCGGCAGCTGTGGCTGTGGGAGCGGTCTTTAAATTTCGTGATGAAACCGTCAGGCAAGGCGATGCATCCTCTTTTAATTTCATGATGAAGTCGTCACCATGCTGGTCATCCTTCAGGTCGGAAATCACTGTGCCGGGTGCTCGAGCTGTGCGACGGCGTCGATGATCGAGGTCGCGCTGCCCTGCTGCAGCATCTCGGCGATGCGGTCGATGTCCTGCGCGTTCATGTGGGCCTTTCCGAGGTACTGCTCGTAGGTCCGGGAGAGACTCAGCGCCTGCTCCTTCTCCTGATTCTCGAAGTGCTGGCGGAGCTCGGTGGCCGCCTTGAAGTTTTTCTGAAGCTCCTCGAGCTGCGGGCGGGCCGCGGTCTCAATCTCATCCGTGATGATGTTCGTCGTCACGGTTTCGAAGGTGTTCTGGGCGCCCTGCTTGCGGCTGATGACATCATTGCGCTCCTGCTGCGCCTTCGCGATCTCATCGTCGTACGACTGCAGATTATAGTTCGTGTCATCCGCATCCGTCCGGATGGACTTCGTCAGCGACTTGATTTTCCTGCGATTGCTGCGGATCTGATTCTTGATCTTCCGACCGTCACGGATCACCGCGGAGTGCTTCCCGATGGTGGCATTCATCAACGACACATAGATCCCCCCGATCAGGAGAATGTCTACGACGTAAATCAGTACCAGCTGCCAGATCTTATGCGCCGGGATGAAGTAGTAGATGCCGAACGGGAGTGCCGCGAAGAGCACAACGAAGGTCAGCAGGCAGAGGAAGAGTTCGACGAAGCCGGATGGGCGGAACAGGGTGTAGAACACACTCGAGTTGCAGATCGACGGCACATGATCCCGCTTGAAGATCGCGGCCAGCTGACGCTTCAGCTCCTTGTTCTCGGTGACCAGCGGCTCGGTCTCCCGCTTGATGCGGCCCTTCATTCCCTCCTTGCGGGCATGCTCGCGCTCGTCCTGCGCCTTCTTGAGACGCGCATCGACCTGACTCAGCTGCTTATCGTAGGTCGCCGTGATCTCATCACCACGCGCCTTCAGCGTCTTCTGAATCTTGTCCTGCATCTCCTTCCGCGCCTTATCGAGTGCGGCAGACAGCTGCTTCTCCTGCTCGCGCTGCGACTTCAGACTCTCACTCACCTTCTGATAAGCAGCGACGGCGATTTTCGCCTCCCCTAAAAACTGCTGTGGATTCTCTATTTCCAGTCCCATGATCTTCCGTCCTCCTGAAAGCGATGAATTCATGATTCACACGGTCTTTACTTTTCTGTTTATTTCCATTAAGGTAATAAACTACAGATTTACTTCATCATAGTATCCATATTTGAATAAACCATGAACGCAGAACCGCAAAAATAAATTTCTTCCGTTCTGAAACTATTATAGCATTTATCTACTTCGTGATAAACGAAAAGGCGCTTCAGAACGGTTTACATCCCCGATTTTTTACAGCAGTTCAGGCAGGGGCACCAGAGTGTGACGATACCGAGATCGTTTCTCGACATCGCTTTACAGCAGTTCAGGCAAGGGCACCAGAGCGGTCGAGTCAGTTGACATTACAAAGGAGAATCCTATGTTTCGTATGAGTGGCACAATTTATAAGGATGGACGCATCGTGCTGGACTGTGTTTCCCGCCAGGAGGATTACAGCATGTCCCGTACCGATCACGTGCTCACCGCGCTGAAGGAAATCTGTGAGTACATGGACCTCGCCGTACCGATCTGGCTCTCCACGAACATCCGGGAGTTCCAGCGGAAGTCCGTCACCGTCTTCCGCGAAGACTGCTTCATGGAACCGATCAGCTTCGACTACCTCCGCATCGAAGTTATCGAGGAGTGAGGAAAACCAATTTGTTTCCAGTGAAAAAACATCCAATCAAAAAAGACCGCTTCCACAGCCACAGCTGCCGGAGCGGTCTTTTTGATGTGAAAAAGTAGTTTCTTATAAATGCTCACTTTCGTGTATATGGATTTCCTGCCTGAAATCGAAAATCGACAGGTAAAATAGACACGGACGTTCTCATTCTGAAATCGTGTATATTTAATCGGCGATTGACAGCGAAAATCAGCATCTGATTTCGATTTTCATAGACACGATTTCCGAAAAAGTCCTTCCATGTATAGTTTCTCTCCTGAATCCGGTTTCGGAGCGTAATTCTCATAGACACGATTTCTGAAAAAGTCCTTCCGTATATAGTTTCTCATTGTGTCCGTATAATGGTGTAAATTGAAAACTTAATAAAGAAAGCTCTATTCGATATGTAAATAGATATAGGAAGTAGAATCGAATAGTCAGGCAAACGAAAAGAGGCTCCGATCGGGCCTCTTTTCGCTGCGCTTTTAAATTTTCATTGAAGAAATCTCGATTTCACCAGATAGAGCATCACATCTCAATCAGGTTAAATTTCATGCCTTCGTTTTCGAGGATGCGCTGTTCGCGTGTGTGGCAGGTGAACAGCAGGATCTGGCCGTGGTGGATCTCCGTGATGTAGCGGAGTGCGGACGCGAGCCGCCGCTCGTCGTACATCGCGAAGGAGTCGTCGAAGATCAGTGGCAGCCGTGCTTCCGCTGCGCCGTCGCTTCCGTCCGCCGTCGAAGTCTGCGTCCCCGCGGCACCCGTCGAAGCCTCTGCGTCAGCACCGGCCCGTCCGGCACCACCTGTCGAAGTCGCTGCGCCGGTGTCGCTCTGGATCAGGCGCGCGGTGGCGAGGCGCAGGGCCAGGTAGATCTGATCCATCGTGCCGGAGGAGACGTCCTCGATCGGCACGATCTTCCCTGGTGTGTTCATGAAGATGTCGAGGTTCTGGTCGATCCACATCGAGTCGTACACCCCGCCCGTGATGCCCGTGATCAGCTCACCGGCCTCCTTGTTGAGGTAGTGTCCAAAGCTCGACTGAATCGAGCTCTGTAGCTCTGTCATCGTCTCCGCCGCGAGATTGATCGCATCGATCTCCGTCGAGATCGCGTCGTTCTCGTCCAGCGTCCGCTTCAGCATCTCCGCGCGGTTCTTCACATTTGCGAGGTGCTGCAGCTTCCCCTCGAGCTCCGTCTGCTTCTCGTTCTGCTTCTGCAGCTCGACATCGTAGCGCCGCTCATCGTTGCTGAGATTCTGGAGCTCCGCGCTCACCTCCGCAAGCGTCGTCCGCTGCGTCTCGAGCTCCTCCTCGGCCCGCAGCAGCTCATCCATGTGTGTCCGGAAGCTTTCCATCGCGGCATCGCTGACGTCCGCCGTACCGATCTGCTTCGTCAGCATCGCGCTGAGCTCGGCCGCCGTCTCCCGAAGGAAGCCCGTCCTCGCAGCATTGGCGTACAGCCGCCAGACGAAGAGCAGCATGCACAGTACGAGCAGGCCAATGCTCGTGGCCACAAGGATCGTCGCGCTCAGGCCACTTCCCGACACCGCCGCGACGAGACCCGGGACCTTCTCCGGCGCGAGATGGAAGCGCTGTGCGAAGGCAGGGAATTCGATCGCTGTGATCAGTACAGCCGCGATGCCGCAGAGGATCGTCAGAAGGCCGAAGAGAAGCGGGAGAGCGATGCGAATCACCCGTTCCCGTGGCTCCGCGCCGATCTGATAGAGGCTGTACAGCATGTCGGCGTGCTCCTTTGCGTCCAGGATATCGTCGCCGCTGTCGAAGCCGGCCTGCGTGAGCACCGCCTCCTGGGCCGCCGTCTTCTGCAGCAGCTCCTCCCGGCGTGTCTGCCGGTCGACCTGCTCCGTTCGGACCTCCGAACGCAGAGCCTGGTACTTCCGAAGCTGATTCTCGTACTCCGGCTGCGCGATCTCGCGCTCGATGTTCCGGATCTCGCCGATCAGCTGCGCGTAGGACTTCGCCGCCTCCGGCACCCGTTTCGCCTCCAGCGCGCTGCGCTGCTGCCGGAGAAGCTTCAGCGCCCCGGCGGAGTCGAGCGACATATCGCCGGTCGTGCTGAGATTTGTGATGTAGGACTTCAGCTCATGCACCATGCTGCGGCTCGTCGCGCTTCGGAGCTGCCCGATCGACACCGTGTTCTCGAACGCCGTCTCGGAAATCCCGCCCAGCATCGCCTGCAGGAAGCCCCGCGGATCCGGCACCCGGACGCCCGCCGTCTCGTCCCAGATCTCCAGCGGACAGGCGTCCGCGCCGGCCGCCGGTGCTGCCGCTCCGCTCGCGCGCCCGACGCTCGCCAGCGTCGCCGCCCCGGTCATTCCGGTGCCTGTGGCCCCGGTTATCCCGGCTGTCCCGGCGCCAGCCATCGCAGCCGCGCCGTAGCCGGCGCCTGCTCCGCCTGTCAGCCCTGCGCCGCCCGCTGTCGTCGTGGCTGCGCCATCTGCGCTGAGGTCGTCTGCATTGAAATCACGGACGATACGGTAGATGCTCCCCTCATGCGCGAGGCGCAGCGTCCCGCCGAAGCGCTCCGGCGCATCCCACGGCCGGTACTTCTTGTGCAGCTTCGCGGCGCTCCCGATGCCGGGCCGCCGCTCGAGCCCGTAGAGCATCGCCTGCAGAAACGCATGCAGCGTCGACTTGCCGGCCTCGTTGTGGCCGTACAGGATGTTCATGCCCTCGGCGAAGCGGAGATTCAGGTCGTGGAACTTGCCGAAGCCTTCGATATGGAGGTCGATCAATCGCATCACAGACCTCCTTTCTGCGACTGCAGCAGCGCATGGATACCATAGTACAGCGCCTTCTTCTCGATTTCACTCATGTCATCCGGATTCTCCCGCAGGAGCTTTCGGATGTAAAAGCCGATCATGTCGGACGGGTGCTCCCGGTACAGCGCGACGAAATCGTACTGCGGCTCGGACATATCCTCGACCGTCACGATGCGGTAGCGCTCGCGGAGCGGTGCGAGATCGAAGCTCACCTCCGGATCATGCTTCCCCGTGATGCGCAGCCGGTAGATGTTCTGCGTGCCCCGCTTCTCGATCTCCGCTGAGATCAGGCGCTGAAGCTCCTCGTTCGACGTGCGTTCCGTCACTGAAATCTGCAGCGGCACATAGCTCGCCGCGGCGAGCGGTACGAACTCCAGCTTCTGGATCCGGTGCGTGATCGGGTGGATGTCCCCGACGTAGATGCCATGCGGCCCCGTTTCACCCTGCTCGAGCGGCTCCGGCGTGCCCGCATAGATCACGCGGCGCTCCACGAGCTCGGTCGGCTTGTGGATATGCCCGAGGGCAACATAGTCGAAGGGCAGTGCAGCCCATGTCGCTGTCTCCACCGGCATGTGGTCCCGGTCACCACCGTGCGCCAGCAGGATATGGATGTGTCCATCCTCCGCCGGGTGGATCCCGTCGATCACCGTCTCCCGCAGCTCGCGCGTATGATAGGAAAAGCCGTACACCTCGGTATTGATATCATCGAAGTACACTGACTGCGGCGTATCCTCGAGGATCCAGTGCACATTCGGACTCCAGTTGAAGCTCAGCAGTGCCGAGTTCGTCTCGACCCGATCATGCTCCCCCGAGATGATCACCACATGCGTCGACGGGATCGTCCCGAACAGATAGTTCAGCTCCTGCAGATCCTTATTCATCGGCTGACGGTGAAACAGATCCCCCGCGATGAACAGACAGTCCACATTCGACTCCCGACACCTCTCGATGATACGACGAAACGTCGCCCTGATATCATTGGCACGATCCCGGCCCCACGGCTGATCCGCATCCGGCACCATCCCCCAGTGCACATCCGCAACATGAATAAAACGCATGACAGCTCCCCTGTAAAATGTTTATAGTCTTCTATATTTTAACGTAATTACGCAGAAATATAAAGATAAAGAAAACGTCGGAGACATTGAAAACAGGGAAGCCTTACGCTATAATCAGTTAAATCATCGCGGTTTTCCGCGGTTTTCTGAGAACATCCGAGATAGAAACAGAGGTTAGAGATGAAAGTTACTACATTAAGAGAGATTTTCAAGAATAAAGAAGCCTACTATGATCAGGAAGTGACGGTCGGCGGCTGGGTCCGCTCGAACCGTGATTCGAAGCAGTTCGGTTTCCTGACGATTTCCGACGGTACCTTCTTCACCCCGCTTCAGGTCGTTTACCATGACACCATGGCGAACTTCCAGGAGGTGGCGAAGTACGGTGTCGGCGCGGCGGTCATCGTAAAGGGTAAGCTCGTGGCGACGCCGGATGCGAAGCAGGCGTTCGAGGTGCAGGCCGACGAGGTCATGCTCGAGGGTGCGTCCTCTCCGGACTATCCGCTGCAGAAGAAGCGTCATACGCTCGAGTACCTTCGTACGATCGATCATCTGCGTCCGAGAACCAACACCTTCCAGGCCGTATTTAAGATCCGTTCCCTGGTGGCCTTTGCAATCCATCAGTTCTTCCAGGAGCGTGGCTTCGTATACGTACACACCCCGATCATCACCGCTTCCGACGCGGAGGGTGCGGGCGAGATGTTCCAGGTAACCACGCTTCCGCTCGACCAGGTTCCGATGACCGAGGACGGCAAGGTGGATTTCAGCCAGGATTTCTTTAACAAGAAGACGAGCCTCACGGTGTCCGGTCAGCTCTACGGCGAGACCTTCGCGCAGGCGTTCCGCAACATCTACACCTTCGGACCGACCTTCCGTGCTGAGAACTCGAACACACAGCGTCATGCGGCGGAGTTCTGGATGATCGAGCCGGAGCTTGCGTATGCAGACCTCGATGATGTCATCCAGTGTGAGGAGGATATGCTGAAGTACATGATTCAGTATGTGCTGGACAATGCTCCTGAAGAGATGGCCTTCCTCAACCAGTTCGTCGACAAGGGACTGCTCGATCGTCTCCACCACGTTCTGAACTCCGAGTTTGCACGTGTGACCTATACGGATGCGGTGAATGAGCTCATGAAGCATAACGATGAGTTCGAGTACAAGGTAAGCTGGGGCGTGGATCTTCAGACCGAGCACGAGCGTTACCTCACCGAGCAGCTGTACAAGCGTCCGGTATTCGTTACAGACTATCCGAAGGACATCAAGGCCTTCTATATGAAGCAGAATCCGGATGGAAAGACCGTCGCTGCGGTCGACTGTCTCGTTCCGGGGATCGGTGAGATCATGGGCGGCTCACAGCGTGAGGAGGACTACGACAAGCTTCTGAAGCGTATGAACGAGATGGGCATGGAGATGGATCAGTATGATTTCTATCTCGATCTTCGTAAGTATGGTACGACGCGTCATGGTGGTTTCGGTCTCGGCTTCGAGCGTGCCGTGATGTACATCACCGGTATGTCGAACATCCGCGATGTGGTTCCGTATCCGAGAACCGTTGGTAACTGCGATATCTAAACAGATGATGAGCGCAATGCGCCGGGGCGATGCCCCGGCGTTTTTTAGATTTCCCGACGTGACTGTCCAGACGTAGCTCGGCTTCCGACTACTGTCCGCCGAGTTACACTACATCTGGACAGTCACAGACAGATAGTATCGAGTGCTATGCCTGCGGTATGCAAAGTACCGGAAATTTTTGCCGAAACAACTGCTCTAAAAGAAGAAAATTTATGTCTGGTGAACCAGTATGCCATATTGAATTGTGGTAAATTGTGTAATTATTACGAAATACCTATGTAAAATTCGTTATTCTACTGTCAAAATAACCATTTTCTTAGTTAACATGCGGGACGTAGAGTGCTATACTATGTACAGCTAGATATTTTTCTACTACTTATATTACTAATGAGGTGATGACGTGATTAAAAAAGAAATGATCGCCATGCTGCTCGCTGGCGGCCAGGGCTCTCGCCTTGGCGTACTCACAAAGAATGTCGCAAAACCTGCTGTATCCTTCGGTGGAAAGTACTCGATCATTGACTTCCCACTGTCGAACTGCATTAATTCAGGTGTAGATACAGTCGGCGTTTTGACGCAGTACAAGCCTTTACGTCTGAATGCCCACATCGGAATCGGTATTCCGTGGGATCTGGATCGTAACAGAGGAGGCGTAACGATTCTGCAGCCGTATGAGTCGCAGAACGGTGCGGACTGGTTCTCAGGCACAGCAAACGCGATCTACCAGAACATCGAGTATATCGATAATTATAGCCCGGATTATGTACTCATCCTTTCCGGTGACCACATCTATAAGATGGATTATGAGGTTATGCTCGAGTACCATAAGGCGATGAATGCCGACTGTACGATTGCGTCGATGCCTGTTCCGATGGAGGAGGCGAGCCGTTTCGGTATCACTGTAACCGATGAGAATAACCGTATCATCGACTTCCAGGAGAAGCCGAAGGTACCGAAGTCAAATCTTGCATCCATGGGTATCTATATCTTCTCATGGCCGGTGCTTCGTGAAGCGCTGATCACGAACAAGGATGTTCCAGGTGAGGATTTCGGTAAGCACATCATCCCTTATCTTTTCAATAAGGGCAGCCGCATCTTCGCGTATGAGTTTAACGGCTACTGGAAGGATGTCGGAACACTCGAGTCCTACTGGCAGGCCAACATGGAGCTCGTATCGATCATTCCGGAGTTCAACCTCTACGAGGAGTACTGGAAGATCTTTACCGACACGAAGAACCCGTCACCACAGTTTATTTCCCAGAACTCTCACGTAGAGCGCTGCATCATCGCAGAGGGCTGTGAGATCCATGGTGAGGTTCATAATTCTGTCATCGGCGAGGGTGTCACCATCGAGTCCGGTGCAGTGGTGAACGATTCTGTCGTCATGTCCGGTGCAACCATCGGCGCAGGTACCAGAATCGATAAGGGCGTCATCGCACAGAACGTAAAGATCGGTCAGAACTGTGAGATCGGTGTCGGTGAGTTCGAGCCGAGTGTATATGATCAGAGAGTTTACAACGCAGAGCTGGCCACCATCGGCGAGAATTCTGTGATTCCGGACAATGTAAAGGTCGGAAGAAACACCGCAATCTATGGCGTAACGACAGTAGAGGATTATCCTGACGGATTACTCGCAAGCGGCGGAGCAATCATCAAGGAGGACGGAACATTATGAGAGCGATAGGTATTATTTTAGCAGGTGGTAATAACAAGCGTATGCGGGAGCTTTCGAATAAGAGAGCGATCGCTGCGATGCCGGTAGCCGGATCCTTCCGTGCCATCGACTTCGCTCTTTCCAACATGTCGAACTCTCATGTTCAGAGAGTGGCTGTACTGACACAGTACAACTCTAGATCTCTGAACCAGCACCTTTCCTCCTCGAAGTGGTGGGATTTCGGTCGTAAGCAGGGTGGTCTGTATGTTTATACACCGACCATCACCGCAGAGCACAGCGACTGGTTCCGTGGCACCGCCGACGCACTGTATCAGAACCTCGATTTTCTGAAGCAGTCTCATGAGCCATATGTCATCATCGCTTCCGGCGACGGCATCTACAAGCTCGACTACGCAAAGGTGCTCGAGCATCACATCAACAAGAAGGCAGATATCACCGTAGTGGTGAAGACCATGGAGCCGAACACGGATGCTACCCGCTTCGGCTGCGTAAAGATGAACGAGGACGGCCGGATCGTCGACTTCGAGGAGAAACCGATCGCGACCGACGCGAACACCATCTCCTGCGGTATCTACGTCATCCGTCGTCGTCAGCTGATCGAGCTCCTCGAGAAGGCACACGATGAGGATCGTACCGATTTCGTCAGTGATATCCTGGTACGCTATAAGAACGTAAAGCGCATCTATGGTTATAAGATCGACACCTACTGGGCAAACATCGCGTCCGTCGAGTCGTACTATAAGACCAATATGGATTTCCTGAACCGTGATATCCGCGAGTTCTTCTTCAAGGAGCTGCCGGGTATCTACACGAAGCTCGAGGATAATCCTCCTGCGAAGTACAACCCGGACTGTAACGTGCGTCACTCGATTCTCGCAAGTGGCTGCATCATCAACGGTACCGTCGAGAATTCCGTTCTGTTCCGTAAGGTTTATGTCGGAAACAACTGCGTGATCAAGAACTCGATCATCCTGAATGATGTATACATTGGCGATAATACCGTTATCGAGAACTGTATCGTCGAGAGCCGCGACACGATTCGTGCCAACACGACCTACATCGGTACGCCGGACGACATCAAGATCGTCGTAGAAAAAAATACACGGTATCAGATGTAACAGGAGGATCGAAGCATGCAGATAACAGATGTACGGATCCGCAAGGTGGATAAGGAAGGCAAGATGAAGGCGATCGTCTCCATCACCTTCGATAATGAGTTCGTCATCCACGATATCAAGGTGATCGAGGGTGAGAAGGGTCTCTTCATCGCGATGCCGTCCAGAAAGACGGCGGATGGTGAGTACAGAGACATCGCACATCCGATCAAATCTTCGACCAGAGAAGCGATCCATGAGATCATCCTGGATAAGTATCAGGCGGAGATGATTTCCGAGACGGAAGGATATTGATTTCAATAGTATATGGCGCAGGGCGAGAGCCCTGCGCCATTTTTCGATAAGGGACTTCGGCAGGCGTCTCTTTTTGTTTGTTTGCCCACCCCATTCGATTGCCTTTATCTATTTACTTATCGGCCCCGCCCCATGCAGGCAAACGAGAAGAGGTGCCCGGTATGGACATCCCTTAAAAATTATCCGCCTTACAAAATCACCCCGGCTGAACTGTTACCGTCTCTTTAAATATATCCATTCATGGAATCGCTTATATGATGTGAAATATATTAATTTGTGTTATGATGGCGTGTACGGTGGGACCGGACGGAGAGTAGGATATCCTTCGATGCTGCTTTTGTTGTGCTTATAATCGTTAACAACCGTTACCATTCAGACAAGCGTCTGGAGAGTCGCTCTGAACGGTGACTGCTATATGGAGGAGTTTTATGTATCTGATTGCGGGTCTGGGAAATCCGGAGAAGAAATATATCGGTACACGTCATAATACGGGTTTCGCGGCGGTGGAGGCGCTCTGCGAGAAGCTGGGCGGGCTGAAGCTGAACGAGACGAAGTTTCAGGGGGTCTATACGAAGGCACGGGTGATGACGCCGGCGGGGCCGGAGCAGCTCATCATCGTGAAGCCGCTGACCTACATGAACCTGTCGGGCAACTGCATCGCGCCGCTCGCGAACTTCTATAAGATTCCGGCGGAGCAGGTCATCGTGGTGTCGGATGACATCAACCTCGCTGTCGGTCGCATGCGGATCCGGAAGGGTGGCTCGGCGGGTGGTCACAATGGCCTCAAGTCCATCATTCAGTGCCTCGGTACGGATCAGTTCCCGCGGGTGCGGGTCGGTGTCGGTCAGAAGCCGGAGTACATGGACCTTGCGGATCATGTGCTCGCGAAGTTCGATCGGAACGACGCAGCGGTGATGGCGGATACCTACGACGCGGTGGCGGACGCCATCCTTGACATCGTGAACCAGGGCGTGGAGCACGCGATGAATCACTATAATCCGATGAACTGCGCGCAGGCATAAGCCGGCGCGCCGATGATACCGACGACGCAGTGCTGCCCTGTGCGCGCTGCGTTTTCCGACGGGCAGGCTGTTCCGGATGCCTGCACTCCATGTGCTCAGTAGAGGAAGTATGATGATCAACCCATTTCTGAAAACCGAAAGCTATCAGGCGCTGCAGCAGGCCCTCACCGCGGGTGTGGGTCCGCTTGCAGTGACCGGAACCGTGGATCCGGTGAAGGCACAGCTCCTGGTGTCGCTCCAGAACACCCGGAAAACGAGCGCACGGGCGACCCGGGCCGCATCGACACCGGAAGCCCTCGACGCCAGGAAGACAGCACCGGCGACGAAGGGCGGCAACGATCGGCGTCCGTGGAAGCTGCTGGTCGTGAAGGACGAGGCGACGGGTAAGCGCTTCGTGCGCGACATTCATGCCTTTTCGGAGCAGGCCTGGTACTACCCGGCGAAGGATTTTCTCTTCTATCAGGCGGATACCCAGGGTACGCTCATCACCCGGCAGCGGGTCGAGGTGCTGAAGCACATCATGGAGGACGACGGCGGCGTCGTGGTCGCCAGCATTGACGCACTCATGGACCGGGTGCTCGGACGGGAGAATTTCTCGGAGTCCGTGCTGACGGTCGAGCCGGGGATGACGATGGAGATGGAGGCACTCTCCACGAAGCTGTCGCGCCTCGGTTACGAGCGTGTGGTCGAGGTCGACGCGATGGGCGAGTACTCGATCCGCGGCGGGATCGTCGACGTCTACCCGTTCACCTCGGAGAATCCGGTCCGCATCGAGTTCTGGGACACGGAGGTCGACGGCATTCGGACCTTCGACGCGGAGACGCAGCGCTCGATCGACACCCTGGACCGTGTGGAGATCTACCCGGCGTCCGATCGTGCGGACAGCGCAGC
This sequence comes from Oribacterium sp. P9, assembly GCF_046365365.1. NCBI lineage: Bacteria > Bacillati > Bacillota > Clostridia > Lachnospirales > Lachnospiraceae > Oribacterium > Oribacterium sp. P9. The sequence continues at coordinate 55,680 of NZ_JBKEIS010000007.1, read as the reverse complement.
CGGTGAGAAGCAGGAGGTGAGTCTCCTCGACTATTTCGATGAGCGTACCCTGCTCTTCCTCGATGAGCCGGATCGTCTCCGGGAGCGGGGCACGGCGGTCGAAACCGAGTTCCGCGAGAGCTTCGAGGCGCGGGTGGAGGAGATGCAGCACCACGCGAAGCTGGCGGCGACCCTCGAGGCGCAGGGCCTCGCAGAGAAGGATGAGCGCGATCCGGATAAGCTGATTTACGGCATCGACCAGATCATGGAGCGGCTCGACACGCCACGGACGATCGCCTTCAGTGCCCTCGGCACGAACCTGAGCGCGCTGAAGACAAAGCAGTGCTTCCACTTCGAGACGGCCGAGGTGACGCCGTACAGTAAGTCCGGCTTCGAGATGCTGCTGAAGGATCTTCAGCGCTGGCAGAGCGAGCAGTACCAGATCGTGCTGCTGAGCCCGTCCCGGACCCGTGCGTCGCGTCTCGCACAGAACCTCCGTGACTACGATCTGCGGGCCTACTGCCCGGATGTGCCGGAGGCCAATGCAGGCGGCGCGTCAGCAGATGGCGCAGCCGGCACCGGCAACCTGGCGGGAGCGAATGCGTCGAGCGCAGGTACAAAGCAGAGCACGACAGCATTGGCCTCGGGTAAGGCGGCCAACATGAGAAGCGGTCAGGGCAGCAGCCTGTCGGCGCAGATCCTCGATGTGGCCGGACGGGAGATCCGTGCGGCACATGAGGCGGAGACGCGCGGAGCCATCATGGTCATGTTCGGTGTGCTGAACACGGGCTACCAGTTCCCGGCGGAGCGCTTCGTGCTGCTCACCGAGGGCGACATGTTCGGCAACACGAACGCAGTTCAGAAGAAGCGGAAGCAGAAGAAGCTCGACGGTCAGCACATCGCGAAGCTGAGCGAGCTGAGTGTCGGCGATTACGTGGTGCATGAGGACCACGGTATCGGCATCTACCGCGGCATCGAGCGCATCGAGAGCCAGGGCGTGACGAAGGACTACATCAAGGTCGAGTACGGCGACGGCGGTAATCTCTACCTGCCGGCGACCCGGCTCGAGGGTATCCAGAAGTACGCGGGTGCGGAGGCGACGAAGCCGAAGCTGAATAAGCTTGGTGGCACGGAGTGGACGAAAACCCGCTCACGTGTGCAGCATGCCGTAAAGAAGATCGCACGTGACCTCGTAAAGCTCTATGCGGCGCGGCAGTCGGAGTCCGGCTACAAGTTCGGGCCGGATACCGTCTGGCAGAAGGAGTTCGAGGAGATGTTCCCGTACGAGGAGACGGTCGACCAGGACCTCGCCATCGAAGCGGTGAAGCAGGACATGGAGAGCCATAAGATCATGGACCGCCTGATCTGCGGTGACGTCGGCTACGGTAAGACCGAGGTCGCACTGCGCGCCGCCTTCAAGGCCGTGCAGGACAGTAAGCAGGTGGCCTACCTCGTGCCGACCACCATCCTCGCGCAGCAGATCTACAACACCTTCGTCGAGCGTATGAAGGGCTTCCCGGTGAACATCGCGCTGCTGTGCCGCTTCCGGACACCGCAGCAGATCCGAAAGTCCCTCGACGACCTGAAGGCCGGCCGTGTCGATGTCGTCATTGGCACCCACCGTCTGCTCAGTAAGGACGTCGAGTTCCGGAACCTCGGTCTCCTGATCGTCGACGAGGAGCAGCGCTTCGGCGTGACGCATAAGGAGCGCATCAAGAATCTGAAGAAAAACGTCGACGTGCTGACGCTGACGGCGACGCCGATCCCGCGGACGTTGCATATGTCGCTGGTCGGCATCCGTGACATGTCGGTGCTCGAGGAGCCGCCGATCGACCGTGTGCCGATCCAGACCTATGTCATGGAGTACAACGACGAGCTCGTGCGCGAGGCGATCAACCGCGAGCTTGCGCGAAACGGCCAGGTGTACTATGTCTACAACCGGGTCAATAACATCGCGGACGTCGCCGGGCATGTGCAGAAGCTCTGCCCGGAGGCACGCATCGCGTATGCGCATGGCCAGATGTCGGAGACGCAGCTCGAGGATATCATGCTGCGCTTCATCAACGGCGAGGTCAACGTGCTGGTGTCGACGACGATCATCGAAACCGGCCTCGACATCCCGAATGCGAACACGATGATCATCCAGGACGCGGACCGGATGGGCTTGAGTCAGCTGTATCAGATCCGCGGACGTGTCGGACGCTCGAACCGGACGGCGTACGCGTTCCTCATGTACCGCCGCGGTAAGATGCTGACGGAGGAGTCCGAGAAGCGCCTGAAGGCGATCCGCGAGTTCACCCAGCTCGGCTCGGGCATCCGGATCGCGATGCGTGACCTCGAGATCCGCGGTGCGGGCAATGTCCTGGGCGCAGAGCAGCATGGCCACATGGAGGCCGTCGGCTACGATCTGTACTGTAAGCTGCTGAGCACCGCCGTGAAGGAGGAGAAGGGCGAGCTGCAGGAGCAGCCGAGCTTCGATACCCAGATCGACTGCGATATCGACGCGTTCATCCCGGATACCTATATCCCGAACGAGTCGCAGAAGCTCGACGTCTACAAGCGGATCTCGTCCATCGAGACAGAGGAGGACTACAGTGAGATGCAGGATGAGCTCATCGACCGCTTCGGCGAGATCCCGAAGCCATGTGCGAACCTGCTCCGCATCGCGCTCCTCCGTGCGGAGGCGCACCGAAGCTACGCCACCGAGGTGGACATCCGGAAGGGCAGCTGGAAGATCCAGCTCGATCCGAAGGCTCGGATCCGCGTCGAGGAGATCCCGCTCCTCGTCCGCGAGCAGCAGGGCCGCCTCCGCTTCCTGAGCGGCCGGCAGGCGACGCTCGTCTTCCGACAGAGCACCCGCGAAAAAGCCTGGACCCTGCTCGAAACCATGGACGACGCCGAAAAGACCCTCCGGCGCCTGCAGCTGTAAGCGTGAGTTTATGGGGTCAGACCCCCTTTTAAGCTGAAGTTTATGGGGTCAGACCCCCTTGCGAAATTTTTAAGGTGGTCGAAAAATCCACGCGGGGGTCTGACCCCTCCTCCGCTTGCCCGCTTGCTTTACGAGGTGGTCGAAAAATCCACGCGGGAGTCTGACCCCTCGGTGGCCGTTTCTGCCGGGCCCCTCGGCGGCCGTTTCTTTATTGACATGCAGAGGCGCAGAGATTATACTTTTTATGTCAATTTTTAAATATGGAGATTATGGGCTTTTTTAGAAATCTGCCTTTAATCACGTGGAGGAAAACAAAATGAATAGAGTTGAATTAGTAGCAGCCGTTGCAAAGAGCGCAGACCTTTCCAAGAAGGATGCAGATGCAGCTGTAAAGGCCGTATTTGATACCATCGCTGATGCACTCGCTGAGAACGATAAGGTTCAGCTGATCGGCTTCGGTACCTTCGATGTCGCTGAGAGAGCAGCGCGCGAGGGCAGAAACCCGAGAACTGGTGCTACCATGAACATCGAGGCTTCCAAGGCTCCGAGATTCAAGGCTGGTAAGGCCCTCAAGGATAAGATCAACGGTTAATCACGAATCGGATAAAATCCGGAGGCGGCCTTACATGGCCGTCTCTTTTTTCTTGATCGGAGCCATGCGGGGATATCTCCTCGTGAAACCGACCATTACCTTAAGAATTTCGTAAGGGGGTCTGACCCCATAAACTACTACTTTAGATTCTGTTTAGAAAAATTTAATGGGGTCAGACCCCATAAACTTAGGGATATCATGAGACTAGACAAATACCTGAAAGTATCGAGACTCATCAAGCGTCGTACGGTGGCCAACGAAGCCTGCGACGCAGGCCGAGTACTCGTGAACGACCGTCCGCAGCGCGCATCCTACGATGTGAAGGTGGGGGACGTCATCGAGATCCGCTTCGGTGAGAAATCCGTCCGGGCAGAGGTTCTGGCGGTACAGGAAACTGTACATAAGGAAGAGGCAGGAGACCTTTTTAAGTATCTATGAAACGAAGACAGCGTCCGCGTAAAAATCTATCCAGCAACCGTCTGGCGATCATCGGCATCACGATCGTGGTGCTGTTCCTTGCGATCGCCATCAACATCCGGGGCAAGACGCTTCGGCAGCAGGAGCGGGATTACCAGGCCCAGGAAGAAAGCCTGGATGCTGCTATCGCCGATGAAGAGCAGCACGGTAAGGAGCTGGAAGAGAAAAAGGTCTACGTAAAAACGAAGGAATTCACGATGGAAAAGGCCCGCGAGATCTTCGGACTGAAGCTGCCGGACGAAATCATCATCAAACCGGATGAAAAGTAAGAGAGAACTTAGTAAAATGAGGTGGAGAGACGCAGGTTTCTCCACCTTTGTTTTTGAGAGGAGCTTCGCATGGATGCGCTTATGCTGGAAATCAAACGATATATCGAGGCGAATCAGCTGATCCGTCCGGGCGACGGCGTCGTGGTCGGCCTTTCAGGTGGCCCTGATTCGGTCTTCCTGCTGTATGCGCTGCACACGTTGCAGGCCCGGATGGGCTTTACGCTGCGGGCGGTGCATGTCCATCACGGCATCCGTGGCGCGGAGGCGGACCGCGACGAGGCGTTTTCGGAGAAGCTCTGCGCGAAGCTCGACATCCCGTTCCAGGCCGTGCATGTCGCGGCTCCGACGTACGCGGCGCAGCATGGGCTCAGCCTGGAGGAGGCCGCGCGCATCCTCCGTTACGAGGCCCTCGAGGCCGCACGGCAGCAGCTGGGGCAGACTCTGGCGGCCGACCGGATGTTAAACTCCCCTGTAGCTTCGTCCGCCGGAACGTCAAACGCCCCGGCAGCTGCAATCGACCGAACGTCGGACTCCCCGGTGCCGGATTCCGCCAGAACATCAGACTCCCCGGCATTTACCGCCGGCTCCCCGTCGCGTCTTCCGGATGCTCGGTCGATGAAAGGCCTCCCAGCCCCGTCTGCTCCTGCCGCCTGGATCGCGGTGGCGCATCATCTCGATGATCAGGCGGAGACCGTCCTCCATAATCTCGTGCGCGGCGCAGGGCTTCGCGGCCTCGCGGGCATGGAGAATCGGCGAAATCACGTGATCCGGCCATTGCTTTCCATAAAAAGAGAAGATATACTGAAGTGGCTTAAACAGTATGATATACCGTACGTGACGGATTCGACGAACGCGGATCCGCACTACACCCGGAATCGTATCCGCAGCACGGTGCTGCCGGAGCTTCGCGAGATCAACCCGGAGGCGAGCGCCCACATCGCACACAGCGCAGCGCTCCTTCGTGAAGCGGATGCGTTCTTTCATGCGCTCGCTCTTCAGTACGTGGACGCGCACGCGACGCTGACGGTCGCCCCGGATTCGGCCAATGCAATCGACCGAGATGCACATACCCGCCCACAGACGGCTGTGTTCCAGGATGCACCGGTAACGTTACCGGAGCCAGGTGCCTCGACCCGAGGTACGACCCCGAGGCCGCCTGCATTGGCAGAAAAAAGCGCGGAGGGCGCAGCAGAAGCCCCGGACGAGGCGACGATTTTACGGTCGATTGCATTGCCCGTGACCGCGCTGAGGGAGTACCCGGAGCTCGTGCGGCAGTACGTCTACAGCGAGCTGCTCCGCCGGATCGGAACGCCCCAGAAGGACTGGAGCGCCGTGCATTACCGGGACATCGACCGCCTGATTTTCGGGCCGGGCGGCGCGCATCTCGACCTTCCGTACCGGATGAGCGCAGAGTATCGTAAAAAAACCTTGATTCTACAGGAGAATCGAGAGGTTATCAGTGTGAAAAGGAGAAAAAATCATGGCTGAGCATGTCAGAGTCCTGATCCCGGAGGATCAGATCGAAGCACGTATCACAGAAATTGCGGATCAGATTTCAGAGGCGTATAAGGGCGAGTCCCTCCACCTCATCTGTATCCTGAAGGGCGGCGCGATGTTCATGTGCGAGCTCGCGAAGCGCATCCATGACGTGGATGTATCCTTCGACTTCATGTCCGTTTCCAGCTACGGCGGTGGCACGACCTCCAGCGGTATCGTGAAGATCGTGAAGGATCTCGATGAGCCGCTCGAGGGCAAGCATGTCATGATCGTCGAGGACATCATCGACACCGGACACACGCTGAACCATCTGAGCAAGATGCTCCTCGACCGGAAGCCACTGTCCATCGAGATCTGCACGCTGCTGAACAAGCCGTCCCGTCGCGAGAAGGAAGTACCGGTGAAGTACTCCTGCTTCGAGATTCCGGACGAGTTCGTGGTCGGCTATGGTCTCGACTATGACCAGCGCTACCGCAATCTCCCGTTCATCGGGGTGGTCGAGTTCGATCAGTAAATTCAGTTTCGGAGAGCCTGGCGTCTGCCAGGCTGTTTTCGCTGTGCCGACGACCTGGCGAAGGGAATGTTCGCCGGGGATCGATCAGACACAGGAGAGAGATAGAGCGCCTGGCCGGATGCGCGGCCGGGTACAGAGAATATGTCAGTAGGGAAGTAAGAAAGTAAATGAACCAGAGTACGATTAACCAGGCGGCACTGTACACCTCGGGGACGGCCAGCTACCGCATCCCGGAGGAGCCGAATCCTGGAGATACCGTTACGCTCCGATTTCGGACAGCACGGCAGGACGTGGATGCCGTCTATATCTTTTTCCACGAAGCCAACAGCAGCACGAAGATGCAGCTCGTCGAGCGTGATGCACGCTTCGACTATTATGAGCATAAGGTCATGGTCGGTCAGGCCACCCAGAGCTACAGCTTTTTCATCCAGAAGGGCCCGGAGCGACTGCATTTCAACCGTCTCGGCGTCTGCGACGACATGAACCGTGAGCTCTCGTACCGTCTGATGCCGGGCTTCCATATCCCGGACTGGGCGAAGGGCGCCATCATGTACCAGATCTTCATCGATCGCTTCTGTGATGGCGACCCGACGAATAACGTCGTCGACAACGAGTACATCTACCTCGGCAGAGCAGCGCGTGGTGTAGCGGACTGGAACGCCCCGGTCGAGGCGTTTGACGTGCACCGGTTTTACGGTGGTGATCTCGCCGGCGTGCGCTCGAAGCTCGACTATATCCAGCGCCTCGGCGTCAGCGTCATCTACTTCAATCCGCTTTTCGTGTCCCCGTCGAACCACAAGTACGACGCGCAGGACTACGACCACATCGATCCGCATATCGGCAAGATCGTGAAGGACGGCGGCACCCTCGTCGAGGACTGGGAGGATGACAATGCCCGCGCGACCCGCTACTCGATCCGCACCACGAGCCGTGAAAACCTGGACGCCAGCGACCGGCTCTTCGTCGAGTTCGTCGAGGCCTGCCATGCCCGCGGCATGCGCGTCATCATCGACGGTGTGTTCAACCACTGCGGCTCCTTCCACAAGTGGATGAACCGTTCCGGCTTCTATAACTATAAGGATCGGGCCAATGCTTATGCCGCGGGTGCGTACCAGCGCAAGGACAGCCCGTACCACGATTATTTTGCGTTCAGTGACAACCGTGACGAGGCCTGGCCGAACAACAACAGCTACGAGAAGTGGTGGGGCAATGATACCCTCCCGAAGCTGAACTACGAGGGCTCCCGTGATCTCGCGGAAGCGATCCTCGAGATCGGACGCAAGTGGGTGAGCGCACCGTATAACGTCGATGGCTGGCGTCTCGATGTCGCCGCCGATCTCGGACACTCCGCGACCTACAACCATATGTTCTGGAAGAGGTTCCGCATGGTGGTGAAGGAAGCGAATCCGAACGCCATCATCCTCGCCGAGCACTACGGCGACCCGTTCAGCTGGCTCCAGGGTGATGAGTGGGACACCATCATGAACTACGATGCCTTCATGGAGCCGGTGACTTGGTTCCTGACCGGCATGGAGAAGCACTCCGACGCGAAAAACGAGGCGATGCGCGGTGACGGTGAGATGTTCTTCAACGCGATCCTCTACCATATGTCCCGCATGCCGGAGAACTCGATTCTCTGCTCGATGAACCAGCTCTCGAATCATGACCACAGCCGCTTCATGACGCGCACGAATCAGACGGTCGGCCGCATTGGTACGAGCGGCTCAGCCGCTGCAGATGCCGGCGTTTCGCAGGCACTCTACCGTCTGGGGGCGATGATGCAGATGACCTGGCCGGGCGCACCGACCCTCTATTACGGCGACGAAGCTGGCATGACCGGCTGGACCGAGCCGGACTGCCGCCGTCCGTATCCGTGGGGCCACGAGGACCTTGAGCTGATCGAGTTCCATAATTACCTCGGCGGTATGCATAAGCGTAATGCGGTGCTGAAGAGAGGCGCCCTCATGAAGCTGATGGCTGGCCATAACTATGTGGTCTATGCGAGACAGTATGAGGATGAGGTCGCCATCATGGCTGTGAACTGCGGCGAAGAGGAGATCACCCTGAACATCCCGGCCTGGGTGACCGGAATCGAGGATGACGTCGAGATCCGCCGTCTCCTCCGCACCGACGACATGGGCTACAACGTCGGTATCACGAAGCGTCACAGCGAGGACGGCATCCTCGTATCCCAGATGTGGGCACACACCGGAAAAATCTACTACGCGAAGAAGACGCCGAAGGCTGATCCGGATATGTAAAACAGACGGAAACCTCAGGGGGAAAGGCACCAGAAGCCAGGCATACTGTGCTTCTGGTGCTGAACCTACGGGCCCCGGTCTGAACTGCTACGCCCATAGCGGCACCCAAAAAACTTTTTTTGAAAAAGTGTTGACAAAGCTTTCGGAGTAGAGTATTATAACACTCGCGTCACCGATAAGGCGACACACGAAGTCACTTGCGGGTGTAGTTCAATGGTAGAATGTCAGCCTTCCAAGCTGAACATGTGAGTTCGATTCTCATCACCCGCTCGATGCCCAGATAGCTCAGTTGGTAGAGCAGAGGACTGAAAATCCTCGTGTCACTGGTTCGATTCCGGTTCTGGGCACTCAAGATGATTAAGACGGCGATAACATTCACACCGACACTGATGATCTTTTGTATAATGCACCCACCTTCACAGAAATGAAAGTCGGTTGGGACATTAAAAATGCGCGAGTAGTAGAGTGGTACTACGTCGCCTTGCCAAGGCGAAGATCGCGGGTTCGATCCCCGTCTCGCGCTCTATGGAGCGATTGAGAAACATCATCCAGACAAACCGATTTATCCGGTCAAAAGGATAAACGCATATTGCGCGAGTAGTAGAGTGGTACTACGTCGCCTTGCCAAGGCGAAGATCGCGGGTTCGATCCCCGTCTCGCGCTCTATGGAGCGATTGAGAAACATCATCCAGACAAACCGATTTATCCGGTCAAAAGGATAAACGCATATTGCGCGAGTAGTAGAGTGGTACTACGTCGCCTTGCCAAGGCGAAGATCGCGGGTTCGATCCCCGTCTCGCGCTCGACTGAAAGCCCTCCTGAGAAATCAGGAGGGCTTTTTTGGTGATCAGATCGATAATGTAAAGAGGCTGTCTCTGTTACGACAGCCTCTTTAACTATACGTTTTCCGGAAAGACATAGCAGTCATAGCGGATGGCCTTTCCATCGAGCGAGTAGGATGGCTTCAGGCCGGCGAGGTACGGGCCCTTCGCGGGGCGCTTCACGACGATTTTAAATGGGTGCGCGGCGATGGCGGCCTGCATCAGCGCCTCTTCGTTCTCCGCTGGTGCCTCGAGGTAGTGGATGAGCTGGAACTTCTTTTTCACGAGGCCGCTTTTCTGCCGTTCCGGGAACATCGGATCGAGGTAGATGACATCCGGGCGCTTCAGCGCTTCATCTGCGCTGTTCGTCGTGGCAGCTGCGTCGTTCGTTGTGACTTCTGCACCGCTTGTCGAGGCATCAGCGCCGTTCCCCGTGGCAGCCGACGCTGTTAGAGCCGGACAGGCGTGTCCAGCATCGTCCTCTGGTGCATCCGAACCCGTGCCTGCTTCTCCAAGCCTTCGGAGATGGTCAATGCTGTCGCCCTCGACGAGCTGCATGCGCATGACGATTTCGTGAAGCGTCGCTTCCTCGAGTGCGCGTCGCATCGTGTCCTGCAGGAGTGCGGCGATGACCGGATCCTGCTCGTAAAGCGTGACCTCACAGCCGGCCGCTGCAAGCAGCAGCGAATCCTCACCCATGCCTGCGGTCGCATCGATCACACGCAGATTCTCACGACCCTTCACCTTCGTCGCCTTCACGAGGAGCTCATGCGTCAGATTATGGTACTGGAGGCGCTTCTGCAGCTTCGTGAAGTCGCCACGCATCGCCTGATCGCCATCTGTGAGCGAAAGGCCGGCTGCGTTCACAGAGAGCCAGACCGGTGCATCCGGCGTCGTATGCAGCAGTGCTGTCTTCAGATGCGCGGCCAGTGCCTCTGCATAGGCGCAGTCGCCATCTGCTTTCAGCACGATCGGTATTCGGTCATTCATAGTATCCTCCTGTCAAGCCCGGTTTTCGGGAAGTCTCTAGAAAGAATTATATCATCCATTTAAAAAAATTATCCACGGAAATATCAAGAAACCGTATGAATTCTTACGATCTGATGTATAATGATTGCTGAATAATTACTTTTGGGTAATTAACAGGTGCGTGAAGTATTGAAAAAATGTGTAAAAACTGATATCTGCGTCTGAACGTGATTTCGCAGATGTCAGAATCATGTAAGGAAAGCAGTGTAGTATGGGACGAACGTATGTGGATGGGAATACAGTTCGTGCTGATGTTTCGGAGAGACGTCCGCTGGTACGTGAGACTCTGGTCGTAGAGGAACGCGGAAGACGGAATCAGATTCATCTCTATCGGGACCGGTACGACGGACAGCTTCGGCTGGAGTACCAGGAAGATAAAAGCATCATCGCCCCGCTTTTCCGGCTGATTCCGGAGCGTGTGCTCGATGGTGCCTGTCGTCTGTTACTGACCTGTTCGATTATTTTCATTTTCCTGACCTGCTACCAATGTGTACACCTCGATACGATGGTTTCCACGCGTCTCTCGACGATCGAGCAGAAGCGTACTCAGCTCGAGCAGCTGCGGGTGCAGAACGCAGATCTTCAGGCGAAGATCAACGACGCGGTGAACCCGGATCAGATTTACAGGGATGCGGTCCAGAAGTACGGCATGGTCCTTCCGGATCAGACAAACACGATCATCTTCGAGAAAACCGGAAAATCAGAGTATATCCGGCAGTATGATCCGATTCCGAGCGGACAGTGTGCCGCCGATGACAGCATGATCGTATCACTGAAAAGCAGTCTGGCACAGTTCTTCATGCTGGACTGAGCACCATTTATGTTCGCATGACTGCGTGACAGGCCGAAGCATCGGCCTCTGCGACAGTTTACGATAGCTCCGGCGCTGAGTCGGAGAGGGGAGAGTTTTCATATATGGCTGTGGCATCTTCGGACGTCACAGCCATTACTTTTACTGTACCGACCAGAAGTCTGAACGCCTTAAAAAGTACAGGGGATTCCACGCTGAAAACAGATGACGGGACGACTTGTTGCATCATGCACGATTCGGACGAAAAAAGGGGAGCTTACACCTGGCGGTGCGAAGCTCCCTTTCGGTATCGGTATTTGGTTTTATGATGCGGCGAGTTCCTTCCGTACCTTCCGGATCACCACGAGGTAGACACCGGCGGTGATGCGCCAGTCGTGATGCTCCGGCCAGAGCACCTTCTCTTTCTTATAGATATAGAAGAGACAGAGGGTGGCGGAGATGCCCTGGGAGAGATCTGTGGCGAGTGCGGCACCCGCGACACCGAGCTTCAGGACGATGATAAAGAAAAGATCCAGCACGACATTGAGGCAGGCACTGAACACCAGAAAGCAGAGCGGCACTTTACTGTTTCCGACGGCCTGCAGGAAGGCGGAGAAGAGATTGTAGTAGACGCTTGCGACGATGCCCATGCAGATGATGCTGATGTAGGTGTGGGCATCCTCGAAGATGTTAGCCGGTGTATTCATGAGTCGGAGCAGTGTCTGCATCGTGGATACGGAAAGCGTGGTCATCACGATGATGACGATCGCGGCGAGAAGGATGCCGTTCGCAACACTGCGCTTCACGCGTGCGTAGTCCTTTGCACCATAGACCTGAGAGGTCAGGACGGTAAAGCCGGTGCAGAGGCCCTGCGAGAAGCCGAGCACGAGAAACATGATGGTGCCGGTGGCACCGACCGCAGCGAGCGCATCAGCACCGACGAAGCGCCCGACGATGATGGTGTCTGCCATGTTGTAGAGCTGCTGGAAGACATTGCCGATAAACAGCGGAATCATAAATTTTAAGATGATCAGAAACGGGTTTCCCTTCGTCATATCAAGTGTCATACGAATCTCCTGAAATGTGTTTTTTCGGTAATCGTTTTAATTCTTTTAAAGCGATTTTTCGGTAATCTTTTTTAAACGTCTTTACGTTTGCTAATCGCGAATTATAATGTTAGTTTTAAAGATATACAAGATGGTATCGGCTTTTTAAACTGACGAGTTTTCATCTGGAAATGGACGTTTCTAAGTGATTTTGTCTTAACGGGAAGTTCGAGACGGTATAGCTTTGATTTTACAGGAGTATAAATTTCATCAGGGAGTGATTTTATGACATTAAAGGATCTTGACATCGGCCAGAGTGCCATCGTGACGACGGTCGGAGGCGAGGGCGCGCTTCGACAGCATTTCCTGGATATGGGCGTGATTCCGGGGGCAGAGGTGCAGCTCGTGAAGTTTGCACCGATGGGCGACCCGATGGAGCTGCGGATCCATGACTATCAGCTGACCCTTCGTCTCGCGGATGCGGCGCAGATTCAGGCGCGGCCGATCACGGCGGAGGAGCATAAGGAGCATCAGCTCTGGAAGAAGGAGCAGCACCCGGCGACGAAGGCAGAGCTCGATGCGGCAGAAGCAGCGAAGGACGGAAAGTTCTTCGATGATGACGAGCACCCGGGCTTCGGTGAGGGCGGTCGTTTCCATGATAAGGCGAGCGAACATCCGCTTCCGGAGGATACGAAGCTCAGCTTCGCACTGGCGGGCAACCAGAACTGCGGAAAGACGACGCTCTTTAACCAGCTGACGGGCTCGAACCAGCACGTCGGTAATTTCCCAGGCGTCACGGTGGACCGGAAGTCCGGCTCCATCAAGGGCCATCCGGAAACGGAGGTCACGGATCTGCCGGGCATCTACTCGATGTCGCCGTACACGAGCGAGGAGATCGTCTCCCGTCAGTTTATCCTGAACGACCGACCGAAAGGCATCATCAATATCGTGGATGCCACCAACATTGAACGAAACCTCTACCTCACGATGCAGCTGATCGAGCTGGACATCCCGATGGTGGTCGCCCTCAACATGATGGACGAGCTGCAGGGCAACGGCGGCTCCGTCGACATCAACCGCATGGAGCGTCACCTCGGCGTACCGGTCGTGCCGATTTCGGCGGCGAAAAATGAAGGCGTCGATGAGCTGGTGGCTCATGCGCTGCACGTCGCGCGCTACCAGGAGAAGCCGCAGCGGCTCGACTTCTGTGCGGAGAACGACCACGGCGGCGCGGTTCATCGCTGCGTCCATGGCATCATGCACCTGATCGAGGATCACGCGGTCGCAGCCGGCATCCCGGTACGATTTGCAGCGACGAAGCTGATCGAGGGGGATGCGCGGGTCGAGGAAGCGCTGGCACTTAGTCAGAACGAGAAGGAGATGGTGGAGCACATCATCGTCCAGATGGAGGAGGAGCGTGGGCTCGATCGTGCCGCCGCCATCGCGGATATGCGTTTCGACTTCATCGAGCGCATGAGCCGTCGCTGCGTGACGAAGCCGCATGAGAGCCGGGAGGCGGTCCGTTCGGCGAAGATCGACCAGATCCTGACTGGCCGGCATACGGCGATCCCGGCGTTTATCGTCATCATGGGCCTCGTGTTCTACCTGACCTTCAACGTCATCGGTGCCTTCCTGCAGGATGCGCTCGCGTCGCTGGTGGACCTCCTGACACAGCTCGTCGACCAGCTGCTGACGGCGGCCAATGTCAGCCACGCGCTGCATTCGCTCATCATCGACGGTATCTTCACCGGCGTGGGTTCGGTGCTCAGTTTCCTGCCGATCGTCGTGACGCTGTTCTTCTTCCTGTCCCTCCTCGAGGATACAGGGTATATGGCGCGTATCGCCTTCGTCATGGATAAGCTGCTCCGCCGCATCGGTCTCTCTGGTCGTTCGATCGTGCCGATGCTGGTGGGCTTCGGCTGTACCGTGCCCGCGGTTATGTCGTCGCGCACCATGCCGTCGGAGCGGGATCGTAAGATGACCATCATGCTGACCCCGTTTATGAGCTGCTCGGCGAAGCTGCCGATCTACGGCTTCTTCACGGCGGCCTTTTTCCCGGGGAAGGGCGGGCCGATCATGATCGCGCTCTACCTCACCGGCATCCTCGTCGGCATCCTCTTTGCGAAGATCAGCCAGCGCTTCACCTTCAAGGGTTCGGCGGTGCCGTTCGTCATGGAGCTTCCGAACTACCGCCTGCCGAGTGCGAAGAACGTACTGCAGCTGCTCTGGGAGAAGGCGAAGGACTTCCTTACGAAGGCCTTTACGATCATCACCCTCGGTACGATCATCGTATGGTTCCTGCAGAACTTCGACTTCGGCCTCCATATGGTGAGTGACTCCTCGGCCAGCATCCTCGCGGCGATCGCGAGTGCGATCGCGCCGATCTTCCGACCGCTCGGCTTCGGTGACTGGCGCATCACGGTATCGCTGATTTCCGGCTTCCTCGCGAAGGAGAGCGTTGTATCGACCCTGAACATCCTCTTCGGCGGCATGGATGCGCTCCGTGCGGTTCTGACCCCGCTCGCAGCCGCTGCCCTCCTCGTGTTCTGCCTGCTCTACACCCCGTGCATCGCCGCCATCACCTCCGTGAAGCGTGAGCTCGGCACCCGCTGGGCCGTCGGCATGGTGCTCCTTCAGTGCGCCATCGCGTATGTTTGCGCCGGCATCGTCGTACTGATCGGACAGATCATCCTGTAAGTGAAGCCGAGATGCCGAGGGGTCTGACCCCATTAAATTTTTATAAACAGAATCTAAAGTTGAAGTTTATGGGGTCAGACCCCATAAACTCCCGGCGGTTAAAAAAGTCTATATTTCACGATAATTTAATGTCTGCATCTGTCAGTTGATGTATAATAAAGTAGCAATCGTTTTCAAGTAATGGACCGGAGGGCATCATAGCGCCATGAAACATCGCTTGGAGGATCTGGGCGCGCTGGCGCTGATCGCACTGTTTTATATCGTGCTGGAGATGCTGCTCGGTATCGGCTGCCCGTTCAAATTTCTGACGGGTATCTCGGATGCGGGCTGTGGCATGAGCCGTGCCTTCGCGGCGGTGCTGCGGGGCGACTTCCCGCGCGCCTTCTATTTCCATCCGCTGTGGCCACTCCCGCCGCTGGCGCTCGCCCTGTGGATGCTGCGGGAGCGCATCCCGAGGGTGCTTTACCAGGGACTCCTCGGACTGATGATCGCGGCCTTCCTCCTCGTGTGGATCGCGCGCTTCTTCATCCCGGGCCAGGACATCGTGGTGTTTGCGCCATGGAACGGCCTCGTCGGACGCCTGCTGCGACTTTTATTTACGACATAGAAAGACATTCTTACGGAGGTGATAGTATGTTTTGCACGAATTGTGGACAGAAACTCGAGGATGGCATGAAGTTCTGCCCGAACTGTGGTCAGCCGGTGGCACCGGAAACTGCAGACGCGGCCAATGCTTCTGACCTCGGCGCAGATGATGCAGCCGTGGAGACTGTGGAGAGCACCACAGCTGCGAGTGCAGCCCTGGAAGATACGTCGGCAGCAGCCGATGCAGAAGCTTCAGCGGAGAGCGCGCCGGCAGATACACCGCTTGGCAACACGACGGAGCAGTACAAGCACCGCCTCGAGGAGGGGCGCGCCGCGTCCGGTACCGAGGGGAACACCTCGGGTGCTGCGCATAGTACACACGCCGCAGCCACTGACACACAGTCAAACGGCAGCACTGCACAGTCGCATAGCGGTAGCTCGGATCAGACTCAGCCGAACAGCGGAACCGCGCAGCAGCAGACGCCACCTCCGGTGAACCATGGTCCGACCATGAACGGTATCCCGTCCGAGCCGGACGGCGATGGCACGATCCGAACGGTCGGTTTCATCCTGCTGATCCTCACGGTGCTGTTTGCCGTGCCGCAGATCTGGACTACCATCGCTTCCTTTTTCCGCATCCTCCAGAATCTGGTCAGCTTTAGCTTCCACGGCTTCGTAAACCTCATGTACAGCTTCCTGAACTTCATCCTGAACGTCGTGAAGCTCGCCGGCTACGGCTTCATCGGTGGCGGCCTGTACCTCGTCTGGAAGAAGTGGTCCGATCGTGACGCCGAGCCGCTCCTCATGACCGTCATCGCCGGTGGCGTCATGCTCGTGCTTGAGGCCCTGCTCCGTGGCATCCTTTCCGCTCTTTTCCAGCGCTACTATGCGATCGGCAGCGCCAGCTGGGGCATCGGCTTCGCCATCCTCGCCATCGTGCTGCTCGTCGTGCTGATCACCCAGAAGCAGCTGAATCCATTCGCCGGTCTCGCTGGAAACTTTGCGGACGGACTTCGCCGCGACCTGGACCGCGTGACTGATCTCGCGCAGGGAAAGAACAGCGGCGCCACCGATGGCAGCGGTTATGACACGAATACCTTCGGCGGCGGTAACCCTCAGGCAGCGGGAGCCAATGCAGCGGACGCGAAGGCATATGGCGCTGCGAACGGCAGCATTGGCGCACAGACCGGTACCGCAGGCCACAGCACGGCGGGTGGAGCGACCAGTGCCGACGCCGACGGAAACTTCAACCGCTACTACCAGTCGCAGAGCCAGACGGGCAGCGTGTACACCGGCCCGCTGAAGACGGATCGAAGCCTCGTGCTCTATATCCTGCTCGGCTTCCTGACCTGCGGCATCTACCAGCTGTATGTGTTCTACACCATCATGCGTGATGTCAATGTCGCCTGCGATGGTGACGGCAGACATACCCCGGGACTCCTCGAGTTCATCCTCTTCGGCATCCTGACCTGTGGCATCTACGACCTCTACTGGTTCTACAGTGTCGGCAACCGCCTCGCGGACAACGCACCGCGCTACGGCCTCCACTTCCAGGAAAACGGCACGACGCTCCTCCTCTGGATGCTCATCGGCTCGCTGCTCTGCTTCATCGGAAGCTATGTCGGCATCTACTTCCTGCTGAATAACGTGAACGCCATCTGCAGTGCGTACAACCAGCAGCGGTAATCAACGCTCGATTTCATCACCCTCCGCCATGTGCGGAGGGATTTTTATGTCATACGCCATTCTGATTTCTTAATTATACGCGTTCACAGAGTTTTCATGGATGCCATGGTATAATAGAAAACAGGTTTTTTATGGAAGGGAGTACATCGTGTTTAGAATAAAGAAATCTGTGCTGCAGCTCGCGCTGCTCGTTGTCGGCGTCGCGATGCTGAGCTTCGGCGCGCTGCGTGGTGAGGCGGATACCGTTCTCGCGAAGGCGATTCGATTATGTCTGGAGTGTGTCGGCATTGGATAAGAAAAGTACAAAATCAAAAATGATCAGCCGTTTCCGCGGCGGTATTCAGGCGGAGGCGACGCTGCTCACAAACCTCCACCTGCCGAATTTCCGGACGGGCCGCATCTACCAGGGGCAGGGCAAGATCGCCTGCGTTCCGGGGCTCAACTGCTATTCTTGCCCGGCGGCGTCCGGTGCCTGCCCGATCGGTGCCTTTCAGGCTGTGGTCGGCTCGTCGAGCTTCCGCTTCTCCTACTACATCACCGGCTTCCTGATCCTCCTCGGCGTGCTGCTCGGCCGCTTCATCTGCGGCTTCCTGTGCCCGTTCGGCTGGTTTCAGGAGCTGCTGCACAAGCTTCCTGGGAAGAAGCTCTCCACGAAGAAGCTGAAGCCGCTCACGTACCTGAAGTACCTCGTCCTGTTCCTCATGGTGGTGCTGCTTCCGGCCTTCGCGGTCGACGAGCTCGGCATGGGCGATCCGTTTTTCTGCAAGTACCTCTGCCCGCAGGGTGTACTCGAGGGCGCGATCCCGCTCTCGCTGGCAAACGCCGGCATCCGCTCGGCGCTCGGTCCGCTTTTCCGCTGGAAGCTGCTCATCCTGATCGTGGTCGTCGTCCTGAGCATCCTCATCTACCGCCCGTTCTGCAAGTGGCTCTGCCCGCTCGGTGCCTTCTACGCACTCATGAACCGCGTGTCGTTGCTCACGATCGAGGCCAATGCTGAGAACTGTATTTCCTGCGGGAAATGCGCGAAAGCCTGCGAGATGGATGTCGACATCCTGAAGTCCCCGAACCACGCGGAGTGCATCCGCTGCGGCAAGTGCATCAGCGCCTGCCCGACCGACGCGCTTCACTTCCGCTACGGATTCGGGGAACAGAAGCAGCAGGCAGATACATAATTACACAAACGAGAAAGTTTCGGAAAATCAGCATTGTCCCAACCCCATAATGCTGAATTCTGGAAAGAAACAGAGTCTGCGAACACTGATAATGTAGAATTTCCGGAAAGGATTTGTTTGTGAAAAGCCCGACCATCAAATATAGAAAGAAATGGAAAGAAAAATGAGAAAAACAAGAATGACAAAAATCGAAACCTTTGCCCTCGCTTTTGCACTGAGCCTGAGTCTTGCAGCGTGTGGCGGCGCTGCAAATACGAACAGCGCAGCAGCTACTGCGGCGGCAGGTGAAAGCGTAAGTGCCGGTTCTGCTGGCATGACAGGAGACACCGGGGTTAGTGGCATGACGGGTGGAAGCGCGAATACGGCGGGGGGCGATGCAGGCACCGCGGGTGACAGTGCGGACGCCTTCCCGAGCTTCGAGGGCCAGGATCTCGATGGCAACCCGGTCGACAGCGCGACGCTTTTCTCGAACAACGCCGTTACCGTCGTCAACTTCTGGTTCACCACATGTAAGCCTTGCGTCGGCGAGCTGCCGGATCTCGAGGCGTTTCATCAGGAGCTCGCGAAAAAGGGCGGCACCGTGATCGGCATCAATGCCTTCACCCTCGACGGCAGCACGAAGGACACGAACGAAGCGAAGTCCGTGCTCGAGCAGCAGGGCGTGACCTATCCGAACATCTGGTTCGCCTCGAACAGCGACGCCGGCCTCTTTACCGCCGGACTCTACGCCTTCCCGACCACCTACGTCGTCGACCGGAACGGCCGCATCGTCGGCGACCCGATCGTCGGTGGGATCTCCTCCGACGCGCAGATGAAGAAGCTGAACGCCCTCATCGACCAGGCCCTGTCTTAAGAATTTCGTAAGGGGGTCTGACCCCATTAAATTTTTCTAAACAGAATCTAAACAGAAGTTTATGGGGTCAGACCCCATAAACTGAAGGGACGCAACATGATTCACATTTTCACCGCACTTTATCCGGAGGCGAAGCCGCTGATTCAGGCGCTCAGCCTGAAAAAACGCGCCACCCAGACGCACTACCAGCAGTTCCTCTCCGAGGAGGGGGACCTCAGTCTGACCATCACCGGTGTCGGGCCGCTGCAGGCGGCCGCTGTGACTGCCTCGGTCCTCACGGATTACGACGCCGGTGCACAGGACCAGCTCCTCTCGCTCGGCACCGCGGCTCGACTGACCACGTGCCCGGCATCCATGTATCATGTAAATAAAATCACGGAAGCAGCTACCATGCGGGATTTCTATCCGGATATGCTTCTGAACACAGGCCTTCCGGAGGCCTCGCTGATCACCGGCGCGAAGCTGTATACGAAGCAGGAATCTGGATATGCGGCAGATCTCTACGACATGGAGGCCGCCGCGATCTACCAGGCGGCGTCGATGTTTCTCGGACCGCATCAGATGAACTTCCTGCGCATCGTGACCGACGATGGGCTGACGCAGGAAGAGATGGAAACCGGAATGACCATGCGTACGGTAACAAATGCAGCATCTGGAACCGAGTCGAAGCCGGCAGTAGGTACGGAAGCGTCCGCCCCTCGCTCCCTCGCTGCGCATGTGACCGACTGCGTCGAGCAGCAGGTGGATACCATCGTCACAGTGGTGGATAAGCTCCGCGCGCTGATGGCGGCGGAGGCCGCCGGGCACCAGGTGCTCACGGAAAACGAGCAGCAGCTGGTGGATAAACTCATCGCCGATGCGCACTTTTCGAAGGTGATGGCGGATGAATGTGTACAGCTCATCCGTTATGCGGCGCTCAGCGAGCTCGACTGGCAGCAGCCGATCGCGGCACTCTACGCGGAGGGTCTCGTGCCGACCCGCGATAAGCGCGCCGGGAAGATCATCCTGGAGCGGCACCTCAGGGCGCGCATCCTCGATGATCGCTGTAAAAGAGATCAATCCGCAGGCATGAAAGCGTGAAGGGCAAGTGATTTCAGGATGCATGGATATGCAGCTGCCGAAATCAAATCGGGCGTGCAGAGCTTAGTGCCAGCGGCGCAGTGTCGATGCGCACCACCCAAGTGGTGGTCGCCTGCATTGGCCAGATAAAGAGAAGGGAAACAGTATGCAAGGGGATTTTCTGAACCCGTCATTTTCACATATCTACATCGAGCGGGCGGTCGACCAGGATCCGCGCTGGCGGGCGCGGGCGGAGCAGATCCTGCGGCACTTTCCGCGGGCGACCTGCATCCCGATCGAGCACTACAAGGATGTCTTCAACCGGCGGCACCAGAGCTACCCGACGCAGCATCGCACGCAGGCGCTGATCCTCGCGGTGAAGCATGGCCGCTCCGTCTATCCGGGCGCGCCGGTGTGCCAGAGCATGGGTGAAGAGCACTTCTATTACGCGAGCTCGATGATGAACTGCCTGTTCGACTGCGAGTACTGCTATCTGAAGGGCATGTACCCGTCCGGGAATCTCGTGATTTTCCTGAATCTGGAGGACATCTTCGCGGAGGTCGAGGCCCTGCTTCGCCAGCATCCGGTCTACCTCTGCATCTCCTACGACACGGACCTCCTCGCGATCGAGCCGCTCTGTGGCTACGTGAAGGCCTGGACCGACTTCACCGCCGCGCACCCCGATCTCAGCATTGAGATCCGCACGAAGTCCGGCAGCGAGCACCTGTGGGAGGGTCTCAATCCCTGCCCGCGGAACATTTTCGCCTTCACGCTGTCGCCGGACTACGTCGTCTCGCACTATGAGCACCGGACCGGCACCCTCACCCAGCGGCTCGCGAGTATCCGCCGCGGCATGGCGCTCGGCTTCACGATCCGTCTCTGCTTCGACCCGATGATCGCCTGCCCGGACTGGCGCACGGTCTACGGTGGGATGCTGGACGAGGTACTCCGCACGATTCCGATGGCGGCGGTGCGCGACGTCAGCCTCGGCAGCTTCCGCCTGAGCGACAGCTACCTGAAGCAGATGCGCCGGAACATGCCGGATAGCGCCGTCGTCCAGTACCCTTACGTCAATGAAAACGGCGTCTATCATTATGACGCAGCGCTGACGGAGGAGATGGAGCGCTTCATGCTGGAGCGCCTCACGACCGTCCTGCCGCGCGAGCGGATCTTCCGCTGGGAGAGCTGACTTCCCTCGGTGATTCGGCCAATGCAGTCGGCCTCCGCGCCGGGACCCGCTCCGGGCGTCACGGCTCCGTTGCGCTCCGCACGACATCCCGGTGTCGCGACATCGATGCATCCTCGAAAACATGTCACGGAAAGAAAGAGATATTACTATGGAAGAAAGTCAGAAAAAAGTGGCGCTGGTGACCGGCGCTTCCTCCGGCATTGGCCGCGCGATCAGTGCGCGCCTCCTCGCGCTCGGCTACGAGGTTTATGGCATTGGCCGGCAGTTCCCGGCGGAGCTTCCGAAGGCTTTGGTCAATGCAACCGATCGGTCTGCAGGCACCCGTCCGCAGGCCCCGCTCGCGCCGGAAGCAGAGGCAGCGGCCAGGACGCCGACGAATCCGTCTGCTTCTGAAATCGCTGCAGCCGCCGGGTCGCCCGCTGCCTTCCACCCGATCGTCTGCGATCTCCTGGATACGAAGAAGCTGCTGAGCGTGGTGGCGTCACTTCAGAAGGAGTGGAAGCAGGAGAAGAGAACCCTCACACTCCTCGTCAATAACGCCGGCACCGCGTACTATGGGCTTCACGAGGAGCTGCGTCCGGAAGGAATCTCCGAGATGGTGCGCGTGAACCTCGAGGTGCCGATGCTCCTCACGCAGCAGCTGCTTCGGACACTGAAGCAGAATCACGGCACGGTCATCAACATTTCCTCGGTGACCGCGATCGGCTCGAACCCGCACGGCGTCGCCTACGGTGCGACGAAGGCTGGGCTTCTCAGCTTCAGCCGGAGTCTCTTCGATGAAGCGCGGAAGTATGGTGTGCGCGTGACGGCGATCCTCCCGGACATGACCGACACCGAGCTTTACCGCCATGCCGACTTCACGGCGGATCCCGCGATGGACGCGCACCTCGAAGCAGAAGATGTCGCTGACGCTGTCGAGTATGCATTGACTACCCGCGCCGGCACCTGCATCCCGGAGATCATCCTGCGGCCGCAGCTTCACCGAATCAAGAAGAAGTGAAGCGAGTGCCGGCATGGCTGCTCGGGAAGAAAATGTCCCCGGGCGGTCATCTGCTGACCGGCGGAAACATTGGCCTAGGCGAGTTCTAAAAAAACCATGAACTCCCGGCGACTAATTGACAGCACATAGGGCGAGTGGTATTCTTTTATAGAATTGGCACTCGTATAAATAGACTGCTAACAGGCTGCGGCCTGCAGTGGGAGAGTGTCGTTCAAAAAGCCTTGTGTTACACAAACTCTTTTCAGGAGCATAAAATATGAAAGTTTTACCACTTTACAACGTGCTGGTGTTACCGCACTCCAATATATTTTTCCAGACCCAGGCCTTCCGTGCGATGGCCGGGAATAACATCTACCAGGGTGATGAAGTGACCATCCTCGTCCTCCGGGATCAGCAGACGCGCGAGGAGATGACGGCGGAGAGCTTTTATCCGATCGGCGTCGAGGGCGTCGTCGAGGAGATCAGTACGGACGGTTACGTCGTCGTGCAGACCGCGGCGCGTGTCGACGTGCATCAGGTGCTGGTCAACGAGAATCACGAAATCTTCGTTGAGACGACGAAGCGCGCGGACATCATGGATATGGATCCGGCCGAGGCGCACATGAAGCTTGCGAAAATCAAGGAAGGGCTCCGCGAGATGGTGTCCCGTTTCCGTTTCGGCGACATGATGCGCACCTGCATCGATCAGTACAGCTCGATCGAGGAGGCGGCGTCGGTGCTCAGCTCATGGTTCACCCTCACGAACGAGGAGCGCTACAGCCTGCTGCAGGAGGACTCGACGAAGAAGCGTTTCGAACGCCTCGAGCGCATCATCTATGAGTATTCCGAGGTCGCGAAGGTGACCTCCGACGCGCAGTCGGCGCAGCAGGAGGACTATCAGAAGGCGTACAAGGAGCAGGCACTCCGTAAGCAGATCGACTATCTCCAGAACGAGCTCGACGAGATGCATCCGGAGCAGGTATCCGATGCCCGGAAGTATGAGCGGAAGATCGAGGAATCCGGCATGAACGAGGAGGCGAAGCGCGAAGCGACGAAGGTCCTGAACCGTGTGAAGAACGACGGCGCGAATTCTGCCGAGTCCGGCATGCTCTACGATTACCTCGATTTCGTGACCGGTCTTTCCTGGAAGAAGGAAGCGCCGGAGACCATCAACCTCGGCGAGGCCCAGCAGATCCTCGATGAGGATCATTTCGGCATGAAGAAGGTGAAGGAGCGTATCATCCAGCAGATCGCGGTGATGAACCTCCGGAAGTCCCAGGCCGGCTCCATCCTCGTCTTCGTCGGTGCCCCGGGTACCGGCAAGACCTCGATCGGAAAGTCCATCGCGAAGGCGCTGCACCGCAAGTACGTGCGCGTTTCCCTCGGCGGCGTACGGGATGAAGCGGATATCCGCGGCCACCGCCGTACCTACATCGGGGCGATGCCGGGCCGTATCATGGATGGCATCGCGAAGGCCGGCGTGTCGAATCCGGTCATGGTGCTTGACGAGATCGACAAGCTCTCGAGCTCCTTCAACGGTGATCCGGCGAGCGCCCTCCTCGAGGTCCTCGATCCGGAGCAGAACAACAGCTTCACCGATCACTACATGAACGTACCGTATGATCTCAGTGACGTGTTCTTCGTCTGCACGGCAAACACCCTCGACACGATCCCGTCTCCGCTGCTGAACCGTATGGAGGTCATCGAGTTCCAGGGCTACACTCCGAGCGAGAAGCTCGAGATCGCGAAGCGTCATCTCTTCCCGAAGGCCCTGAAGAACGTCGGCCTCGCGGAGGGCGATGTGGCGCTCACGGATGACGTCCTCGACACGATCATCTCGGACTATACACGCGAAGGCGGCGTCCGTGGCCTGAAGAAGCGCCTCGATACCCTCTGCCGTATCGCCGCGGTGAAGTACATCCAGGAAGAGGAGACCGCCGCTTCTGTTCCGGCCAATGCTGAGACGACCGCAGCTGCTGAGAAGCATCCGGTGATCCAGGTGACCCGCGAGAACCTGCGCGACTTCCTCGACATGCACGCCCTCCCGCATAACAAGGTGAAGGCCTCTGCACAGCCGGGCGTCGTCACCGGTCTCGCCTGGACCCAGGTGGGCGGCGAGATCCTTTATATCGAAAGCCTCTTCACGAAG
The DNA here is from genome assembly GCF_046365365.1 of Oribacterium sp. P9. Classification (NCBI taxonomy): domain Bacteria; kingdom Bacillati; phylum Bacillota; class Clostridia; order Lachnospirales; family Lachnospiraceae; genus Oribacterium; species Oribacterium sp. P9. The sequence continues at coordinate 31,107 of NZ_JBKEIS010000007.1, read as the reverse complement.
GGTAGCGGCAAGACGATCATCACCGGCCAGCTCGGCGACGTCATGAAGGAATCCAGCGCCATCGCGCAGGCTCTCGTGCAGTCCCGTTTCCCGGAGCAGGCGGAGCTCTTCGAGAAAAACGACCTCCACATCCACGTACCAGACGGCTCGACCCCGAAGGACGGCCCATCGGCCGGCATCACCATGACGACCGCTATCGCCTCCCTCGTAACCGGTATCCCGGTACCGCCGAACATCGCCATGACCGGTGAAGTTTCCCTCGAAGGCGTCGTCAGCGCCATCGGCGGCCTCCCGGAGAAGCTCATGGCCGCAGAGCGCGCCGGCGTCCAGAAGGTTTTCATCCCGAAGGAGAACATTGACGACCTCCGCGACGTCGCCGCCGAAGTCCGCGACAGGCTCGAGATCATCCCGGTGGAAAGCATCGAAGAAGTGCTGACTGCACTCGGCATCCTGAAACACAAGTGACTCCACCAGAAGAGGATATTATGAAGCGAAACTATCCACCTCATCGTATTATAAAGAGATTGCTGATGCAGTCGATCATTACGTCTGTGCTGGCCCGTATCCTTCTCAGCGCACTGTTCGCTCTCAGCTTCACGATGAGCGTCTGTGCGCAGACGAACACGAAGACGAAGGTGGCCTGCATCGGGGATTCGCTGACGCGCGGCTATCTCCTCGAGGACGCGCAGTCCTACCCGGCGCAGCTCCAGCAGCTGCTGGGCGCGCAGTACGAGGTGCGGAACTTCGGTCATACCTCGAGCTACGTCATCGACGACGGCCCGGTCGAGTACCGGAACACCGAGGATTACAGCGCGGCCATCCAGTACGACGCCGACATCCTGATCTTTATGTTCGGGGCCAATGATGTGGGCGCCTACAACTTCACGCCGCTCTACTTCCAGAATCAGTACAGGGAGCTGATCGACAGCTTCCGGCAGACGAAGAAGCACCCGAAGATCTATCTCATCATCGCACCGGACTCCCGTGACCTTCACTTCGGCCTGATCCAGCAGACGATTCAGCCGGTGATGACCCTCGGGCAGCAGCTCCCGGCGATCGTGATCAACCCGTACTACCTCTTCCTCGGGCACCCGGAGGACTACCTCAGCGACGGCCTGCACCTTACCGGCACTGCGTATGGAAAGCTCGCAAAGCTGGTGTACCAGGCGATGCAGGGAAGCGCTTCATATGTAGAAGCACCGGTCGAGCCGATCTCCCCGGAAGTGCAGGCGGAAAACAACCGCCTCTTCCAGCAGGCCACCGAGTATCAGGCAGCTGAGCGTGCCGCAAAGGCAGCCGCCCTTGCGGAGCTCCGTCAGAAGTACCCGAATTATGAAACGACAGGACTTTGGATCGCACATGGCATTCACATTTGAAATCAAAACCGAACGAAATCGTACCTTTGCGTCCGTGACGGGCTATGACGGCCCGGTGCGGACGCTTTTTGTGCCGGCAGAAACCGCGGATCATATCCCGGTCGAGGAAATCGCCGGCCGCGCCTTCGCCTCCCGCGCAGACCTCGAGGAGCTGATCCTCCCGGAGAGCATCCGCTGTATCCGCTCCTTTGCCTTCCATAACTGTGCCCACCTCCATTACGTGAAGCTGAGCGACAGCGTCGTCGACTACTATGACGGCGCGCTCCGTCAGTGCCCGGAGCTCCAGGACATCGAACTCACGCTCCACACCCCGGGCCACTTCCGCCTCCTGAAGGAGCTCGTCGGCGACAGCGACGCGATGCTCCCGCTGACGATCCATTTACCTATGGGCGCGACTGCGGCGCTGACCTTCCCGTCCTATGCGGACAACTACCAGGAGGACACGATGGCGCGCGCGATCCACGAGCACATCGAGGGTGCCGGCTACGCCACGCGCCAGCTCGTCACCCGGACCGGTATCGACTTCCAGGGTTACGACCGCCAGTTCCCGCGCTTCACCTACGACGAGCCCGCGAGTGCGGTCAATGCTGCCTTCGGTCGTCTGATGCATCCCTATCGTCTGGAATCCTCGTTCCGTGCTCAGTACGAGGATTACCTCCGCGCGCAGAGTCCGACGATCCTGCCGCGCATGCTGCGCGGCGAGCGCGAGGAGCGCTTCGGCCAGGAAGGTGAGCTTCGCTGGATCCCGCAGGATCCGGCACGGACTGCAGAGCGCCTCAGCTTCCTGGTTACGCACGAACTCATCCTGGAGGAAGCCATCCAGCCGGCCCTCGACGTCTGCACCGAAGTGCAGGACATCACCAGCGCTGCCCTCCTCATGGACTATAACCGGAAGCACTTCGCCGCTGCCTCGAGCAGCGGCCCGGAAATCTTCGAACTGTAATCAGTATAGAAAGGAGCCGTCGTGGCGAAACTGGAACGCATGCGGGCCCATCAGGACCTGATCGATTTCGGAAACCGAATACTGAACGAAGCGCGGACCGAGCTCTACATCCACCTCCGCTTCATGGCGCGTGCGCTCGACAGCCTCGGCTACACGATGGACCTCGCGACGCAGTCCATGGGCACCGACGCGCGAACGATCCACTATAATCCGAACTTCGTCTTCGCGCTCTTCCTCGAGAGCCCGCAGAAGCTGGACCGCCTCTACCTCCACATCCTCCTGCACTGCATCTTCCGGCACATGTTCAGCTCGGACCAGTACGAGGATCAGGCGCTCTGGGACCTCGCCGCGGACATCCAGGTCGAGTCTGTCCTCGACTCGATGGACTACGACATCATCAACCGCCCGGCCTATCCCTTCCGCGAGGAGTGGTACGAGCGCCTGCGGGCGGAGTGCCGCGTGCTGAGCGCCGAGCGTATCTACCACTATTTTCACCTGAACAAGCCGGACCTCGACACGCTGCAGCAGCTGACCCTCGAGTTCCACAAATGTGACCATCAGTTCTGGAAGCGGATGGAGGATCCGGCGGGCGGCAGCCAGCCGGAGATCCCGGAGGATCTTTTGGACGACGCCTCGACCCTGCCGGATGCCAATGCAGGCGACCCGGACGTAGATGGCTCCGACGCCACAGATCCTGAAAATCCAGATCATCCGGCGGCCGCGTCGAACGCTTCGGATGCCGGAACTCCCGACAGCCCGCCGGTCGCCGAGCCAGACCCCGCCACACCACCGAAGAACGGGACAGGAGCATTGGCCCAGGTAGACGAAGCGGTGCTCGATGAGCAGTGGAAGGACACGGCGGAGCGCCTGCAGACGGAGCTCACGACCTTCGGTGCCGAGGCGTCGGACGAGACCGGCAGCCTCGCCTGGGTGCTCGCCGCGCAGTACCGCCAGGAGACCGACTTCCGCGACTTTCTCGAGAAGCTGACCGTGCTCCGCGAGGTCACGCACGTCGACCCGGACAGCTTCGACTACGGCTATTACAATTACGGCATGGAGGTTTACGGCAACATGCCGCTCATCGAGGAGAACGAATTCCGCGAGGAGCGCCGCATCTCGGACCTCGTCATCGCCATCGACACCTCGGCCTCGACCGAGCAGGGACAGGTCCAGCGCTTCCTCGACGAAACCGCCGCGATCCTCCGCCGGCGGACGAACTTCTTCCAGCGGATCCGCGTGCACCTCGTCCTCTGCGACGACCGCGTGCAGGAGGACATCGTGTTGACGAAACCGGAGGAGATCGAAGACTACGCTGCCCATTTCGAGATGAAGGGTGGCTACGGCACCGACTTCCGCCCCGTCTTCCAGTACGTGGAGAAGCTGCGGACCCAGGGCGCACTGCCGGAGCTCCGCGGACTCATGTACTTCACTGACGGCCACGGCCCGTACCCGACGAAGCCGACCGACTACCAGACCGCCTTCGTCTACGACACCTGGGCCGACATCGACGACCAGTCCGCCCCCGACTGGGCCCTGAAGCTCTACCTGAAAGACACAGCCCAAATATAGACACATAGACAGGAGGCCAGGAGGACTGTGCTTCTGTTGCCGGTCCTCCGGCCCCCACCTAAGCCGCACTCAAACCCACGAAAGGCATAGAAATGAACATCATCGAAGCAAAACAGGAAATCATCCACACGATCCGCGCCTATCTCATGAAGGACGAGACCGGCGCTTACCGGATCCCGGTCGAGAAGCAGCGCCCGATGCTCCTCATGGGCCCGCCGGGCATCGGCAAGACCGCCATCATGGAGCAGATCGCGTCGGAGCTCGGCATCAACCTCGTGTCGTATACCATCACACACCACACGCGCCAGTCCGCCATCGGCCTCCCGTTCATCTCGAAGCGCGATTTCGGCGGCGAAGAGTATTCTGTCACCGAGTACACCATGTCCGAGATCATCGCCGCGGTCTATGAGCAGATCGAGCGCTCTGGCATCCACGAGGGCATCCTCTTCCTCGACGAGATCAACTGCGTGTCCGAGACCCTCGCCCCGATGATGCTGCAGTTCCTGCAGTATAAGACCTTCGGCACCCATAAGGTTCCAGATGGCTTCGTGATCGTCACCGCCGGCAATCCGCCGGAGTACAACCGCTCGGTGCGCGACTTTGATATCGTGACCCTCGACCGTGTGAAGCGTCTCGACATCACCGCGGATGTCGAGGCCTGGAAGCGCTACGCCTACCAGATGGGCGTCCACGGCGCGATCCTCGCCTACCTCGACATCAAGAAGGAGAACTTCTACATCGTGAAGGCTGACCTCGCGGGCGCACAGTTCGTCACCGCCCGTGGCTGGGAGGACCTGAGCCGTATCATGACGGTCTACGAGGAGATGGGCCTCCCGATCACGCGCGAGCTCGTCCTCCAGTACCTCGAGGACCCGGAGGTGGCGCGCGACTTCGCGACCTACTACGCCCTCTATCAGAAGTACCGCACGAGCTACCATGTGCCGGAGATCCTCGCCGGCCAGCGCCCGACCGACCTCCACGCGCTCGTCAGCGCCCCGTTCGATGAGAAGCTCTCCCTCATCGGCCTCCTCACCGACGCCCTCGGCCAGGACTTCCGCGCCTATGGTGAGCAGGTGGATATCCAGCGCGCCGTCTTCACCGAGATGAAGAAGCTCCGCGACGCCCTTTCGTCGGCCAATGCCATCGACCGGAACGCACATACCGCGCCGGCCGCGCCGACGGCCCCGGCAGGGAACGCTGCCGACCGACAGCCAGAAGCCTCTGGTTCGAGCGACGCCCTCACATCAGGCAACCTCCAGGCGCAGCTCGCGGCGGATCACGACGCGATGGTCGCCGAGCTCCAGCGCCGGCAGAAGGCGCACCTGCTCAGCCACCGCGCAGAGCGCATCGAACGGAAGGTCATCCTCGCACTCGAGGAGCTCATGCATGAGCTCAGCCTCGCCCGCGGCGACGGAACGGCCACCACGGACGAAGCGCTGTACGCCCTCGCGAAGCAGTGGTTCACGAAGCGGGAGAGCGCACGCAAGGCCGCGATCGAGAAGACCGGCGCCGATCTCACGAACGCCTTCGACTTCCTCCACGACGCCTTCTCCGACGGCCAGGAAATCGTCATCTTCCTCTCGAACCTGAACGCCAGCAGCGCATGCCTCCGCTTCATCCGGGAGTGCGGAAACGACGCGTACTACCAGTACAACCAGTTCCTGCTCCTCCGCGACCAGCGCAGCACCCTCCGCGCAGAAGCCGCCCGCATGCTCGAGCTGTAAAGCGGAAATCTTCGATTGTATACACTGGGAGATATAACAAAAGAATGAAGATATAACAAGATATAACAAGGTATGACGTGGCCCATGAAGCAGGGAGGGATTCTAAGAATAAGAAAAGCCGTCAGCAATCGCTGACGGCTTTCTGGTATCTGGATTTTATTCTGTTTTTGTCGGTCTGGCATGGTGGCAACATGTGTGGATGCGTTACGCGTGACAGAATCGTCTGACCGCTTCATGAGATCCGCGGCAACATGTGCGATCGAAATACGGTATCATGAAAACATGATCGTGATGTCGCACTTTTCCTGGATGCCCATGCGCTCGATGTAGATGTCCGTCTTCGGGATCCACTTATCGATGTAATCGTCGAGCTCGGCGGTTCCCTCGCGGTCGATGACGTTCTCGATCTGCTGCGGATACTTGATGTCCATGAAGATGCGAAGATCATATGGATCGCCGAAGTACGGGTTCATGCAGTAGGTGCCCTCGATGATGTTCAGGCGCTTCACCGGCACCTCCCGGGCGAACTCGGGATCGAAGTCCATCGTGTGGTAGTTGAACGGACGGTAGTACACGACCTCCTTCCGGAGCACAGGCTCCAGCACCTCGGCCTTAAAACGCTCGTAGTCGACATTGCCCCCGACCTCCCGGAGACGCTCCGGTGTGCGCTGGTGCGCCTGGAGATAGTAGTCGTCGAGATGGAACAGATTTCCACCGAACTTCTGGTGCAGATACTTCGAGATGGTGGTCTTTCCGGCACCTGTACGGCCCTCGATTGCGATCAGTAGCGTATCATCCTCGGTATGTATCAGCTCTTCTATTGCGAGAACCACCGGCATGAAACGCTCGCGATCCCGCTGTTGCTGCTCATATGAACTTGCCATAATTTTCCTTCTGGAACTCCCACCCGTGCCGGACAACACCCTCGCGGGCCCTGCGCTTTCCAATCCCTGCGCAGGCGAATGTCTACATGAGTGAGCTCCCCGTCGCCACAAGTGCACCGACCGTGGTCTCGATACAGACCACTCCTGTGCGTTTTACGCAGATTTTACTCTGCAGAATCTTTTAGATTGTAGGCGCTTCCTAAATTTATGTCAAGTTTTCGTAGACGGTTCAGACAGGGGATCCGGGAGGGGCGGCAATGCTTCTTTGATCATCACATCGCTTCCAGTTCTTCCAGCAGCTCGTAGAGCGGTGGGGCGGCGAGGGCGGCCTTTTCGAGGACCGGGTGGTTCCGGAAGATCTCAGCCGGTGTGTCGTCGGCGAGGATCTCGCCGTGCGCCATCGCGATGACGCGGGCGAAGGAGTTCGCGACGAAGTCCATGTCGTGGAGGATTGCGATGACGAGCTTCCCCTCTGCGGCCTTCGCCTGCATGATCTCGCGGATTTTCTCACGTCCGTTCCAGCTCTGGCCGATGGTCGGCTCATCGAGGATGATGACGTCGGTGTTCATCGCGAGCACCGAAGCGATGGCGACCATCTTCCGGTCCGAAAGCTCGAGATCATACGGGTTCTCGCCGGCCTTCTCATCGAGGCCGACCATGCGCAGTGCTTCGTGGGCGCTGGCCTCCGCCTCCTGTGGGGACATGCCGATGTTCAGCGGCCCGAACATGACCTCCTCGAGCACCTTATACTTGAAGATCTGGTCGTCCGGATTCTGGAAGACGTAGCCCACGCGGGACGCGAGCTCCGCGACGGTCTTCGTCTCGAGGTTCTCTCCCTGGTAGCGGATCTCGCCGCTGTCCGGCTTCAGCAGGCCCTTCAGCACACGCACGAGGGTCGTCTTGCCGGCACCGTTCTGTCCGATGATCGCCGTCGGCCGGTGGTCGAGTGCGAGGTTCAGCCCATGCAGCACCTCCCGCCCCTTCACATAGGAGAAGCGCAGGTCCTTTACCTGGAAGGTGGCGTCCGCTGCGCCGGCAGCTTCCGAAGCGTGGTCGCTGCTTCTGGAAGCAGAAGCAGCGGCGGCAGCGGCATCCACACCAGCGCGAGCAGGCTGAGCTGCGACCGGCTGCGGCGTCGCACTCTCCATCTGAACCCCGGCGGTCATCGTCCGGAGCGACGCGATGAGCGTCGCACGGTCCGCGCCGGACGCCTTCACGCGTTCCAGCGTTTCCGCATGCGTCACCGGGAGGGTGCCATCCTCGAAGACGAGTGCATTGGCACGGGCGAAGCAGGTATAGGCCGGTGGATTCACGCCGAGATCATAGAGATCCTCGCGGGAGAAGATCCTCCGAGGCGTGTCGTAGTCGACGACACGGCCCTGGTGCATGAGGAGCACGCGGTCACAGTAGCCGGCGAGCTTCTCGATCTTCTGCTCGATCATGATGATCGTGATGCCCATCTTCGTGAGCTCGTCCACGGTATGAAAGACCTCCTCGGAGCCCTCCGGATCGAGCTGGGAGGTCGGCTCATCGAGGATGAGGACGTCCGGCTTCATCGCAAGCACAGAGCAGATGGCCACGCGCTGAAGCTGTCCGCCGGACAGGTCGAACGGGTTCCGGTCGCGGTACTCCCAGATGCCGAAGCAGCGGAGCACGGACTCGACGCGGGTGCGGATCTCCTCCGGCGGGAAGCCGAGGTTCTGAAGACCGTAGCCGACCTCGTCGTAGACCGTGTCCTTCGCGCCGCTCAGCTGATTGAACGGATTCTGGAAGACGAGGCCGACGTGGCGGCAGAGCTCGGACACCGGCGTGCTGCGCGCATCCATGCCACAGACCGTGACGGAGCCGCCGTACGCGCCCTTGTAAAACTGTGGGATGAGACCGAGCAGCGCCTGGCTGAGTGAGCTCTTGCCCGCGCCATTCTCACCGGCGATGCCGATGAACTCGCCCTTTTCGACCGTGAAGCTGACGCCGTCGAGCGCGAGCTGCGTCGTTCCCGGGTAACGATATTTAAGATCCTTCACTTCGATGAGAGACATGATTTCCTCCGATTTCGAAATTACGCGATGCTCACCATACGCGGCGGGCCCGCTTTATAACCCTATGATGGTCTGCTCCCCGCGGCAGCTGCCTGGGCCAATGCCGTCTGCCGTCACAGTACGTGGGTGACGCGCAGCACGAGGGTCACCACCACGGCGAGGATGCTGAGCGTCTTCAACACGTGGTCTGCCTTCGAGTACGGGTGGCTGTAGAGATAGGTCTTCTTCGCGGAGCCGCCGAAGCCACGTACCTCGAGGGCGATGGCACGCTCACGGGTCGAGGTCAGTGCGGACATGACGACCGGGGAGATGAGCGGCAGAAACGCCTTTGCACGGGTAAGGAGGCTGCCCTCGGTCTCCATGCCACGGCTTCGCTGTGCGTCGGAGATCGTATTCATCGTGCCGGTCATCTGCGGGATGATCTGGAACACGGAATTGATGATGTAGCCGAACTTCGGACTGAAGCCCTTCTTCTCGAGCTCCTCGACCAGCTCCGACGGACTCGTGGTCAGCACGAGGATCGCGAAGCTGAGCAGCATGTTCAGGATATTGAGACCGATGTGCGCAGCGTAGAGAAGTCCTTCCTTATAAAAGTGAATCGGTCCCAGGGAGAAGAGGACGGTCATGTTCTTCTGGTTGAAGATGCCCTGGATGATCACGACGGTCAGGATGATCGTGAAGGAGAAGGCCAGCAGCGGGAAGGCCCTGTGCACGAGCCCCGCACTCTTCAGAAGCAGGATGCTGAGCAGGATCACGCCGAGAAAGACCGTGAGATGCCCGGAAATCAGCGGCACCGCGATCGCCGCGACGAGATAGAAGATCTTCGAGAACGGATGAAGCTTCGTCAGCCAGGAGCCGTTGTTCGTATAAAGAGAGATGGATTTCATGATGTTCACCCTGTCGATTCCGCTGCAGTGGCTTTCGGTCCCGGACAGGCGGGCATCCCGATGGATGCCTGGGCCGGAGCAGACAGAATCTTTAAAAGAAAGGCGGCCACCCAAATCCGATGACCGCCCATGTTTCAATGTTCAATTTTTATTGTAGCAAATGTTTATCCATCCGTCGAGACACAAGCCGCTTAGGACTCTCCGGCTTAGAGTTTACCGGTCTCGGAGTACTGAGCTTCTGTTGCCGCCCCTCCGGGATTCAATGAATATCAGTCGAGCGACTGAATATCGCTGGATGCATCATAGAGCGCGGTGAGCTTCTTCGGCAGACCCTTGATGATGAAATAGACGATCGCGAGGGTGATGATCTTATCCGGTACATCGACCACGATCTCGTCGAGGAGGGAACCGAGGAACACCGGCATCTTCGCTGCCTGTGTCGCTGCGAATACAGCGTCGCCCCAGACATTGCCCGTGGTACCGCCCCAGAAGATGATGTTCAGCGGTGTGGAAACCAGAACCGCTGCGAAGCCGCCGGCACATGCGGTGAGCATTGCCTTCGGAAGGGTCTTCATGTAGCCGAGACGTGCCATCACGCCGACCGCGATACCGATGAAGAAGGACGTCAGTGCATACACGAGTGTGATGTTGTCGCCGGTGGTGAAGCCATAGATCAGGTTGTTGGCTGCACCGCAGATACCGCCGATGACCGGACCGCCCAGGATCGCGCCGATGCAGGTACCGATACAGTCGAGCCAGAGTGGCAGCTTCAGTACCGCTGCGAACAGCTTACCGAGGTAGTTGATACCGATACAGGCCGGAATCAGAACGATGACAGGTGTGGTGAAGTTTGTTTTAAAAAGCTTTCCCATGATTCTCCCCTTTTCATACAGGTCTATAGCTCAACGCATAAAATATGCTATAGTTACAAAAGATTATAACATGGAGTATCAAAATTTACATTCATTTTACCGAAAAGAGCGGATGTTTCGAAATCTTTGTTAAGAATCACACAAGTATGTGATGTATTCGAGAAGGAATTCGGCGCTATTACCGCGTGACTTTTTTCAAATATATGGTACGCTTCGTGACACTATGCGTCAGAAAGGATGGAAGCTATGAGAAAAGAAGATACGATCCTGGTGATCGATATGCAGAAGGTCTACCAGCCGGGGAATCCCTGGGCCTGCGCGCACGTGAACGAGGCCGCACAGCAGATCGAGATGCTCCTCGATCATGTGCTGGAGCTTCGCGACGCGCCGAGCGTCCTGCTGACCCGCTACATCGCGCCGGCAGACGAGGATGCGCAGGGCGTCTGGGCCGACTACAATCGGGAAAACCGCGCCATCAACGAGAATCCGGTCATGAGCGAGTTCATCCCGGCGATCGCCCGCTACGTGGAGGAGTTCCCGTATATCGACAAGTGTACCTACAGCTGCTTCTCGAACGAGTACGTGCGCGTCGCCGCCGACCGCAGCATGGTGCATGGCGGACGCATCGTCCTCACGGGTGTTGTGGCGGAGTGCTGCGTCCTCTCGACCTTCTTCGAGGGCACGGATGCCGGCTACCGTTTCGTGTATCTCACCGACGCCTGCGCCGGGGTGGATGCGGACAGTGAGCGCGCGGTGCAGACGATCCTGCAAGGGCTGAGTCCACTGCATGTCGAGCTCATGACGACCGCGGAGTACATCGCCGAGAGATGATACATTAGATTGGGGGCTTAGAGTTCACCGGTCTCGGAGTACTGTGCTTCGATTGCCGATGCTCCGGGGCCCCTTAACAACATTGCATTGAATAGTGAGGTTTTTATGAATCAGAACAACGCGCGGCCGACGAGTGTCGCGGCGCTCTTTACAGAATACGTAGCGACGAATATCATCGGGCAGATCGGTATGTCCGCCTACATCCTGGTGGATACCTTCTTCATCTCCATCGCGGGTGGGGCGACCGGTATGGCGGCGCTGAACCTGGTGCTCCCGTTCTATGATCTGATCTTCGCCTTCGGCGATATGTTTTCTGTAGGCTCGGCGACACGCTTCACGATCTGCCGGGCACGCAGCGAGGAGGAGGCGGACCGCTACTTCACGAATTCCATCGTATGGTCGCTGATCTGCAGCATCCCGTTCATGCTGCTCGGACTCTTCTGCGTACCGCAGATCCTGCAGCTTCTCGGTGCGGATGCGGAGGTCGCTGCGATGGGCATTCCGTATACCCGGATCTTCATGATGTTTTCACCGCTCTTTATGCTGAACCGCTGTGTCAGCGCCTTCACCCGGAACGACGGTGCGCCGCGCACCGCGATGGTCGCCGTGTTCCTGAGCGGTGTCTTCAACATCATCTTCGACTACATCTTCATGTTCCCGATGAAGCTCGGCATCGCCGGTGCCGCGCTCGCGACCGGTATCGCACCGATCGTGAGCTGCGCGGTCTGCGGAACGCATATGTTTACGAAGAAGTGTTCGATCCGGATGAAGAACTGGAAACCGTCATGGCGCATGATTCTGCAGGCCTCGCAGCTCGGGACCTCTGCATTCGTCGGCGACATCGCATCGGGTGTGACGATGCTGGTCTTCAATTTCCTGATCCTCTCGCTGACAGGCACGGTCGGCGTCGCCGCCTTCGGTGTGGTCTGCAACATTGCCCTCGTGGAAACGGCGGTCTTCGGCGGTATCGCGCAGGGGGCGCAGCCGCTTTTCAGTGACTTCTACGGCCGGCGGATGACGAAGCAGGTCGGTGAAACGCTGCGGCTCGCGATGATCTCGTCGCTGGTGTTTGCGCTCCTGTTCCTGCTCGTGTTTAATCTTTTCCCGGTGCAGATCGTGGAGATCTTCAACAGCGAGCAGAACCCGGACATGGCGCGACTCGGCGTGCAGGGCATGCGGCTCTACTTCCTCGGTTACCTCTTCGCCGGCGCGAACATCGTCGGTGCGGGCTACCTCTCCGCGACGGAATCCGCGATGTGGTCCTTCCTCGTCTCGATCGTCCGCGGCATCGTGGCGATCATCCTCTGTGCCCTCCTCATGGCGTGGCTCTTCGGCATGACCGGCATCTGGCTTGCCTTCACCGCCGCCGAAGCCCTCACCGCCGCGCTGCTCCTCGTCGCGCTGCGGAGGAGCAGAAGATAGGTAAACTTTCAGCCGGTGATTCTGTAAACTGAATAGTTGTAACAGTCCGGGTCCCCCTGCCTTCACTGTTACGAAATGATTTTCAAGAGATGTCCAGACCGGGCGTCTCTTTACTTGCCTTTACTGCTTTAAAGTGCTATGACGATAGCTATCTACTATCTTTCAGCATAAGTGGAAAGGGGAAAATTATGAGTACTGAAAAGCAGAGTAAGTGGGAAGCCTATAAGCAGCCGGTGATTCTGATCGCCTGTGTGCTGGTGGGTGCGGTTCTCGGCATCGTGCTGGGCGACAAGGCAGCGTTTCTATATCCGATCGGTCAGATCTGGCTGAACATGCTCTTCGTGCTTCTGGTGCCGCTGATTTTCTTTTCGATTTCGAGCTCCATTGCCGCCATCGGGGATACGCGCCGTGTCGGAAAGCTTCTGATCATGACGATCGCGATCTTCATCATCACCGCTGCGATCGCGGGTACCATCATGTTCATCGTGACGGCGATCTTCAAGCCGGACACCAGCATCACGATCGAGACGACCAGTGCCGCCGTCGAGAGCGCAGAGCAGTCCATCGGTGATCAGATCGTCAACACCTTCACCGTCAGTGACTTCCCGGATGTCATCACCCGTGCACACATCCTGCCGCTGATCGTATTTACCGTGTTCTTCGGCATGACCGTGTCGACCCTCGGTGAGAAGGGCCGTGCCGTTTCCGAGTGGCTCGCGAACATGTCCACGGTCTTCTACCAGATGGTCAACATCCTCATGAAGTTCGCACCGATCGGCCTCGCCTGCTATTTCGCAAACCTGACCGGTACCTACGGCCCGGAGCTGCTCGCCTCCTATGGTCGCGGACTGCTCATCTACTATCCGACGATGTTTGCGTACTTCTTCATCTTCCTCGGCCTCTATGCTTTCGTAGCTGCCGGACGGTGGGGCGTACAGCATTTCTTTAAGGAAATCTTCGTACCGGCCCTGACTTCGCTCGGTACCCGTTCTTCTGCCGCCGCGCTGCCGCTCCAGCTCCGTGCCTGCGACAACATGAACGTGCCGCGGGAGGTCTCCTCGGTCGTATGTCCCATGGGCGCGACGATGCACATGGATGGTGCCTGCCTCGCGACGGTCTATGAGATCGTGCTCTGCTGCGCGCTCTTCAATCATCCGCTGAACGGCATCGGTGACTATGCGTATGCACTGGTGATCGCCGTCGCCGCATCCATCGCCGTGTCTTCCGTGCCGGGCGGTGGTGCCGCTATGGAAACCATGCTGATCTCGAGCTTCGGCTTCCCGAGTGCGGCCCTGCCGATCCTCATCATGATGACCCAGCTCTTCGACCCGGGCTGCACCCTCGTCAACTCCTGCGGTGACACCGTCGCGTCCATGATGGTCAGCCGCTTCCTCTATGGTAAGGACTGGTATAAGCGCGCCCCGGAAAAGGCGGATTAAGCTACCTCATCTCAGGCCAATGACTACATCAGCGCACAGACCGGTACAGTTCGGCAGCAGCCAGAGGTGGGCCGCCGAAGCTGGACGGGCCCATGCGTAAAGTATAGAAAGGGATTTTCTCATGTATCAGAATCGAGACTATCTGTTTCGGGATCCGGACTACAGTGCCGATCCCGCGAAGCGAATTTCCTATGTCGACACACTGGACATCTTCGTAGAGGGTGCCGAGCTGTATGGTGAGATCTATGTGCCCGGTGAGATCTATGAACGTCCGCTGCCGACCGTGCTGCTCGTGCATGGCTTTCCGGGCATCGTCTCGAGCGACGACCTCGCCCAGGCGCTCTGCCGTGCCGGCTTCCTCGTGATGCGCATGAATCACCGCGGAGCCTGGAACTCCGAGGGCAGCTATGCCATCTCCGGCTGCATCACGGATGCCATCACGCTCGCGAAGTATGCGGCGAGCGAGGGCGCAGAGCGCTATGGTGCAGATCCAGAGCGGATCTTCTTCTGCGGACACAGCATGGGCGGCAACACCGTTCTCCAGGCGACGCGGGCACTTTCGTGGATCCGGGGTACCATCATGATGGCACCCTATGACCTCGCCTATGCCTTCACGAAGCATGAGGAGCAGAGCCTCCGGGACATGATCGCATCCTCCGATGGCCGACTTCTCCGTCTCAACACAGAGGAAGAACAGAATCGTGTTTTCCAGGATGCGGAGGCGCACTGGGAGACGTTTCACTTCACCCAGGCTGTACAGGACATGAAGGATCGAAACCTTCTGATGATCGGCGGCATCCTCGATCAGGTCGCACCGGTACAGGAGATGATCGAGCCACTCTGGACCGAGCTCGAGAAGCTCGGCACCGCCGCAAACCACCGGAAGGTCTATCTCCCGGGTGACCATGGCTTCCAGAGCTGCCGCATCGCCCTCATCGAAACCATCACCGACTGGCTGCTGGAGCTGATCTGAATTATATTTTTGACTGTTTTTTCTTATCCGGAAGGTTGTTTGTGGACAGCCTGTCCGGATTTTCTTTTGTGGTTTTTCAGACCGGAACGATATCTCATCAGCATATAATGTGATTGTAGAATAGAAAAATGCAACAAGTTACAAAAATCTATTCTGATTTCTTACTGCCATATTGATTTTTGAAGTCTATCTGGACATAATAAAATAGAAAAGTGCAACATGTTGCAAAAATCTTTCGTAAGGAGATTTTGATATGGAGATTCGCAGAGATTTTTATTTGGATAAGTTGATAAAAAGAAAAAACAATGGACTGATTAAGGTAATTACTGGTATTCGTCGATGTGGCAAATCCTACTTATTGAATAATCTGTTTTATCATCACCTGCTGGAAAACGGAGTCGATGATGACCACATCATTCGTTTTGCCTTTGACTCAGCAGATGATCTTTATCTGATTGGCGAAAGCCTGATTCAGATTGAAAAGGAAAAGCGTGGAGTTGAACCCGAAAAATTCATGGCATATATCCATTCCAAAGTCGTAGACGAAGGAATGTATTATCTGCTTCTTGATGAAATTCAGATGTTGGATTGCTTTGAGGCTGTTCTGAATGGTTATCTGCGCAAAGATAATATGGATGTATTTGTGACTGGAAGTAATGCAAAGCTCCTGTCCAAAGACATTGCCACCGAGTTCGCCGGTCGTGGCGACGAGGTTCATATGTATCCTCTGAGCTTTGCCGAGTTTATGACCATTTATAACGGTGATAAATACATGGGATTATCTGAATATATGTTATATGGCGGTATCCCTCTGGTTGTTCTTCGTGAGGGAGCAAACGAGAAGGCAGTTGTATTACAGAATCTGTTCAATGAAATTTATCTTCGAGATATTATCAAGCGTAACCGAGTGAAGAACATTGGAGAACTGGAAGATCTTTTGAACATTCTTTCCTCTGCTATTGGTTCGCTGACCAATCCGGAAAAATTGAAGAATACGTTCAAGACGGTTAAGAAATCCAGAATTACTTCCGCTACCATTAAGAAATATCTGGATTGTTTTGAGGATTCTTTCCTGATTGAATCAGCACAAAGATATGACATTAAAGGAAAGGATTATATCGAAACTCCAAAGAAATACTATTTTTCCGATCTTGGACTTCGCAATGCAAGAATCAATTTTCGCCAGTTTGAGCAAACCCATTCTATGGAGAACGTAATTTATAATGAACTTCGTATGCGTGGTTACAGTGTTGATGTAGGTGTAATCCCCATTGCAGATCGTGATCAGGACGGTAAAGTTATTCGCAAACAACTTGAGGTTGATTTTGTATGCAATCTTGGTTCGCTTAGATACTATATCCAGTCTGCATACTCGCTGCCAGATGAAGCAAAGCGCACTCAGGAAATCAGACCGTTTAGAAAGATTGATGATTCTTTCAAGAAAATCGTTGTTACCAAAGACATCGTTCAGCCATATTACGATGAGTATGGTATCCTGACTGTGAATATTTATGACTTTCTTCTGGATCCGCAGATACTGGAAAAATAAAAATTATAAAAAGTGCATCAAGCGCTTTTTCGGAACGAGTGTACTTCCGGAAATCAAACTCGATAAAGAAACGCTGGGGCAGATTACAAAGGATAATACAGAACATGGATATACCGTGACCGGTGTCCGGAAAAAGCTGTCACTCCACCTGCTGTCAAATGAAGAACAGCCACGGCTAACGCTCGTTAACTATCCGAACGGCTATATCTTAATGCCACAGGTTTAGTAATTCGAAGCACTGCCCGAAGCAGAGCAGCTCGTCATGTGCATGGCGGATGCAGCCAGAATCGCGACGGTGCCACTTGCACTGATCCGGGCAGATGACCAGTTCGCGTACATCACGAAACGAATCGATCGCATCCCTGAAAAGACGGGCGTACGGAAGATTGCCATGGAAGATTTCTGCCAGCTGGATCTCCGACTGACGCAGGACAAATACAGGGGCTCCTATGAGCGCTGTGCGAAGGTGATCGAGCGCTATTCCGCGCAGCGCGGACTCGATATGAGCGAATTATTTATCCGGCTCGTCTTTTCATTTATCGTCGGAAATTCAGATATGCACTAGAAGTGTATTGTGCAGGCCAAAAAATTGAGTGGTTACATCGATGATCTTAACAAGCTTTACGAAAAAACAAAGGCTGAAGTCAAGGAAGCGATCAACAGCCCTAAATTCGATCAGATCATCGAATGTATCTTCACACAACCAATTCTTAGCGTGGCTTATCTTGCCGAGCAGCTTTCAGTAACGAATGGACAAGCAAAACGCTATTTAGACAAACTTGAGGATAAGCAGATTCTTCTGGGAGATGATCGCAAACGTGGAAGAAAGTATTACTTCGTCCAACTGGTGGATTTGGCAAGAGCACAATAGCGCATGTTGTTTCATTGTGGAAGTGATCGATGAAAGGTGGTGATGTTTATGTTTGTGAATAATAAAGCACACTGAAAAGCCGTACCCGCGGCAATCCAGTGCGCTTCATACAGATATGCTATTAGCAAATCGAACATCTGCATTTTAGCATATCTGACTCTATGCAACAATTGGCGTTTTGTACAAAGTGTACAATTTGTCGGCGCCCTTTTTGATTGAACGCCAGAAGGAGGTCAGTATGACTTTGATGGAACTGATACACATATCGGACGAATTATACCGATGTGCATATGGGAAAATTGAATTTGATTCAGATGGGTGGCCCATCTTTCAGAAAGAACACTTTCTGGATGAATGGCCTCGAGATATGGTTACGTACGAAAACAGAAAGAGTAACCTGATTTTACCAGAAACAGAAACGGTTCTATGTTTCTACATGGGAGACGTTCAGAACTTTCGTCGGTTCAAAAATCTTCCGGATGATATTCCGGTTTATCAGCGCTACTTAGGTGTTGTAGTTCCAGATATAACGATCACCAGGGATATGGACTGTGAAATGCAGGAAATGGCGATGCTGGCAAACCAGTTGTTTGCAGCAGTATTGGTAGCAAACAACGTAAAAATCGTGTTCAATACTCGGAGTGGAATTCAGATAACGACTCGTCACTTCAAAAATGTACCAAGACACGTCATGTGTGCATCAGGTTTTCTTGGCTGTGACAATGCTGAGGATGCCATTTCTGCAACTCCGTATGTAAACAAGATACTTGGTTTAAGACCTTCAAAACTGATGATATATGGGAAGCATGATTCCATTGTTGATAGCCAACTTGATATTTTAGGAATTGACTATCGCTACTTTTCTGACTTCCATACTCGTAGCAAGAGGGCTTCTCGTCCGTTTGAGAGAAGGAGGGTCGCATAATGGCAGATTACAAATCGGCTTACTCTGATATCTCGAAAGACTATATTGAAAATCTGGTTCCGTCAAGTTCTTTGGAACAGGAACGGTATGACCGTAGTAAGGTACGTGAGGCAAATAACAATGAGAACTGGATCAAGCAAAAAGTTAATCTGAATGAAATCGTTGATCAGTTCATTCCAGAAAATGGCGATGTTGTAACACAGCGCACAGAAGGTGGCGTGAAATATAATTTTGAAGGAAGCCGGTATATTGTTCGATGCGATAAAGTTGCTGGCTATCTGCGAATTTACGATAAAAAAGAAAAATCCTACTGCTTACTTGATGGAACGTTGTCAAAAAATCCGGAAAAGACGCATTTTAAGATCAAGCGTAGAGAGGAGATGTAAGTATGTGGATTCGTGTAGCTCTGGATAAGAATGCCGTTCACTATGGCAATAGCCCTGAGTATACGTATGTGGATGGAGAGAATATCAAAGAATTTTATTTTGGCGATGAGACTGCAAAGGCATTGGAAGAAGATGGTTTTCTTTCAGAAATGTGGTCCAAACTGGATGCAATGTTTGATTGGGGTGACTATGAGTACTTTCACCCTGAAAGATGCGTGAAATTTAAAGAATGGATCGAACAGAGACTGAAGAGTCCGGCTGACCGCCAGTTAAAGAAGGTATATGAAACCATGCTGGAATTGTCGGATCTTGCAATCCAGAATGATACGGGCATGAGCTTCGATTTTTGAGGAGGATATTTTTGAAGTCAACTTATCAAATTTTGTCCTCGTATTTAGATGGCAGACCACTTGCGAAGGATGTTCAAGTGAGGGCGTGGTCTTCAGAGGACGAAAATCTGTTCTTTATAGATGCTGATCTCAATGTACTCGATTTTCCTCATTGCAGGCGCGTCCTGCCAGGTTCCAGACTTCTGATAGATGACCTTGCGATGATATCTGGCCAGATTGACCTGTTGAATAGTCTTGAAGAGTTAGTCATTAAAATTGATTATTGCTCGCCAATGACAGTAATTAACAAATTATTCTTAAAAAGGATTTTACAGGCAATCGGACAACTGCAGCAGAATCATCCGAACGTTGTCTACATAATTGCGGCTGAAGATAGCGACTTTGATAGAACCCGAACAATATACGAACAAATCAAAGGGTCAGCAGCATAATAAGACTTTGACTGAACAAAAAATCCACCAGATGGCTATAAACCGCCATCTGGTGGATTATTGTTTGGTCATGATAGCCGAAAACACGCTGGCTTAGGTCAATGTCTCCGACCTTTCATCAGTCACATACCACGATGACCGTGCCTGGCGTGATGAGCTCGTAGAGCGTCTTCGCGTTCTTCGGTGGCAGGTTGATGCAGCCGTGGCTTCCGTTCTTCAGGTAGATGTTTCCGCCGAAGCTGGAGCGCCAGTTTGCGTCATGGAGACCGATGTTGCCGTTAAACGGCATCCAGTAGGCGACCGGAGATTCATAGCTCGGCTTTCCGGTCTGCGGATTGATGCGTCCGCGGAGGACACGGTCCCGCTGCTTGTATTTCAGCGCGAAGACACCGGTCGGGGTGGCACGGTCCGGATCTGTTGCGGTACCGGTCACGCACTTGCTGTCCCAGACGCAGTTGCCATCCTGATAGAAGTAGACATGCTGGGAGGAGAGGTCGATTTCCACGAAGGTCTTTCCCCACTGTGGCATCTCAGTCTGCACGGCGCGGGAGGCGTATACCGGCTCGCGGGTCACGGACTGCAGGCTCTGAATGTTTGCAATCAGGGCTTCGGTTTCCTTCGCCTGATCGATGTGCCAGCCATAATTCGTCTTGATGGACTTCTCCGTGCCGTCCGCACTCTGCCAGGTCTGTGTACCGGCCGGGGTATCATATTTATTCCGGAGCCCCTGTACATAGGCGGCCACCTTCGCCGCATCGACGGATACGGTCAGGCCCTGACTGCCATTTACCCAGGTTGCGATCGTCAGACCGTCGAGGACCTCCGTCTGATTGTTTGGCAGCTGGTAGGTGACACTCATGCCGTTCACGGTGGCAAGCTTCTGACCGATGGCCATGGCCTCCGCCGGGGATACGGTGCCCTGATTGATCGAATTCATGTTGATGGAAGCGCCCGTACCCGTGCTATTCTGCGCCTTCTGCTGCGCTGCCTGCTGAGCTGCTGCCTGCTGAGCCGCCGCCTCATACTGTGCGTTTGCCGCTGCCGCCGCTTCCCGCGAGCTGCTCGCCGAAAAACCAGGCCCCGCATACGCGGTTAGCTGCAGCAGCGCGCTCATCGCCACAACCGCCGCCAGATACTTCTTCATGCTCTTTCTCATACATTCACCCTCCAAAAACTTCCGGGACACACGTCCCGCGAAGTTTACTATCTCTATGTTAGCGAATCCGAACGAAAAATGCTATAGAGAGAAGCTTACCGATTCTTACGATATTATTAGATCTTCGGGTGTTTTCGCCCTGCATCGACGAGCAGAGTGATGTCTGAGCGGAGGGGACGTGCTATAATCTGTCTAAAAGGTTTACTACGTATGAACTCTGCGTATCGGTGGAACGATTCATTGCCGTTTTAGTCAGTCATGAAACACTGGACGAGTAAGCAAAAGTATATAGGAAGTCAACCAACAGATGGAGGGGAATTCAATGTCGGATAAGACAAATGCCAATATCGGTTTTGAAAAGCAATTGTGGGATGCGGCCTGCGTCCTGTGGGGGCATATCCCAGCAGCAGAATACAGAAAGGTCATCATCGGACTGATTTTTCTTCGATACATTTCAGCAGCATTTGATAAGCAGCATCAGAAGCTGGTAGATGAGGGAGACGGATTCGAGAATGACCGTGATGCATATGAGATGGATAATGTCTTCTTTGTGCCGGAAGTGGCACGGTGGGACAATATTGCATCTCAGGCACATACTCCGGAAATCGGTACGGCTATCGATGATGCCATGAGAGCCATTGAAGCCGAGAATAAGAAGCTGAAGAATGTGCTGCCGAAGAATTATGCAAGCCCTGACCTGGATAAGAAAGTGTTGGGCGATGTGGTAGATATCTTTACCAACAACATCGACATGAGCGATACGATGGCAAGTGAAGACTTGCTCGGTCGTACTTATGAATACTGTATTGCACAGTTTGCAGAAAAGGAAGGTGTCGGCGGTGGTGAATTCTATACGCCGTCCAGTGTGGTAAAAACGCTGGTATCCATTTTGCGTCCGTTCGATAACTGTCGCGTATACGATTGCTGTTGCGGCAGTGGCGGTATGTTTGTTCAGAGCGAAAAATTCATTGAGGCGCACGGACACAAGCGCGGTTCAATTTCTGTGTATGGACAGGAAGCAAATCCAGATACATGGAAGATGGCGAAGATGAACATGGCGATTCGTGGTATCGATGCAGACTTGGGACCGTACAATGCAGATACCTTTACAAATGACCTGCATCCGACATTGAAGGCGGATTTTATCCTTGCTAACCCACCTTTTAACTATCATCCTTGGAATCAGGAAAAACTGCTGGATGATAAGCGCTGGAAGTACGGAACACCGCCTGCGGGCAATGCAAACTATGCATGGATTCAGCACATGATTCATCACCTGGCTCCGAACGGAAAAATCGGTTTGGTGCTTGCGAATGGTGCTTTATCTACCCAGAACAGCGGCGAAGGTGAAATCCGTAAAAGAATCATCGAGGATGATTTGATCGAAGGTATCATCGCTATGCCGACACAGCTCTTTTACAGCGTAACGATTCCGGTTACCCTGTGGTTCATCACAAAAGGCAAGAAGCAGTCCGGCAAGACACTGTTCATTGATGCCCGTAAAATGGGACACATGGTTGACCGCAAGCATCGTGACTTTACCGAGGAGGATATTCAGAAACTGGCAGATATCTTTGAAGCATTCCAGAACGGCACACTGGAAGATGTGCAGGGCTTCTGTAAGGTCGCAACTATAGAGGATATCGCAAAGCAGGATTATATTCTGACTCCTGGACGCTATGTGGGAATTGAGGAACAGGAAGATGACGGTGAACCGTTCGAGGAGAAAATGGCACGCCTGACATCGGAACTGTCGGATATGTTCGCGAAGTCCCATGAGCTGGAGGATGAAATTAGAAGAAAACTGGGGGCGATTGGGTATGAAATCTGAGTTTATAGCGAAGCCTCTTTCTGACCTTGCAGACATACAGACTGGACCTTTTGGCAGTCAGCTACATAAAGAAGACTATGTCCAGACTGGAACTCCAATCGTGACGGTTGAACATTTGGGTAAGAAAAAATTCACCGAACAGAATTTGCCATGTGTTTCTGATACGGATAAAGCACGCCTCAGCAAATATATTTTGCGAAAGGGTGATATCGTTTTTAGTCGTGTCGGTTCGGTAGACCGTTGTTCCTATGTTAGTGATGATTATGATGGGTGGATGTTCTCAGGGCGTTGTTTAAGGGTTCGTCCGCTTAGTGAAATTGATTCACAGTATCTCTATTACTATTTCACACTTGAATCAACAAAGAAATTTGTACGTGGAATAGCTACTGGAGCTACAATGCCATCAATCAACACTAAGTTTATGGGTGAAGTACCTATTACTTATCCGCCAATCGAGGTGCAATGTAAAATCGCCTCTATACTATCTACACTTGATGATAAAATTGAGTTAAATAACAAGATAAACAAGAATTTACTTGAGCAAATGCAAGCTCTTTACAAAGCTTGGTTTGTTGATTTCGAGCCTTTTGGTGGCGTTAGACCTTCTAACTGGAATGACACAAACATATACGCTATTGCAAACATCATATATGGTGCGCCTTTTGCCTCCAAGCTATTTAATACAGATGGACTCGGTAAACCAATTATCCGTATTCGTGACTTGAAAGAACAAGCATTTGTGACTTTTACTACCGAAGAACATCCAAAAGGGCATTTAATTCAACCCGGAGATATTGTTGTAGGTATGGATGGCGAATTTCGTCCGTATATTTGGGGAAATGAGCCTGCTTGGTTAAATCAACGAGTTTGCATTTTTGAAAACAATCGCCCTCAAGGAAAAGCATTTGTTCTCTATACTATAAAACCTCTTTTGAATAAAATTGAACAAACACAAGTTGCTACAACAGTAATTCATATCGGCAAAAAAGACTTCGATGCATTTGAAATTATTCTTCCCGATGAAGCAACACTTGATAGTTTTGATTCAATAACTGCTCCAATGATAGAGCAAATCGTAAATAACCGTTTGCAAAATAAGCGGTTAGAAATTCTTCGAGACACACTCTTACCTAAACTTATGTCCGGTGAGCTTGATGTCTCTGACATTGACCTTTAGGCCGCTAAATTCTTGTTTGCCACGAAAAATATAACGAAAAAAGGAGTGTGATTAACCTATGGCAGGTTTTTATACCGAAGCAGACTATGAAAATTCTGTTATAGAGATGTTTCAGAACATGGGGTATCGGCATGTCTATGCTCCTGACCTGGAGCGTGATTTTAAAAGCCCTCTATATGAAGAAGAACTGGACGATGCACTGCACCGTCTGAATCCGACTATGCCGGAGGATGCGATTGCAGATGCGCTGTATAAGCTGAAAAATTTTGAAAATGCTGAGCTGGTGCAGAAAAACGCCCTGTTTATGGATTATCTGCAGCATGGTGTTGAAGTGCGCTATTTTGTTAAGGGTGAAGAGCGCTCAGGTCTTGTTTATCTTGTGGATTATAGTAATCCTGGCAACAACTCCTTTATCGTAGCGAACCAATGGACGTTCGTAGAGAACAGCAATAAGCGCCCCGATGTTCTGCTGTTCTTGAATGGTATGCCTGTGGTATTGGTGGAGTTAAAATCTCCGTCTCGTGAGGAGACAGATGCATCGGAGGCGTACTCGCAGATCCGGAATTACATGCATGAGATTCCTTCCATGTTTATCTACAACTGTATCTGCGTCATGAGTGATCTTATGACTTCAAAGGCCGGCACAATCACATCCGGTGAAGATCGCTTCATGGAGTGGAAAACCAAGGACGGCAGCTACGAGAATACGCAGTATGCTCAGTTTGATACCTTCTTTGAGGGCATCTTTGAAAAGGAGCGTCTGCTGGATATCATAAAGAATTTTATCTGTTTCTCCAACGAAGGCACAAAGCAATTTAAGATTCTGGCAGGATACCATCAGTATTTTGCGGTCAATAAGGCGGTAGCATCTACCAGACGCGCTACGAAAACGGATGGTAAGGGCGGCGTGTTCTGGCATACGCAGGGCAGCGGAAAATCCCTGTCGATGGTTTTCTATGCACATCGTCTGCAGGATGCGCTGGATAGTCCGACCATTGTGGTCATCACAGACCGTAACGATCTGGATGACCAGCTGTATGGGCAGTTTGCAAAGTGTAAGGACTTCCTGCGGCAGGAGCCGGTTCATGCTGAGAGCCGCGCACATTTGAAGAAACTGCTGGATGGCAGAAAAGCGAACGGTATCATCTTTACTACGATGCAGAAGTTCGAGGAGTCCTTCGATTGCCTTTCTGAACGTAGAAATATTGTGGTTATGGCGGATGAGGCGCATCGTGGACAGTATGGCTTAAAGGAAAAGGTCGATGCTAAGACCGGTGAAATCAAAATCGGTTCTGCGCGTATCATCCGAAATGCGCTGCCGAATGCGACCTTCATCGGATTTACTGGTACACCTATTTCTTTGAAAGATCGCAACACTCGTGAGGTGTTTGGTGATTATATCGATATCTATGATATGACGCAGGCGGTGGAAGATGGTGCCACCCGTCCGGTATATTACGAGAGCCGTGTCATTAAGCTGAAGCTGGATGAGCAGACACTGAAGCTCATCGATCAGGAATATGATATCATGGCGAATAATGCGGATCCTGGTGTTATCGAGAAAAGCAAGAGAGAGCTGGGACAGATGGAGGCTATTCTCGGTAATGAGAAGACCATCCATTCGCTGGTGGATGATATCCTGAACCACTACGAAAATTATCGTGCCAGTCTGCTGACCGGAAAGGCAATGATCGTAGCGTATTCGCGACCAATTGCCATGAAGATATATGAGCGCATCCTTCAGCTGCGTCCGTCATGGACAGAGAAGGTTGCTGTTGTCATGACCAGCAGCAACAAGGATCCAGAGGAATGGAATAAAATCATAGGGAATAAGCATCGCAAGGATGAACTTGCAAAACAGTTTAAGGATAATGACAGTCCGCTCAAGATCGCGATCGTTGTAGATATGTGGCTGACAGGCTTTGATGTTCCGTCCCTGGCTACCATGTATGTTTATAAGCCGATGCAGGGGTATAACCTGATGCAGGCGATTGCGAGAGTTAATCGTGTATTTGGCAACAAGGAAGGCGGCCTCGTTGTAGATTATGTGGGAATCGCATCTGCTCTTAAGCAGGCGATGAACGACTATACCGCCCGCGATAAGAAGAATTATGGAGATACGGATATTGCAAAGGTAGCATATCCGAAGTTCCTCGAAAAGCTGTCGATTTGCCGGGATCTGTTCCATGGATATAACTATTCGAAGTTCATAAGTGGCACGAATCTGGAACGCTCGAAAGCGATCAGTGGCGCAGTGAATTTTATCGTTGGCGTAGATAAGGAGCAGGAGCGTGAGGACTTTCTGAAAGAAGGACTGCTTCTCGGACAGGCGTTATCGCTGTGTTCTTCTCTGGTAGAGAAGGATATGCGCGTAGAAGCGGCATTCTTTGAATCTGTGCGCGTGCTTGTAACGCGGCTTATGAACCAGGGCGAAGGCAAGAAGATATCTCTGCCGGAAATGAATGCCCGGATTAACGAGCTTCTGAAAGCCAGCGTGCAGAGCGAAGGTGTCATTAATCTTTTCTCAGATGTTGATAGGGAATTTTCACTCTTTGATCCGAAATTCCTTGAGGAAATTTCGAAGATGAAGGAGAAAAATCTCGCCGTAGAGCTGTTGAAAAAGCTGATTGCAGAGCAGGTACAGATTTACCGTCATACGAATGTCGTAAAATCGCAGAAGTTCAGCGAGATCATTCAGAGGGCAATGAATGCTTATCTGAACGGCATGTTAACGAACGAGCAGGTTATCGAGGAACTGTTAAATCTTGCACAGCAGATTGCAGCGGCAAATAAAGAAGGAGAGCAGCTCGGACTGACAGCAGATGAGCTGGCATTCTATGATGCGCTGACGAAGCCACAGGCAATCAAGGATTTCTATGAAAATGAAGAGTTGATTGCGATTACCAAAGAGCTGGCAGATACATTACGCAAAAATCGTACAATCGACTGGCAGAAGCGCGACTCGGCAAGAGCGAGGATGCGTATCATGATAAAACGTCTGCTCAGAAGTCATCGTTATCCGCCGGAGGGAATGGACGATGCTGTGCAGACGGTGATGACACAGTGTGAGCTGTGGACGGATAACAATGATATGGGGCAGCATGAATATGACAGGCCGAAGTATTCCTACCAGCCGCAACCGGATTTAAGCATGGTCGCTGAAAGACCAGTGCAGTATGGATATGATGAATGATTGCGGATGGCCTATCCGATTTCGGGAAATATTGACAGAAAACAGCCGATAAAATGAGGTGACATTTATGATGGGAAACGAAGCTGGGTTGAAAATAGAAGAGATGCTGTGTCAGCTGGCCGATGCGACACGTATCGACGGAGAGATCTGGCGTGCAGCGTACACTCCGGAAGACAGAATCGCGAAGACCATCCTGCGTGAGTGGATCGAAGAGCAGGGGCTGGAATACAGAGAGGATGCGATCGGGAACGTGTATGGGCGGCTTCCGGGGACAGAGCCAGGTACCGTACTGACGGGATCCCACCTGGATACTGTAAAGAATGGTGGAAAATATGATGGCGCACTGGGCGTTGTGACCGGTGTAGCCGCGCTGGGATACCTCAAACAGTCGGGCTACGTTCCGAAGCACAGCCTGGAAGTGGTCGGTCTGATGGAGGAAGAGGGCAGTCGTTTCGCTTCTGGCTGTCAGGGGAGCCGTGCGATCTGTGGCACGCTGAAAGAGGAGGATCTTGAGGAAGTCGGCCGTGATGGTGTCACACTTCGTGAAGCACTGTTATCTGCCGGGTATCAGCCGGAAGCGCTGAAAAGCGCGAAACGTGATGATATTCGAGCGATCGTAGAGCTGCATATCGAACAGGGACCGGTGCTTGAAAGTGAGCAGAAGCAGATCGGTATTGTGGACAGCATCGTCGGTATCTTTAACTATGAGCTGACCATTCAGGGAAGCCAGAACCATGCAGGCACCACCTCGATGCCGTTACGGCACGATCCGGTGGTGGCTGCTGCGGAATTTATCACAGAGTCTACCCGTCAGATGATGGAGCAGGCCCCTTCCGCCACCCTGACCTATGGCATGCTGCAGGTATTTCCTGGGATGCAGAACGTCATCGCAGATCACGTAGATCTGCGCATCGATATGCGCGATGGCAGCGAAGAGGCACTGCTTCAGGATGAAGTGATTCTGAAGCGTGCGCTGGAATCCATCGAACGCAAGGGCTTTAAGACCCGGCTTAGACAGAACCATTGTCTGGCGTCCGCACAGATGGATCCGAACGTGATTCAGGTGATCGAACGGCACTGTAAAGAAAAACAACTGGCATATAAGCATATGAACAGTGGTGCAGGTCACGACTCGATGGTATTCGGAAAGCATTTCCCGACCGCGATGATTTTCGTGCCGAGTATCGGAGGTATCAGTCATAATCCGGCAGAAGCCACCGCTGCAGCGGATATACAGACCGGCTTTGAACTGCTGTGTGACGTGTTAAAAGAGTTATCATGAGCACTGTTGTGCCTATCCGATTTCCTTCAGGATCTCAGCTTCATGATTCTTTGCAAAATCGCTGAGCGTATAGGAACGGATACGCTGGTTTACGAGTTGCGGAACGATTCAAAATTCCATTATTTCTCCACTATTTTTCCTTAAGGGGCTATGGAGTATTCTTCTATATGGCTTTGATAGGCTACCTCTCCGCTGCCCCTGGCAAAACGTTACTGTTCACTCGTGACACGGCGGACGGCAGCCGGAGGTTCGAAACTTATATGAATCCAGTCGCCTTTTCGACTGGATTTTCTGCTTGCAGGAGGTACATTTTCGACAGACGACAGGGACGTCATCAAAATCTTTAAATCAGTTGGCTTTAACGCCGCGCAGTGTTAAAATGCTATCTATGTATGTTTCCGCACAGGGCGGAGAAAAATCCAGGAGGACTATCATGCTGAATTTTGCAAGTGATTATACAGAGGGCTGTCATCCGAAGGTGCTGGAGGCACTGACACGGACGAATATGGAGCAGCTGACGGGCTACGGTACCGATATCTACAGTGACCGTGCGAAGGAGAAGATCCGTGCATTCATCGGGCATCCGGAGGCGGAAATCTTTTTCCTGACCGGTGGCACGCAGACGAACCAGACGGTGATCGATACGACGCTTCGGATGTACGAGGGTGTGGTCGCTGT
Source organism: Oribacterium sp. P9 (assembly GCF_046365365.1). NCBI lineage: Bacteria > Bacillati > Bacillota > Clostridia > Lachnospirales > Lachnospiraceae > Oribacterium > Oribacterium sp. P9. Next base: position 2,319 of record NZ_JBKEIS010000007.1, on the reverse strand, counting down.
GCAGTCCGGTCATGTCAACTGTCATGAGGCGGGCGCCATCGAGTTCACGGGACACAAGGTCCTGGCGCTTCCGAGCCACGACGGCAAGATGGATGCCGCGGAGCTCGACCACATGGTGGCAGCGTTCTATGCGGACGGCGACCACGATCACATGGTGTTCCCGGGCATGGTCTACATCAGCCATCCGACGGAGTACGGCACGCTCTACCGGAAGGCGGAGCTCGAGGCGATCGCTGAGGTCTGCCGGAAGTGGAAGCTTCCGCTCTTCCTCGATGGCGCACGTCTCGGCTACGGACTCATGAGCCGTGACACCGACGTAACGATCGAAGACATTGCCCGACTCACGGATGTGTTCTACATCGGTGGCACGAAGGTCGGCGCACTCTGTGGCGAGGCTGTCGTGTATCCGCACGGCGGGGCACCGAAGCAGATGGTGACGATGATCAAGGAGCATGGCGCGTTGCTCGCGAAGGGCCGCCTCAACGCCGTGCAGTTCGACGCGCTGTTCACCGACCAGCTCTACACGGAGATTTCGGTCAATGCCATCGACCGCGCAGAGGAGCTCAAGGCGGTTTTCCGTGACCGCGGATACGCGTTTTTCCTGAACTCTCCGACGAACCAGCAGTTTGTGATCCTGCCGAAGACGACGCTTGAGGCGCTGAAGGCACGGGACGTCATCTGCACCCCATGGGAGCCGTACGGCGAGGACCAGATGGTCGTCCGCTTCTGCAGCTCCTGGGCGACCACGAGCGCACAGGTCGCTGCCCTTGCGGAGATTCTCGACGAAGTGAAGAAATAAAAAAACCGGAAGGCACTGCAGAGCTGTCTTCCGGTTTTGAGGTTTATAAACATGGATCCACGGTTCTACAGGCGGGAATCTATCAGCACCCGTCGTCAGAAGAGTCTATTTCGGCGGTCCAGAAAAGGCGGGAGGAATCGATATCCTCCCGCCTTTCAGTTTCTGATTTCACTTTCCGAGAATCGCGTCGCGAAGCGGTGCAGCGATCTTCTCGAGCTCGGCCTCGTCAGTGATCTTATTCATGTTCGGATCCATCGCGAAGGTGCCGCCCCACTCGAACTGATCCTTATACTTCGGAACGAGGTGCATGTGAAGATGGCAGCCCGTGTCGCCGTACATACCGTAGTTCAGCTTGTTCGGGTGGCATACCGCATGAATCGCATTTGCAACCGTGACGACATCCGCGATAAATGCTGCGCGATCTGCCTCGCTGAGCTCCAGCATCTCGGATACGTGGTGCTTCGATGCCACGATGCATCTGCCCGGATGGCTCTGCTCCTTGAAAAGATAAACGGTGGAAGCCGGAAGCTCACAGATCTCATAACCGAACTTCTTTACCAGCTCACCCTTTGCACAGTACGCACAGTCTGGATGTTCCTTCGCCATATCTGCCATATCAAAATCCTCCTTTTTCTATGGAATGCTGTCGACCAGCACGCTTATGTTCTTCTTTACGATTATATCACCGATGACGCAGTATGGAAAGCGCTTACATGGCGATGTAGAAACGTAACAGTCTGGCCATTACTGTTCACTCGTAAACCGGCCCCTCTGCCTGATCAGTACACCTGTGAACGGTAACTCTGCCGCGCTGGAATACTGCTCGATTTCCAGACGATTATCGCGCGCGGCCCGGAAATTTTAACTGATGAACTGGATGAAGATGGATGGCACTATCTAATAACCGGTTAATTTTGAAATCGTGGATATTTTTAGCACCATCTATCATTTTTGTGCGCAGAGCTAAAATATCCACGATTTCGAAATAAGGAGCTTATTGGATAGTTTTCTGCGAAATCAGGCATACGCATATATGCGTACCATCGAATAATCCTCGCTTTTTAAAATAGTGGATATGTATTTCTGACTTCAGAGAAGATTTTCTTTCGGCAGATATCCAATAACACTTCTTTTTTTAAATACTGGATACGCGAGCCCGGATTCCTCTTAGGAAATAAGGTTTTTCGTATCCAGTATTTTTGAAATCGCCTAAGAGTGGATAGTTTGCAGCCGCCTGTCATGCTTACAGGCAAAAAACATATCCAGTATTTTCATAATCAAACCATATTGGATAGGAACGTTAGCCAGGGGCTACGAAGGGGCGGCAACGGAGGCCATACGTAGAGACCGTGTGAAATCAAGCCGGGTCCCCTTAGCGGCACTTGGTACTTTTTTCCTTAGCACCCTCTAGCAACGCTGAGTTTTCATGAAGAAAACTCAGCGATTGCAGAGGGCCTAGTGCCGCTTAGGGTCCCCGGCTTAGATTGAACCGGTCTCGGAGTACTGTGCCTCCGTTGCCG